>NZ_JBVHVT010000001.1:0-293398 GCF_055564695.1 Streptomyces sp. NPDC029014
GTGGGGGGGGGTCGAGGGTGGGGCGTGGGTGTCGCCACCCCCAACCCCAAAATACCGCCCGGGGGGCCGCGGGGGGGTGCGGCCCTCGGGGAGCCCCCCGCACCCGCTCGTCTTCGTCGTCCCGTACGCCTACGCCTACGCCTACGCCTTGCCTGCGCCCGCGTCGGGGGCGTCAGCGGCCGCGGCGGACGCGGGCCGCGCGGCGCGCCTCGGCGAGCGCCTTGGCCTCCGCCGTCTTGCGGGACTCCTTGCCCTTGCCCGGGCGGCCCGGCCGGCTGCCGATGCCGCGGAAGCCGAGCTCCGAGCCGGACGGGCGGCCCTTCGCGTCGGTCGGCGCGGCGCCGGACAGCGGCACCCCGGAGGGGGCCTTGGCACCGGTGATCCGGCTCAGTGCGGCCTCGCCGGAGCGGACCTGGGTGATGGTCGGCCGGATCCGCGCGTCCGCCATCAGCCGGACGACGTCCCGCCGCTGGTTCGGGGTGACCAGGGTGACGACCTTGCCGGACTCGCCCGCCCGGGCCGTACGGCCGCCGCGGTGCAGGTAGTCCTTGTGGTCGGCCGGCGGGTCCACGTTCACGACCAGGTCGAGGTCGTCGATGTGGATGCCGCGCGCGGCGACGTTCGTCGCGACGAGGACCGTGATCGTCCCTTCCTTGAACTGGGCGAGGGTCCGGGTGCGCTGCGGCTGCGACTTGCCGCTGTGCAGCCCTTCCGCCCGTACGCCCATGGCCCGCAGGTGCTTCACGAACTGGTCCACGCCGTGCTTGGTGTCCAGGAACATCAGCACCCGGCCCTCGCGGGCCGCGATCTCGGTCGCCGCGGTGACCTTGTCGGCGGAGTGGATGTGCAGGACGTGGTGGTCCATCGTGGTCACCGTGGCCGCCGACGGGTCCACGGAGTGGGAGACCGGGTCCTTCAGGTACGTCCGCACCAGTTGGTCGACGTTGCGGTCCAGGGTGGCCGAGAACAGCATCCGCTGCCCGTCGGCGTGCACCAGGTCCAGGATCTCGGTGACCTGCGGCATGAAGCCCATGTCGCACATCTGGTCGGCCTCGTCGAGCACCGTGATCCGCACCCGGTCCAGGTGCACGTCGCGCCGCCCCACCAGGTCGCTCAGCCGGCCGGGGGTGGCCACCACGACCTCGGAGCCGGTGCGCAGCGCGCTCACCTGCCGGCCGATCGACAGCCCGCCGACGACCGTGGACATCCGCAGCCCGAGGGCCTGCGCGTACGGGGCGAGGGCCTCGGTCACCTGCTGCGCCAGCTCGCGCGTCGGTACGAGGACCAGGGCCAGCGGCCGCTTCGGGTCCGCCTTCCGGCCCGCGGTGCGCGCGAGGACGGCCAGGCCGAAGGCAAGCGTCTTGCCGGAGCCGGTCCGTCCCCGGCCGAGGACGTCCCGGCCGGCCAGCGCGTTGGGCAGGGCGGCGGCCTGGATGGGGAACGGCTTCTCCACCCCGGACTCGGCCATCGTCCGCAGCAGCTCGGCGGGCAGGTCGAGCTCGGCGAACGACTCCACGGGCGGCAGGGCCGGGGTGTCGGGCTCGGGCACGGCGAACTCACCCTGCAGGGCGGGGGTGCGGGGCGTCTTGCCGGCGGTGCTGCCGGCGCCCGTTCCGGCACCGCCCTTCGGGGTCGCCCGGGCTGCCTTGGCGGCGGGCCTGACGCCGAAACGCCCGTAGGGGGACGGGTTCCTCATGCAGAGCCTTCCGTGGGACACGAAAAGGGGAATTTTATCATCGGCGGCTGCAGGCGCCCGGGGGCCGAGGGGTCTGCGGGGTCCGACGGGTCCGCGGGCTCTTCGCGGCCGGCGGATCCGCCGGGGGATCCGGGGCTCCCGGGGCCGGCCGGGGCCAGCACGCCGGACCGCAGGCGGTCCAGGTGCGCCCGCGCCTCGGCGGCCGCGCGGGTGAACCAGTCGGCGATGACGGCGACCTCGTCGGGGGAATACTCGTCGAACAGGGCGGCGAGCCGGGCGTAGAAGGGCTCGTACGCCTCCACCACCCGCCGGGTCGCCACCGGATCGGCCACCACCCGGACCCGGCGCCGGTCGGTCGGGTCGGGCTGCCGCTTCGCGTACCCCGCGCGCTCCAGCCGGTTGAGGACGCCGGTCACCGCGCCGGTGGTGAGGTTGGCCAGCGAGGCCAGGTCGCCGGCCGAGAGCGGCTCGTCCCCGGCGCCCAGGATGTGCCCGAGGCAGGTGAGGTCGGTGACGTTGAGCCCCAGCAGCTGCGCCACCTCCTGCTGGCCGATCAGGCCGAGGGCGACGTAGTGGTCCATACGGGAGATCGCCTCCCCGGCCGTGGCCGGGGGGCGGGTCTTGCCCTGCACGCAAAGACTCCTTAGCATCTAAGTTACTTAGCTCGCGAGATACTTCCTTGGTCAGATGTTTAGCTCGCGAGGTAAGCCTTCCTGTCTTGAGCCTACTTCGGGAGAACCATGAGCGCGCACGGAGACGTCGACCTCGGACACACGGTCGCCGGCTGGACCGGCACCGCGCTGGCCGTACTCGGTTCCGCGGCCGCAGGTGCGGCCTTCTGCACGGGCTGGACGCCCGGCATCTGGCTCGGCCTGGGCCTGGTCGTCGTGGCCGCGGTCGTCACCTGGCTGCTGCACCTCGCGGGCTGGGGCAAGCCGAGCGGCCCCCGGCCCGCCTCCGCGCGGGACTGGCGGATCCGCGACGACGTCGCCCGCACGGGGCACGCCGACTGCCTGGGCTGCCGCATGAGCGGGGGGCGGCGCGCCGCGGCGGCGGCCCCGGCGCTCCGGCCCGCGGGCGCCACCGCGCTGTCGCCCGCCGCCGCCGACGGTGGCGCCGAAGCCTCCGGGTGAACCCGCCCCGGCCGCGCCGGGGCGGGCAGGTGTTCGACGGGTCCCCGGTTGGCCGCACGGGGGTGTGATCCGGGGGGCGGGTGGGCAGGATCGGGACGGCGGCACCGTACGTGCTGCCCGCGTGGAACGTTGAGAAGGATCAGGACCGATGGCTACAGGCATTGTGAAGTGGTTCAACTCGGAGAAGGGGTTCGGCTTCATCCAGCAGGACGACAGCGGCCCGGACGTGTTCGTCCACTACTCCGCGATCCAGACGTCCGGCTTCCGGGCGCTGGAGGAGAACCAGAAGGTTCAGTACGACGTCGTCCAGGGCCCCAAGGGCCCGCAGGCCGAGAACGTGATGCCCCTCGACTGACCTCCGACCGACCCCGCTTCACGTGGGGGCCGACGTCACAGGCCACGAGCCCCGCCGACCCACTCGGCGGGGCTCGGTGCGTTCCACGGATCGTCGTCCCGGCGTATCCGCCGCCGTCAGTCCCCGCCGTGTTCGCCGTCCTCGCTGTCCTCGCCGTCCTCGCGCAGGACGACCGCCGAGACCGGGCAGGCCCGGACCGCCTCGCGCAGCAGGGGGCTGCCGTGGCCGTCCTCCCGCCCGGGCAGGACCTGGCCGAATCCGTCGTCGTCCTGGGTGAACACGTCCGGAGCGGTCAGGGCGCACTGGCCCGCGCCGATGCAGACGGAGGTGTCGATGCCGACGGTGGTGCGCCGCGGCGGCACCCCGCTCACCACGTCACCGGGAGCTCGACCATGCCCTGGATGGTGTCGCCGGGTTTGAACGGGATCCGGTCCGGCTCGGCCGCCAGGCGCAGCCCGGGCAGTCGCGCGAAGAGGGTGCCCAGCGCGATCTCCATCTCGGCGCGGGCCAGGTTCTGCCCCAGGCACTGGTGGACGCCGAAGCCGAAGGCAACGTGGTGCCGGGCGGGGCGGTGCCAGTCGAGCACGTCGGGCTCCGCGAACGCGGCCTCGTCCCGGTTGATGACGGAGGTGGAGAAGACCACCCCGTCGTCCGCCCGGACCGTCACCCCGCCGATCTCGATGTCCTGCGTGGCCACCCGCAGCATGCCGTCCGCGATCGACAGGAACCGCATCAGCTCCTCCACGGCGGCCGAGAGCAGCGACGGGTCGGCGCGCAGCTCGGCCAGCTGCTCCGGGTGCCGCAGCAGGGTGAAGGTGCCCAGAGAGATCATGTTCGCGGTGGTCTCGTGCCCCGCGATCAGCAGGATCGCGGCCAGCGAGACCAGCTCGTCGACGTCGGTCTCGCCCGTCTCCAGGCGCCGCTCGACCAGCTCGTCCAGGAGGCCGTCCCCGCGGACCGACCGCTTGTGCTCGATCAGATCGGCCAGATAGGCGTTGATGCGGGTGCGGGCGTCCTCCACGTCGGCGATGTCCGGCCCGCGCAGCAGCCGCCGCGACTGCCCCTCGAAGAACTCGTGGTCCTCGTACGGGACCCCGAGCAGCGAACAGATCACCATCGACGGCACGGGCAGGGCGAAGGCGCCGACGAGCTCGGCCCCGGGGCCGCGGGCGACCATGTCGTCGATCAGCCGGTCCACGGTCTCCTGGATACGGGGCCGCAGGGCCGCCGTCCGCTTCAGGGTGAAGCTCGGGATGAGCATCCTGCGCTGGACGTTGTGCACCGGGTCGTCCACGCCGAGCAGCGCGGTGCGGCGGTCCTGAAGCCCCTTGAACCGCGGGGTGGGGGCCGGGAACGCGGCGTTCCGGCGGTCGGCGGAGAGCCGGCCGTCGGACAGCAGGGCCCGCGCCTCGGCGTGTCCGGTGACCACCCACACGGACCGGCCGTCGAAAAGGGTCACGCGGGACAGCGGCCGACTCGCGCGCAGCGGATCGTAGGCGGTGGGCGGGTGGTAGGGGCAGGTTCGGTCCTGGGGGAAGGCCACGGTCTCTGACATGCAGCACCTCGTAAGCGCAGTCCGTAGTTCCGGTGTTCGCCTGGACCCATTACATGCCCCAGGCACCTATCCCACCCATACCCGTTTCGGCCAGATGGGCACCGCATTGTCAGTGGTGCCTGTGAAGCTGGCGGCATGGACGACAGGATGCTCCGCCGCCGGGTGTACGGCGCCGACCACGACGATCCCGACCCGGGCCCGCGCCCCGGCCGCAGCTACGGCGAGCTCGTGGGCGGCCCCCTCGACGGGCTGCTCCTCGACGTCACGGGCTGGAGCCCCGGCCGGCTGGCCGAGGAGGCCGCCCTTCCCACGGAGATAGGCCGCTACGGGGCCGGCGGCCGGTCCCACTACCGCCGCCGCGCGTCCGACCCCGGCCATTGGGACTGGTCGGGCGACAGCCGCTGACCGCGCTCGCGCCCCGCCCGACACGCGCAGCGGTCGTGCCGCCGACCGGCCCGCCGCACCCGGTCCGGAGAAAATCTCGAAGAAGAACCTCCGCGGGTGTCGATTCCGCCTCCTCCGGTTCGACGCAGGGGTGAGAGGCGGGGACAGCCCCCGCCCTTCCGATCGAGGAGTCACCATGCCGCGCTTCCTTTCGCTGGTCCGCATCGACGAGCAGAACCTCCCCGCCGACACCGAGTTCCCCCCGGAGTTCGAGCAGCGCATGGCCGCGCTCCTGGAGGAGATCACCAAGGCCGGCGTCATGCTGGACACCGCCGGGCTGCGTCCCACCGCCGAGGCCACCCGGGTCACCTGGTCCGGCGGCAAGCTGAGCTACACGGACGGCCCGTTCACCGAGACCAAGGAGGTCGTCGGCGGTTACGCCCTCCTCCAGGCCAAGGACATGGCCGAAGCGATGGAGTGGGCCAAGCGGTTCCTGGAGGTCCACCCCGTGGAGTGGACGGTCGGCCTGGAGGTCCGCCAGATCGACGAGGGCTGACCGGGCCGCCGGCCGCCGGCCGGCGGAACCGCCGCCGGGCCCGGGTCGGGGCCGTCCTGTTTGCCCCGGCCCGCCACGGCTGCTCTGATGGGTGGCCGTGACGGGAACGGACACGGCCCAGGCGGTCGAGACGGTGTTCAGGATCGAATCGGCGCGGATCATCGCCGTCGTCGCGCGCATCGTGCACGACGTCGGCATCGCCGAGGAGCTCGCCCAGGACGCCCTCGTCGCCGCCCTGGAACAGTGGCCCGCGGCGGGCGTCCCCGCCAACCCGGGCGCCTGGCTGACCACCACCGCCAGACACCGCGCCATCGACCTCGTCCGCCGCAAGGAGACCTACGCCCGCAAGCTCGCCGAGGTCGGCCGCACCCTCGACGACGTGCCGCCGCCCCCCGAGCCGGCCGAGCCCGACGACATCGACGACGACCTGCTGCGGCTGATCTTCACCGCCTGCCACCCCGTGCTCGCCGCCGACGCCCGGGTCGCCCTCACCCTGCGCCTCATGGGCGGGCTGACCACCCGGGAGATCACCCGCGCCTTCCTCACCTCCGAGTCGACCGTCGCCCAGCGCATCGTCCGCGCCAAGCGGGCCCTGGCCAAGGCCGGCGTCCCCTTCGAGGTGCCGTACGGCGCCGATCGGGAACAGCGGCTCGCCTCGGTCCTCGAAGTGATCTACCTGGTCTTCAACGAGGGGTACGCGGCCACCGCCGGCGACGATCTGCTCCGCCCCGCCCTCTGCGAGGACGCCCTGCGCCTCGCCCGCCTCCTGTCCGCCCTCATGCCCGACGAGCCCGAGGTCCACGGACTCGCGGCGCTCCTGGAGTTCCAGGCCTCCCGGACCGCCACCCGCACCGGCCCCGGCGGCGAGCCCGTCCTCCTCGCCGACCAGAACCGGGCCAGATGGAACCGGCTGCTCATCCGCCGCGGCGTCGAGGCCCTGTCCCGGGCCGGCAGCGGCCCGTACTCCCTGCAGGCCGCGATCGCCGGCTGCCACGCCCGCGCGGTCCGCTACGAGGACACCGACTGGGCGGCCATCGCCACCCTCTACGGGCGGCTTGCCGAGCTGACCCCCTCCCCGGTGGTGGAACTCAACCGGGCCGTCGCCGTCTCGATGGCCGACGGGCCCGGGGCGGCGCTCCCGCTCGTCGACGCCCTGGCGCAGGACCCCGCGCTGCGCGGCTACCACCTGCTGCCCAGCGTCCGGGGCGACCTGCTGGAGCGGCTCGGCCGGCGCGAGGAGGCCTGCGCCGAGTTCGAACGCGCCGCCTCCCTCACCGGCAACGCCCGCGAACGGGACCTGCTGCTGCGCCGGGCCGCCGCCCACCACCCCTGAGCCCGAGCGCGGCGGGAGCCGGAGGCAGCGGGCGGGGGAGGGGCGCGGCGGCCCGGACCCCGTCAGGGGTGGGCGCGCCCGGACCCGCTCACGCCGAGTGCCGCGCCCACCGGCCCGCGGGGCGCGGCCAGGCCGAGCGGCCGCCCGAAGGAGCCGTGCCGGGCGATCTCCCGGACCGTGCGCCGCAGCGCCTCCTGGAACCCGGCCATGGTCCGGCGGGCCGCCGGGGTGTCCACGTAGATCGAGTTCATGTGCAGCCCGTACGCGTCCCGCTGGAACCAGGAGCAGACGCCGTTGGCCCGCGCCGACCACACGTGCGAGGCGGGCCGCCAGTCCTCGTGCCGCTCGGCGCCCGGGCACTTGCGGGTGTCGATGTACGAGAAGAAGTTCACCGGGTACGGCCACGAGCGGGCGGCGAACTCCACCGGTGCCAGCAACTGCCACGCCCGCACGAACGGTACGTCGAGATGGCCCATCATCTCCCCGAACGCGCCCCGCACCCCGGCCATCACCTGGGCGAAGTCCCGGCCGGGCGAGGCGTCGAACTCGATGGGCATCGTGTTGACGAACCAGCCCACCGACCGCTCCCACCCCTCCCGACCGCGTTCGCTCACCGGCATGAACCCCCGGTACACCCCGGGCCCGCCCGCCTCGCGCAGGCAGACGGCCATCGCGGCCAGCACCCCCATGAACGCCTTGCCGTCCACGGCCCGGCAGGCCTTCTCGAACACCTCGGTCTCGCCGGCGTCCAGCAGCGGCGAGGCCTCGTTGACGATCGGGTACATCCGGTCCGGCTCCACCCCGAGGTCGAGGGGGAACCGGGGGAAGAACTCCCCGCCGCCGCGCGCCACGAACTCCTTCCAGTAGCCCAGGCGTTCGTCGTCGTCGGTGAAGGACGCGTAGCGGCGGCGCTGCTCCTCGGCGAAGTCGAGGTAGCTCGGCTCCGGCCCGTCGCCCACCTCCTCGCCGCGCATCAGGGCCTCGTACGCGTCCAGCACCTGCTGCACCACGATCGGCATGGACAGGCCGTCGCAGACGATGTGGTCGAAGGCCAGGTACACGGTCGCGGAGTCCCCGCGCAGGACGGCGCCCATCGTGAACAGGGGCCAGGAGAGCGTGTCGATGCTCCGCTTGAACCGCTCCGACAGGAAGCCGACCAGCGCCTGCGTGCTGTCGAAGGCCGCCACGGGGACCGTGGACAGGGCGAGTTCGTCCGGGGCGATCGGCTCGCACGCCAGCTCGCCGGCGAGCCGCCGGAACTCGCAGCGCAGCACCTCGTGGCGCCGTACGAAGGCCAGCAGGGCCCGGGTCATGGCCGGCTCGTCCAGGGCCCCCGCGACCTCGAACGTGACCGCGATCCAGGACGCGACGGGGTCGTCGGCCCCCCGGCTCTGCTCGGCGACCGTGAAGTGCTTGTCCTGGTTGAACGAGGCCCTCCTGCCCGCCCCCTCCGCGGCCGGCTCGGGCCCCGCCGCCGTGGACCGCAACCGCCATTCGACGACCCGGCCGGGTGCCATGCCGTGCATCTCCAGAGGAAACTGCCGCATTCCTTCATCCCTTCGCCCCCCAGAGTCAACCCCGTGGCCCCTAACGACACCCGGGCTGCGGAAGTGACGGGCGGCCGAGCGGGCCGCGAGGCCCGCCCGCACCGCTCCCGGGGCGGGCGGGGCCCTCAGGACGCGTCGTCGGGATGCACGGCGATGTGGTCGGCGGCCAGGTCGACGGCCACGCGGTGCTCCATGCCCAGCGCCTCCAGGAACTTCCGGGGCAGCTGCACGCGGCCGGTGCGGTCCAGCATCACGTACTCGCGTTCGCTGACCGATTCGGCGCCGTGCTCGTCCGTCACCGTGCGCCGCAGGACCTCGCTGCTCGTCCGGCCGTCGCGGATCGCGACCGTACGGCGGACCTCGCCCGCGACGAGCGGGTCGTGCGTGACGACGACCACGGTGACGCCGAGCTCGCGGTTCACCGTCCGCAGCGCCTCGAAGACCGCGGACCCGGTCTCGGAGTCGAGCTCGCCGGTGGGCTCGTCGGCCAGGAGCACCGCCGGATCGTTGGCCATGGCGACCGCGATCGCGACCCGCTGCTGCTGGCCCCCGGAGAGCTCGGCGGGCCGCCGTCCCGCCAGGTCGCCGATGCCCAGGGCGTCGAGGAGTTCGGCCACCCGGGCCGCCCGCCGCCGGGACCCGCCCCGGGAGCGGCCCGCCAACTGGAGGGGCAGGCCGATGTTCTGGGCTGCCGTCAGGAACGGCAGCAGGTTGCGGGCCGTCTGCTGCCAGACGAAGCCCACGGCCTCCCGGCGGTAGCGCAGCCGGTCCTTCGCGGACATCTCCAGCAGGTCGTACCCGTCGACGGTGGCCGTGCCGGCCGTCGGGACGTCCAGCCCGGCCAGGATGTTCAACAGGGTCGACTTGCCGCTGCCGGAGGCTCCGACCAGCGCCACCAGATCACCGCGGGCCACGGTCAGTTCCAGACCTTGCAGCGCCTGCACCTCGACCCCGTCGGTGCTGAAGATGCGCACGAGCCGGTCGCAGGCGATGGCCGTGCCGGCCTCCGGGCCCCGCGGCCCGGAGGCCGCCAGGGCCCGCTGCCGCAGCTCTTCGTAGGTCGGCTGGTCGGTGTTCAACGCTGGTCTCCCGCTCTCAACTCGGTGGTGATCTGTCGCCGTCCGGACACCGCTGCCTCGACGAGCACCGCCAGGGCCACCAGCGCGGCCAGCCCCGACGCCTGCGACAGCACCGGCAGCACCGTCGGCCGCAGCCCCGTCGGCACCGGCGCCCCGACCAGGGTCGACAGGTCCACGGCCGGCCCCAGCAGGGCCACGCAGGCCAGTCCCGCGACGGCACCGCCGACGGTCGCGCCGACTGCCTGCGGCAGCGCCTCGACCAGGATCAGCCCCACGCCCTGCCGGGGGCGCAGGCCCATCGTGCGCAGCCGGGCCAGTACCGCGGCCCGTTCGGGGGCGGCCCGCACCAGGGTCAGCAGCACCGCCAGCAGCGCGAAGCCGACGGCCCCGGCCAGGGAGCCCCAGAACAGCCGGCCCGCCGAGCGCTGCAGCGGGTCCTGCCCGAGCCCGGAGGCGACGGCGGCGCTGGTCGCCACCTGGAACCCGTCGGCCTGCCCGGCCGGCGCGGTGTCCCGGACGAGCGCCCGCAGCCGGTCCGCATCGACCGTGCCGGTGGCGTACCAGCGGTCGGGGCGGGGGTTGCGGGGCAGGGCCGCGGTGGCCTGCCCGGCCGGCAGGACGACCACGGCCCCGCCGCCGTCCGGCCTCGCCGGGGTGCCGTCGACCACGGCGGCGCCCCGGATCCGCAGCTCCCCGCCGGAGTTCAGGTGCAGCCGGAAGGAGTCGCCGCCGGGCGGCGCCAGCCGGGCCAGCGCACTGCTGAACAGCGCCGGCACCGGGGCGTCGGCGGAGCCCGCGCCGCCCCCGCCCGCGCCCGCTCCCGGGGAGGGCGGGGCCAGGAGGGCCGGGTCGAAGCGGCCGCGCCCGACGGTCCGGGCCAGTTCCGCGTACCGGACCGGGTCGGCGAGGACCACGGTGACCTGGGTGGAGCCCTGCGCGGTACCGAACACGAAGGCGTCGTCGTCGGTCCACACCTCCACCGCCGTCCGTACGCCGGGCAGCGCGGCGGCGGCCCGGGACATCGCCTCCGGGACGGCGGAGCCCGCGGGCGCGGAGATCTGCACGTCGCCGCCGACGGCCAGCCGGGCCGCCCGCACCCGGGCGGAATCCACCGCGTCCAGCACGGTGGCCCCGAAGCCCCCGGTGGTGACCGCCAGCAGCAGCGCGATCAGCGGCAGCGCGGAGGGCCGGGTCCGGCCCCCGGCGCCACGGGCGGCGCGGGCCAGGCCGAGGAAGCCGACCAGCCCGCGCCCGCGCCCGGCCGTCCGGGCCAGCACCCCGACGGCGGCGGGCTGGAGCCGGGCGAGCAGCAGTCCGCCGGACAGGGCGAGCAGCAGCGGAGCGGCGACCAGCAGGGGGTCGGTGCCCTGCCCGGCGGGGGCGATCCCGCGCCGGCGGACCTCGTACGTAGCCGCGGCGGTCGCGGCGAGGACCAGCAGCTCGGCGACGAGCCGGCGCCGCGGGGCCGGTGGGCGGGGCGGGGCCAGCAGGACGGCCGCCCGGACCGGAAAGGCCAGCAGGGCCAGGAGCGTGGCGGCCGCGGCGGCGAGCAGGGTGCCCGCCCACCGCGGCGTCGGCAGCAGCAGGACGGCCAGGGCGGTGGCCGCCACGGCCGCGGGCACGACGGTGACGGCGCCCTCGCCGAGCAACCGGCCGACGATGCCGGTGCGGGAGCCGCCGCGGGCCAGGAGCAGCCGCAGCTCGGCCTGCCTGCGGTCGGCGGCGAGCGCCCCCGCCAGACAGAACACCACGACGGCCACCCCGGCGACCCCGGCCGGGCCGATCGCGGCGAGCGGCGCGGCCGCCTGCTGGCGGGCCTCGGCCTGCGTGAACAGCTGCGGCAGCCGGGAGGTGATGCGCAGGTCGTCCCTGCCGGTGGCGCGCGCCAGCTCGGAGGCGGTCCGCCCGACCGTGTACGAGGCCACCTCCTTCTTGACGGCGGCCAGTTGGTCGGCCCGCAGGACGGCCGTGTCCACGGGGATCCGCCAGAAGTCCTCGGAGCCCTCGCCCCAGGGGCCGAGCCGGCCGATGCCGTCGGGTCCGACGAGGGCGGCCGTCTGCCAGAACTTCTTGGGGAGCGTGTCCGGGGTGAGGTTCGCGCAGGCGCGGGTGAGGCAGGGCAGTTCGGTCCAGTACGCGTCGTCCTCGTCGTGGGCCGCGTACAGGCCGACCACCTCGGCCGTGAGCGGGTGGCCGGAGAGGTCGGGCGTGCCTTCGAGCACCGTACCGAGGCGGACGTTCAGGGTGTCGGCCGCCTGCTGGGACAGCGCCACCGGCACCGGCCCCTCGGGGCTGCCGCCGGAGGGCCAGTGCCCCGCGACCAGCCGGGCGTGCGCGGCGGGCTGCCGCAGGTGGAGCAGGTTGAGCTTGGGCGACACGCCTTCGGGGCGGGCCAGCTCGGGGTTGGCGAGGCTGCGCGCCCGGACCGCCCGGGTGCCGTGGACCGGCCCGGTCGGGGCGACGCGGAAGACCGGCCCGGTCCGCTGGAGGAGCGTCACGAGGGCCGCGTCCAGGGCCTCGGGGGTCTGCGGCCCGAGCTGGGTGTTGGAGGTGGCGAGCAGGCTCGTCGGGCCGGGCCCGCGGTCGTGGAGGAAGGCGCGCAGCGCATGGTCGGCGCCGCGGTCCAGGGCCCGCGGCAGGGCTGCTGCGAGGAGGACGGCGGTGAAGGCGAGGGCGGCGGCGAGCAGCACGCCGAGCGGTGCCGCCCGCAGCCGCGTCGCCACCCAGCGCGCGGGCCGGACCTCCCGCCCCACGGCCCGCCCGGCCCCGACGGCCCCGACGGGGGCGCCGGTGCGCACCCCGCCGTCGGCCCGCGACCCGTGGGCCGGCCGAGTGCCGTCGCCCGACGGTGGCCGGTCCGTCCGCCTGCTGCTGGCCGTCCGAGTGCCGTCGCCGGCCCGGGTTCCGTCGCCCGGCCGCGCGGTGTCGCCCGACGGCGTCCCGTCGTCCGCTCGCGCGGCTGCGGCGTCCGTTCGCGCGGCTGCGGCGGCCGGCCGCGTTGTGTCGCTCGGCCGCTTGTCGGTCGTCCGCGTGCTGTCGTCCGGCCGGATCCCTTCGCTCGTCCGCGTGCTGTCGCCGGTCCGCGTTCCCTCGATCAGCCGCGCGGCTGCGTCCGGCTGCGCGTGGGCGGGGGACCGGTCGGCGGTGGTGTCCTGTGGACCCGGGGCGGGGGGTGCGCCGTCGGTCGGGTGGTCCTGCGGGTCCGCTGCGTCCCTGGTCACGACTCCTCCTCCACGTGGCGCAGCCGGGCGGCCGCACTGCCGCCCCGGCCCCGGCTTGCGAGCACGACCGACAGCAGCGGGGCCGCGGCGACGGCGGCCACCAGCAGCAGGGTGGTGCCGGCCGGCAGGCCGACCAGCACCTCGGGGACCGGCCGCCGCCCCGCGGGCGTCAGCACCACCAGCGGTACGACCAGGTGGACGAGGGCGGCGCCCAGCCCGACCCCGACCGCGCTGCCCAGCCCCACCAGCAGGAATCCCTCGGCGGCAGCGGTCCGGGCCAGCTTCCGCCGGGACGCCCCCAGGGCGAGCAGTACGCCGAACTCCCGGGCCCGGTCCCGGCCGGCGGCAGCGCCGGCCGCGGCGAAGCCGATCGCCGCGAGCACCGCGCCGACCGCCGCGAGGGCGGCCAGTGCGGCCTGCGGGCCCGCGCTCAGCGGGTCCCGGAGCAGCCGGGCGGCCACCTCCTCGCGCACCACCACGTGCTGCGCCCCCGATCCGGATCGCAGTGCGGCGGCGGCCCGGGCCGGGGCGGGGTCGCCGGGGGAGGCGGCCGGCAGCCACCACTCGGCGGGGGCGGGCAGCTCCCGCGCCCCGGACCCGGCGAGCAGGCGCCCCAGGGAGCCGAGGTCGACGGCGAGGGCCGTGTCGCCGGCCACGGGGAGGGAGCCGACGGCGGCGGTGACCCGTACCGGCACGGTGACCGGCCCCAGCGGGACGGGGACGAGGTCACCGACGGCCGCCCCCACCCCGGCGAGGTACGCGCGGGTGGCGACCCCGGGTATTTCGGGCACGGGCCGCACTCCGGGCGGGGCGAGCGCCAGCTGTACCCCGCCCGAGGCGTCGAAGCCGCCCCGGTAGCGCAGCCGCACCCAGGCGGAGCCGTCGCCGTCGGCGGGCAGCAGTTCCCCGGCCGGCTTCCGGTCGGCCGTGGTGCCGGGGAGCACGGGGGCGGTCAGCGTCCAGCCGGAGCCGTCCGCGGCGGCGCCCGGCGGCGGAGTGGGAGCGGGGACGGGGACGGCAGGCCCGTCGCGGCTGTCGGAGACGGCGAGGCCGCGCACCGCCAACTCGCCGCCGACGACGGGCCCTTCGCCCGCACCGAAGCCGCTGCGGTCGCCCGCGGGAACGTACGACACCACGACCCCCACGATGCTCAGCGGCGTCGCGGCGGATCCGAGCGGCGCCCCGGTCAGCGTCCCGAGGTCCACCGACACGGTGGCCCCGTCTCCGGGCGGCAGCTGGACCATCGGGGTGCGGTGGGTCAGCCCGAACCGGTCGCGGAGCAGCAGCCCGAGCCCAGGGTTCCCGCTGTCGCCGGGTGCGCGCAGCGCGACGTCCAGGTCGATGCGGCGGGGCTGCCCCGGCAGGGGGATGCCGCCGGTGGCGGGCGCGGCGGCGGCCAGCGGGGCGAACAGCTCGCGCACCGGGCGGCCGCCGCGCAGGTCGGAGCGCAGCGGGACGTGTGCCGCGGCCGTGGCGGCGTCCAGGGCGAGCAGGTGCGCCGTCCGTCCGCCGGGCAGTTGCTGCGGGTTGCGGACCACCGGCATGATCCGGTCGCCGTCGGGCAGGGCCGCGTACCGGCCGCCCTGGCCCATCGGGGCGAGCCCGCCCCCGGAGATCCGCAGCCCGCCGGCGGTGGTGAACTCGGCCTGGTCGCGCTGGGACGCGGTCCAGGCGGTGTGCTGCCCGACGGCCAACACCCCGCTGGCCACGGCGAGGACGAGCAGCAGGACGGGGCCGGTGGCCCGGCCGGGCCTGCGGGCCAGCTGCCAGCCGACGAGCGCCGGGCCGAGCCCGCGGCCCCGGGCGGCGATCCGCCCGCCGAGGCGCGCCGCGAACGGCAGCAGCCGCAGCACCAGCAGGGTGCCGGCGCACAGGGCCAGGGTGGGAGCTGCGACCAGCAGGAGGTCGACGCCCGGGCGGCCGCCCGCCGCTGCCCCGCCGCCGGCGGCCGCCGCCCCGCCCGCCGCCGAGGGGTCGTCGCCGCCGTACCGGGCGACCTGCCGGTAGGCGAGGACGGCGAGGGCCAGCAGCGCCAGGTCGGCTCCGGAGCGGGCGGCGCCGGCGACGATCGCCTGCCGGCGTCCGGCCCGGCGCAGCGCGGCTGCCGCGGTCCCGCGGAGCACGGCCGGCAGGGTGATCAGCAGCAGGCAGGCCAGGGCGCAGCCGGCCGCGGCCGGCCACAGCAGCCGGGGGTCCCCGTCGGTGTCGAACGGAACCCGGGCCAGCGGGCCGAACCCGCCGAACAGTCGCAGCAGCGGAGGGGTGAGCAGCGGGGCCAGGACCGCGGCCGGCAGGGTGATCAGCAGCGACTCGGCCAGGCCGAGGACGGCGAGCCGCCCGCGGGACGCCCCGCGGGCCAGCAGCAGGACCCGCTCGCCCTCCTGCCGGTCGGTGAGCAGGCGGGCGACGAGCAGCAGGGCGGCCGCGGCGAGGACGGCGAGCTGGAGCGCGCCGATGAGGACGGCCGAGCGGGCCACGCGCCGCCCGGACTCCAGCTCGCCCAGGAACTCCTGCAGTTCGGTGGTGGCCGTCAGCTCCGCGGAGCTCTTGAGGCGGGCCGCGGTGTCCGCGGCACGGGCGGCGAGGGCCTCCGTCTCGGCGGTGCGGACGTCCGTGAAGTCAGGGGTGAGCAGCCAGGCGCGGCCGTCCTGGACGAGGCCGCCGGCGGTGAAGGCGCTGTCGTCGACGAGCAGCGGGCCGTACGAGGTGAAGGTGCCGGCCTGGACCTCGCGCCCGCCGAACGGGTCGAGCCGCCAGTAGGCGGCGTTCCGGTCGGCCGCCCGGTAGACGCCGGTGACCCGCACCGTGAGCGGGGCGCCGCCGTAGCGGTCGTCCAGGCGCACCTCGCCCGGCAGCGACTCCGCGGTGAGCCCGAGCCGCGCCAGCGCCTGCTGGGGTACGGCGACCGGCACCGGCCCGCCGGGCGCGGCAACGGCTCCGGGCCACTGCCCGGCGACCAGGACGGCCCGCCCGCGGTCGAGGGAGGCCAGCAGGGTCAGGGCCGCCTCGGTGCCCTGGTCGTGCGCGCGCGGGAGCCCGTACGCGCGACTGCGCGCCGCGCTCTCGACGTCGACCGGGAGCCGGCCGAACAGCGCGCCGCCGAAGGTGCGCACGGCGGCGTCGTCCTTCCCGCGGGCGGACGAGGGGTGTCCGCCGGTGACGAGGACGGTGGTCCGGACGCGGTCCGGACCCGCCAGGGCCTGGCGCAATCCGGCGTCGCCCACGCCGCGCGTGAACGAGGTCAGTGCGGTCAGCACCGTGGTGGCGATCAGTACGGTCAGCAGCACGGCGGCGGCGAGCGGCAGTCGCCCGCGCAGCCGGCGCACGACGAAGCCGAGCATGTGCTGTGTTCCTCCCCCGTTCCGGACCATTGGGTCCGGATAGCGGATGATGTTGTCAGATCTGGTCGTGGCACGGAAGGGACTTGCGTGAACTAGGTGACGGATGAACAAATTCGGAGGGCGGGCGATCCGGACATGACTCGCGGAAGCGCTCGCGGACCGAATTCGCAGGGGGAGCAGGCAACATGACTGAGCATCAGCAACCGGAACCGGTGGTGCCGCCTGCCGCGCGGGGTGCAGCCACTGCCGCCGCAGAGGCCGCAGAGGCCGCACAAGCCACGGCCACCACCACGGTCACGGTCACGGCGCCGGCCATGGTCGTCGTGGACGACGTCCACCGCACCTTCGGCAGCGGAGAACGCGCCGTACACGCCCTGCGCGGGGCCTCCTTCGAGGTCGCGCGCGGCACCCTGACCGCCCTCAAGGGCCGCTCCGGCTCCGGCAAGACCACCTTGCTGAACCTGGTCGGCGGCCTGGACGCGCCGACGGGCGGCACCGTCACCGTCGACGGCACCGACCTCGCCGACCTCGACGAGGCGGGCCTGCTCGCGCTGCGCCGCGACCGGATCGGCTTCGTGTTCCAGTCCTTCGGCCTGATCCCCGTCCTGACCGCGGCCGAGAACGTCGGCATCCCGATGCGGATGCGGGGCCTGCCGGCGAAGGAGCGCGAGGAGCGCGCCCGCACCCTGCTCGCCCTGGTCGGCCTCGCCGAGCACACCGAACAGCGGCCCGGCGAGCTCTCCGGCGGCCAGCAGCAGCGGGTCGCCGTGGCACGCGCCCTGGCCAACGAGCCGGCGCTGATCATCGCGGACGAGCCGACCGGCCAGCTCGACTCCGAGACCGGCCGCTCGATCATGCAGCTGCTGCGCGCGGTGGTCCGCAGCGAGGGCGTCACCGTCGTCGTCGCCACCCACGACCCGGTCCTGATCGAACTCGCCGATCACGTAGTGGAGTTGCGCGACGGCCGCATCGCCCCGCCAGCCTGACCCGCAGCATCTCCCGCTGCGCGGGGGTCGAGCGGTCCACGATCGACCCGAACAGGCCCGCGCATCTGGGGGATTCGCCATGTGTCACGAGGCCGTTCGGCTTCGGACCGGTGTCGTGCCGCCGGCCTCCGGGGAAGTATCCGTACAGACGGGAGCGGTGTTTGTGGCGGAGAGCACGACCTCAGACCGCATCCTGCTGGGGGCTGGTGCTCTGTTGTCGACCAAGCAGATGTTGTGGAGGCCGCTGGCGCCGTCGATTCCCTGGGAGGCTGCGAGCCCCGCCCTTCTTAGACGCGACAGGCCCAGATGGGAGGGGAAGCGCCGGTCAAGGAGTCGGAGGCGCTGGGGATCCGGCCCACTCCACCAGCGGGTGCCGGGGGCCGAAGGCGAGGTGATTCCAGGACTCCGGCCCCGGCCCCTTCCAGAAGAATTCCAATGAGTCACCCACACGGGCGATGAGTTCCAGATTGGCCCCCGGATTCCCGCTTACCCCGCCGAAAGTGCTCTGGATCATGGTCACCGCGGTGAAGTCCAGCTCCTGCGCTATCAAGTAAGGCTCGCTCCACGGCTGATCAGCGACCTTGCTCCTGCGGCGCAAGAACATCAACCCGCCGCCAGCGGCAGGGGACACCAGCAGCAGGTCGCCGGGCTCCATCCGATCCTGGATCAGGACCGGATTTCCCGTCGCGCCAACCGCGATGGTGCTCGCCGCTTCGTGCCAGTCGGTCGGATCCAAGGTCTCGTTCCAGAGGAACCTCAACCTGTCCCCCTTCCTGGCAACGACTTCCAGACTGATCCGACCATCGGCCAAATCACGCTCGATCATCCCGACTGCGGCAACTTCTCCCAGGGCCGTGGCGAAGACATAAGGTGTGCTCCACGGGTAGCCACCCATGTCATTTCGACGACGCAGGAACATCAGGCCTCCGCCCTCCGCAGGGCACGTCAGCAGGAAATCGCCGGGGTGACCGCGCTTCGTCTGGATGAGGACCGGATTACCGGCGGCTCTACCGGCGATCGGTACCGGTGACAGATTCCAATTGTTCTTCTGATTGCTGTCGTTCCACAAAAAACGCAACTCCTCACCGGTCCTGGCCACGACTTCAAGGCTGCTGTGACCCTCACCGAGCTTGCTCTCCACCATGCCCACTGCGTCGACCTTTCCCAGATCCGGCTCGATCAGGCAGGGAGCACCCCAGGGGACGCCGTACGTGTCATTCTTGCGATGCATGTAGATGAGCCCGCTCCGAGGTCCGGGGAAGACCAGTTCAAAGTCACTGGGTGTGTGAGATCCTGATTCGCTGGCAGGCCCCCCTTCCTGTCTCCTCTGGATCAGCACGGGATTTCCGCTGATGGACGTGTCCTTGGATGCTTTGTTTGCGATCAGTCGCTCTTCGTCGAGCCGCACACCCTCGACCGTCCTCTCATGCTGTGGCACCAACCGCTCAACGTCGAACAGTCGGGGATCCTTGTCATCGCGCACGTAGAGCACGGGTGTCGCCCACTCGAGGCTTTCGTCGTTCCCCAGCAACATCGCGATTCTTCCCTGGTGCACCGCCACATCGATCGGACGGCCGAGGCCCACGAGCGCCTGGTAGAAGTAGCGGGAGAAGGTGATTGCCGCTGTGTCGGACACTATGAACTGCATGGCGACGATAGCCGGGACGAACCGGAGCAGCTCTGTTGCCACACTGGAGAAGAGCTCCTCGTGGCTCCCCTTCGCCGTTTCGCACCCGTTCAGAACAACGAGCTGCGGCTGCGGGTCTGTTTGCCCGATGGCCTGCCCCATGGCATCGCCGTGGATGAGCCGTTTACGGCCGCGCTCGTCACCGAAGACGAGCGCGCCCGCCCCTACCGAGGTGTCGAATTCGCCGTGTCCGAGGTAGTGAAGGACGTGGCAGCCGCCGGAGGCCGAAGTGAACTCGTCCTGCATCTTGGTCCAGTTCCGCACGTTGCGCCAACGAAGTTGCGCGATGCCACCTTTGGTGAGCTGTCCGAGACTCCGCTTCAGGTTGCGTTGCTCGCTCTCCAGGTCCAAGGGCCTCGCGAAGGGCGGCACGGAGGCCAAGGCCGTCACCCGGAGCGGAGGTTGCACCGACAGCGGCCCCAGGGGGCGGGGGAGGGCGACGCAGCGCACGACCTCGTCCTCGAGGCAGAGGTACCCGAATTCTCGACTGTGGAGCAACTCCCAAGGCAGTACCGCCAGTTCGGGGTCGTTCATTCGAAGGAGGATTCGCAACTTTTCCCCTCGGGCGGCTGCTTGTCTCCGCTGTTCCGAGTAAAGCCGATGAATGTTGCTGGGGAAGAGCGCGCCGAAGAGCTCATCGCCGATCTCCTGAGCGGGCAGTCCCCGCATGGTGAAGGTGCCCTGCAGAGATCTATCTTTCGTCGGCGCTGGGCGAAATCCGATCTGAAGCGCCGCGGATCGCTCTCTGATGGTTTCTGTGTTCAACGGAACATCGTGTGCTACGGGATGCCGCGCTCCGGACTCCACCCTGACCGAGTATCCGCTGCTGCTGCCTGCTATTTCCAATGCAAAAGTGCCGCGTTCCACAACCTTCACATCTCCTGGCATTGAACATCTTTGCAGGGGTTTCAACTTTACGATGCCCGCTCCCGTCTGTCGCCCCCTTCCATGTGCATCGCAGATCCGAGTCGGGTCGACGGATGATCAGAAGGCTTGCAGGCCATGGACAAGAAGTTGCGTAGGCCGCAAACTGGAAGGGTCTTGTCTGATGCCGCGTGTCGAACGAGTAGGCCGTGAACCGGTGGTGGGGTAGAACCCTTCGGAATTCTTGCGACGCTCAGGAGCGGTAATGGAAGGCTCAATGATATTCGTGCATGGCACAGGTGTCCGTGAAGGGCTTGAGCCCACTCTGGAGCGGGTGCGTTCTGGTGCATCAAGGTGGCTGGGCATCCGCGGGGAGTGCGTATGCGGACCTCCTTGGGGCCGTGAGATCGGGCCTCCCGACCTCGATGTGACACCAGTTCTGCCTGCACCGGGTGCACGCACTCGCTCGGCGGTGGTCGACGGTGGGCAGGAGGACGGCGAGAGCGCCCCGGCATCCTGGGGGCTGCTCCTTGACGATCCACTGCTGGAACTGCGCATCCTTGCCGCTGCACCTCCGCAGCTGATGGAGCCCGTGATTGGCGGTCAACCTGCGGAAGTCGACCTGCAGCAGAGGCTGGACGGGCTTGACGTGGCCGCGGAGGTGATGCGACAGGCCGGAGTGGCGCAGGAAGAGCTTCGCTCGGCCGGTGCGTCGGTGCGTGAATCCGAGGCGCTGATCGGCGCCGCTCAATCCGTGGGTGATGCCGCGGACCAGGAGCTGCTGGAATGTGTTTCCCGATCGGTTGTGGCCTGGATCCTCCGCGACCAGAGGATGACTTCCCCTTCGCGGCTGTCGCCGATTGCGGTCTCCGGGGACGAGCGAACGCGGTTGGTCTCCGCTGTCGGCGTCGCTTTGTCCGGTGCTCCGAGTAGGGGGATCGTTACACGAGCGCTCTGGAAGACCGTCGGGCCACTGGCGCTACGCGTCGGCAGTGCCGCGGCAAGGGAGAACCGGGCCAAGCTAATGGACCCGTTTTCTGACTTTATCCGTGATGTGGCCTTCTATATACGCCGGGGTGAGGCGGTCCGGAAGTACCTTTCCGACGCCATCTCTGCGGCGCCTTCGGAAGGGCCTGTCGTTGTGGTGGGTCACAGCCTCGGCGGGATCGCCATGGTGGATCTCATGTCCGGTGAGAGCGCTCCGCATGTTGACCTGCTGGTTACGGCGGGTTCGCAGGCTTCCTATTTGTATCTACTGGACGCTCTGGAGTCGCTGCGACCCGGCGGCTCAGTGAAGCCCTTCATGCCGTGGCTCAACATCTATAACCGGGCGGATCTTCTGTCCTTCTGTGCGGCGCCCGTTTTCGACCAGGCGAACGGCGTGTACGACGAGGAGGTGGACGCCGGAGTGCCGTTCCCGGAATCACATAGTGCCTACTGGTCCCACGAGCGAACTTACAGATTGATCGGCGAGCGTTGGCCATGACGAACACGTATGCAGACAGTTGGGCTCTGGTCGTGGGGATCGATTCATACGACGACCCCAAAATACAGAATCTGACCGGTGCAGTGAGAGATGCGTGCGAAGCGGTGGCCTGGCTGCGGAGAGCCGGGGTTCCAGCTGGTCATATCCTTCTGCATGCTCAGCCGACGTCATCCAGTCTGTCCTTCCTCGAATCGCTTGGAGAGGGGATCCCGTGGTGTGATGCGAGCGAGTATCGCATATGGGATTCTGTGGCCCTGCTTCGCGAGAAGACTGGCAGTCATCTCTTCGTCTTCCTGTCTGGACACGGCCTATATGAGCCTTCCACGAAGAGGCTGTTCGTCACCAGGGAAGCCTCAATGAGAGCGATGTCGAATCTCGGTATCGAGCAATACATCGAGTTGTTCCGCTCTATGAAATTCCCGGAACAGTTGCTCGTTGTGGATGGATGTCAGAATTTGCCGTACAGCGAAAGCCTCCGATCCCGAATTCGAGCCGGGATGCATACCGGGGTAGAGGGGTTCAATGCTAGGCAGGAGAACACGCTGGCCTTCTGCTTTGCCTGTCAACAGGGGGAGCGGGCGGTCGAGATAGAAGGCCGAGGTGTATTCCTCAAGAACCTGCTCCCTGTGATTGATACGCAAAACCCTCCTGCGCGTGTCCTCCACTTGGATTTCGACAGCGGTGAGGTCAGTATTGACTTGCGCACGGCAGTCACCGAGATCGTCGGCCCCGAGGTCGCGGCGGCCGCATGGGAAAAAGGGCCTCGAATCAACCAACACCCTGGGATTGAGGTGTACGGCGCCGGTACGGCGCGAAGGGTGCCGCCTCTCCACCTGCCGCCGGCTCCGGCGGCGCGACTGTCCATAGGTGTAAAGCCGGCCTCGGCGGTGAAAGAAGTAGGGGCCATTCACGTACAGGTGGAGGATGCACCATACTGGCGGCGAGAGGCTCCTGTGCCCCCCAGCAAGGCGATTCATGTTCCCTTCGAGAACAGATTTCCTCACGGTACGAACTTGAGCGTGATATGCCAATTGAAAGACAATTCACGCAGAATTAAACCGGCCGAACGTCGCGTGCGGATCGACGACACGGACAGCGAGATCACTTTCAACCTACGATCGCCATCCCGGCTGCGGGGCAGGGCGGGTTCGGGGAGTCTGAGGCCGACAGGCGGTGGCCTCGGCCCTGCCGAACTCCAGCGACTCGATGTTGTCCACAGATCGGAGGCGGACGGTGATGACCGTACATGGGTGTTCGTCGGAAGTGTAGATTCCGCAGGTGAGGTAACCTTCTCTCCGCTTCAAGATCTCAATGTCTACGCTAAATCGACCCTGGCGGATCTACCAGTCAAGGTTCATGTCGCACCGGAGATAGGAGGTCTTCTATTTTTCGGAAAATACGACGACCGGCAGCGCCTCATGGAGCTAGCTTCGGGTGTTGCCACATCCTTCGCCACCGGAACATCGAAAGGTGTATCGGCGGTGATTCACGGATCTCCTCAAGCGCCGAGAAGTGCGATTTCAATAGTTCTACCGGATGGCGGTCCCGGGCAACTAGCCGGGCCGCTGGTGGACATTCCCAGCGTTACTGTGGGTCAGGCGACAGGCTCTCTGCGGCAAATCATGGAGAACCCGCGGGTCGACGTCGCCCCTGGCTACGTCGAGGTGAGGATCGATCTACCCTGGGGTTCTTGGTCGACTGTCGTAGAAGTATTCGACGGCCTCACGAGGAGCGTGCAACTGCCGGGCACCGTCGGGCACGGGGCCGTCCCGCTGAGGGTGGAGATACCGACCTGCCTGTGGGAAGGGATTCCGGGATACTCGGTCTTGGGACTCGGCTCGCGCCCGCGGCGAGCAGTGGTTCATGGATGCATCCAGGACGAAGTATCCGCGCAGGCCGCAGAAAGCCCGGACCAATGGATGCTGGCAGTGCAGTCGGCCGAGCCCACCTGGGGAGCCTATGCATCCCTGCCTGACACCGGCTTGACCCTCCCGCTCCACCCCTTCCTTCCTCTCGCGCTCGACGTACGGGAAGAAGTAGTCCGGGCAGAGCCACTTTCGACCGCGCCCTCTCCGGAATGGGATGAGCTCGTAGCCCTGGGCCGCTTGGGCTCGCGCGCTCCCAAAGACCTCCTCAGCGCGGCCAAGGCTTGGGAGCCCGACATGGTGCTGACACTGGCGCGAGCCTACGCTTGCTACGCCGCCGGAGCCGACCCGTACGCCCGGCGCATCCTGAGACTGCTCGGGGAGTGGAGAACTGCCATTCCCGATGTCGCCGTACTGGAAGGGGCCATGTGGCTCCGGTCGGACGGACGGGTGCCCGGACCGGTGCGCTCGGCGGTCGGTCGACTGGCTGCTGCAGGTGCTGTTCCGATCTTGCGATGGGGAATTGCACCAGCCGTGGTGCTGGCCCAGAACATGGAGTTGCAGGAATGGAGCGCTCAACTGGAGGCCGTTGAAGGATCGCTGTCGCCGCTCTCCGTCTGGACGGTCTGGCGCACGATGTAAAGGCGGGGCGGCCACGGAGTCCCGCCTCGAGGGGGTGAGCAGTCCTGCACCCGACTGCTGTGGAATCCCGGTATCTACCCGGTCTTGGAGCAGCTGCGGGGCTGCAACCCTGGGCCACGGCGCCGGTTGTGCCAGCGCTCACAGGTCGCCCGTCCGGCGCTCCAGGGGCGCCGTCTGCGCCGAGTTGCTCACGCTGAAGGTGACGCTGCCCGACCGGTAGCGGTCGTCGGACCATTCGATGGGGCGTCCCGTCCGGGTGGCCGAGACGTGCCGCTGGCGCAGCAGCGGGCTCCCGCGGCGGATCCCCAGCAGGCGGGCGTCCTCGGTGCCGGCCGGCAGGGCGTCGATGAGGTGCTCGCCGTAGTGGGCGGCGACCCCGGAGTCCGCGGCCAGGCCGTCCATGACGGAGCGGCAGTCGTCCGGCATCGCCTCGACGGCGGCCGCGACCCAGTCGGCGTACGCGGTCCGCTCGACCATGGTGGGCCGGCCGTCCAGCAGTCGCAGCCGCAGGACCGCCAGGATCTCGGTGCCCGGGGCGAGCGCCAGCCGCTCCGCCTCCTCGGCGGTGGCCGGGCGGCGGGTGCGGTCCAGGAAACGGCTGGTGACCTCCTGACCGAGTCCCTGCGCCCACTGGGCGAAGCTGTTCAGCTCGCCGAAGCTGTGCCGGCGCTCGTGGCGCAGCACGATCCGGCGGGCGCCCTGCCGGGACCCGATGAGCCCTTCGGCGGCGAGGGTGGCGACGGCCTGCCGGACGGTTCCGCGCGAGGCGGACCAGTGCGCGGCCAGGTCGCTCTCCGAGGGGAGTTGGGCGCCGATCGGGTAGTCGCCGGACAGGATCGCCGTGCGCAGCGCTTCGGCGATCTCCAGATACCGGACCGTGCCCGCAACCCTTCTCGTGTCCACGCAGCGCTCCCCCTGTTCCGGTCGTTCCCCTGGCGTCGTGTTCCACCGTCAGCTTCCACGATCAGCCTAAGCACGGGAGCAGTCGCCGGCCTACGTGTCACGACTTCTTTCGGTCAATCTCGTCTCTTCGTCGAGTCGTGCCCGGAGGGTCGTGCTCCGTTCACCGTCCGTCCAGTGGGGCAGGGCGAACTGGAGCCGACTTGTTCAGACAAGTGAACCCCCGCCCAGGCCTCAGTCTCCAGGAGAGACCGTGCTCAGTTCCTCCGCTGCCGTCCGCCGCGGTGCCGCCGCCCTGCTCGCCGCCGCCGCGCTGACCTCGCTCGCCGCGTGCGGCGCCGCCCCCGACCAGACCGCCGGCGCCTCGGCCGACGGCAAGACCAAGGCTCAGCCGGGCGCCGCCACCTCCGTGGCCGACTTCGGGGGCATGGAGGCCCTCGTCGCCGCCGCGCAGAAGGAGGGGCAGCTCAACGTGATCGCGCTGCCGCCGGACTGGGCGGACTACGGCGAGATCATCAAGGCCTTCGAGGCCAAGTACAAGATCAAGGTCAACAGCGAGAACCCGGACGCCTCCAGCTCCGACGAGATCGCCGCGGTCAAGTCCCGCAAGGGCCAGAAGCGCGCCCCCGACGTGCTGGACCTCGGCATCGCCTTCGCCCGCAGCGGCGCCGCCGAGAACCTGTTCGCCCCGTACAAGGTCACCGCCTGGGACAAGATCCCCGCCGGCCAGAAGGACGCCGACGGCCGCTGGTACAACGACTACGGCGGCTACGTCTCCATCGGCTGCGACGCCGCGAAGATCGCCGCGTGCCCGCAGACCTTCGCCGACCTCCTGAAGCCCGAGTACAAGGGCAAGGTCGCCCTCAACGGCAATCCCACCAAGTCCGGTTCGGCCTTCGGCGGCGTCTACGCGGCCGCCCTCGCCAACAAGGGCTCCTTCGCCGACATCCAGCCCGGCATCGACTTCTTCGGGCAGCTCCGCAGGAGCGGCAACCTCATCCCCGTCGAGTCCACCCCGGCCACCGTCGAGAAGGGCGAGACACCCATCTCCATCGACTGGGACTACCTCAACGCCGGCTACGCCGAGCAGTTCAAGGGCAAGGGCATCGACTGGAAGGTCGTCGTCCCCTCCGACGGCGTCTACGCCCAGTACTACTCCCAGGCCATCAACAAGGAGGCCCCGAACCCGGCGGCCGCCCGCCTGTGGATGGAGTTCCTCTACAGCACCGAGGGCCAGAACCTGTGGCTGAAGGGCCACGCCCGCCCGGTCCTGCTCCCCGCCATGACCCAGGACGGCACCGCCGACAAGGACGCCGCCGCCAAGCTCCCGCAGACCCAGGGCACCCCGTCCTTCCCGGCCTCCGAGGAACTGGACAAGGCCAAGGCCACCCTCGCCGAGAAGTGGGACAAGGCCCTCTCCTGATGCCCGCTTCCACCACCGCCTCCCACCCGGAGCGGACGACCGCCGGCGGCAGCACTGCCCGCCGCCGGCGGCGCGGCCCCCGCACCTGGCTCGCCGCCCTCCCGCTCCTCGCCTTCACCGGGATCTGCTTCGGCCTCCCGCTCGGCGCGATCGCCTTCGGTGCCGTCACCAGCACCGAACCGGCCAGTGGCGCCACCCGCCTCACCGGAGAGCACCTCGCCCGCTCCCTCCAGGGCCCCTACCTCGGTTCCCTCACCGGCAGCGTGCAGCTCTCCGCGCTGACCGCGCTGCTCGGCGCACTGTTCGGGGTCCTGATCGCCCAGGCCGTCGTCACCGCCCGCTCGCGCGCCCTGCGCAGCGTGACGCTGACGGCCTCCGGGGTCCTCGCCAACTTCGGCGGCGTGCCCCTCGCGTTCGCGTTCATCGCCACCGTCGGCATCTCCGGCGTGGTCACCCAGCTCGCCGACCTCACCGCGCTCGGCTGGGACCTGTACTCCTTCACCGGCCTGACCGTGGTCTACCTGTACTTCCTGATCCCGCTGATGGTGCTGGTGACCGTACCCGCACTGGACGGGCTGCGTCCGCAGTGGCGGGAGGCGGCCCGCAACAACGGGGCCACCACCTGGCAGTTCTGGCGGCACGTCGGCCTGCCCGTGCTCGCCCCCTCCCTCCTCGGCGGGTTCGTGCTGCTCTTCGGCACCGCCTTCGCCGCGCACGCCACGGCCGCCGCGCTCGTCGGCGGCTCCGTACCGCTCGTCACCCTCAAGATCGCGGACGCGCTGTCCGGGAACGTGCTGACCGGCCAGGAGAACGTGGCGCTCGCCCTCGGCCTCGACATGATCCTGATCGCCGCCCTCGTCATGGCGGTCCACCTGCCCCTTCAGCGACGGAGCGCCCGATGGCTGCGATGAAACCCCGCATCTGGCGCGGAGCCGTGCTCGTCCTCGCGGGCGCGTACTTCCTGCTCCCGCTGCTGGCCTCGTTCGTGTTCACCGTGCACGTCCCCGGGCAGGGCGTCGACTTCGAGGCGTACACCCGGCTGCTCTCCGCCGAGGGCTTCACCGAGAGCCTGCTGCTCTCCCTCGGCCTGGCCGCCGCGACCATCGTGCTGTCCCTGCTGCTCGCCGTGCCCGCACTGATCGCCGTACGGCTCGGCTCCCCGAAGCTGCGGCCGCTCGTCGAGGTCGTCTGCACGCTGCCGCTGGTGGTCCCGCCGATCGCCCTGGTCACCGGCATCACCACGGTGCTGCGCTGGGGCCCCGACCACCTGTCGCGGACCCCGCTGTACCAGACGTTCATCGCCGTGCAGAACCCGTCGTTCCCGTTCGTCCTGGTCCTCGCCTACACGGTGCTGGCCCTGCCGTTCGTCCACCGCTCGCTCGACGCCGGCCTGCGCGCCGTCGACGTCCCGACGCTGGTCGAGGCCGCCCGCAGCTGCGGAGCGAGCTGGCCGTACGTTGTGCTGCGCGTGCTGCTGCCGAACCTGCGGACCTCGCTGGCCGGCGCCGCCTTCCTCACCCTGGCCCTGGTGCTGGGCGAGTTCACCATCGCGTCCCTGCTGGGCTTCCGCCCCTTCGCCGTGTGGATCGTCTCCATCTCCGGGTCCCAGGCCCGGATGTCGGTCGCCGTCTCCATCCTCAGCCTCCTCGTCACCTTGCTGCTGCTGCTCGCCCTCTCGCGGGCCGGGACCGACACCCCCGCGGCGTCCGCCGAGCCCCGCACCCGCTCCCGGGCGTGGTCCCGGACGCCCTCCCCCGCCCTCGCCATCTCCCGCAAGGAGTCCTGACCGACATGTCCACCACCCTCCCCCCGGCCAGGAAGCCCGACGAGCCGGCGGCCGCCGCAGCCTCCGGGGCCGGCGCGGACGGCGCGGGCACCGCGGGCGCGCGCGTCGAGTTCCGCGGCCTGCGGCGGGCGTTCGGCTCCACCACCGCCCTCGACGGGCTCGACCTCACCGTGGAGCCCGGTGAACTCCTGGCCCTGCTCGGCCCGTCGGGCTGCGGCAAGACCACCGCCCTGCGCGTGGTCGCCGGCTTCGAGCAGCCCGACTCCGGCGAGGTGCTGATCGACGGCGAGGACATCACCCGCGTCCCGGCCAACCGCCGCGAGACCGGCATGGTCTTCCAGTCGTACAGCCTCTTCCCGAACCTCAACGCCCGCGACAACGTCGCCTTCGGCCTGCGCGTCCGCAAGGCCGGCGCGGCCGAGCGCCGCGAGCGCGCCGCCGAGCTCCTCGACCTGGTCGGCCTGCCCGACCACGGGGACCGCTACCCGCACCAGATGTCGGGCGGCCAGCAGCAGCGCGTCGCCCTCGCCCGCGCCCTGGCGCTGCGCCCGCGCGTGCTGCTGCTCGACGAGCCGCTGTCCGCCCTCGACGCCAAGGTCCGGGCCAACCTGCGCGACGAGATCCGCAGGCTCCAGCTCTCCCTCGGCATCACCACCGTGTTCGTCACGCACGACCAGGAGGAGGCGCTGTCGATGGCCGACCGCGTCGCCGTCCTCAACGCCGGGCGGCTGGAGCAGTGCGCGGCCCCCGCCGAGCTGTACGAGCGTCCAGCCACCGCCTTCGTCGCCGAGTTCGTCGGCACCATGAACCGGCTGCCCGGCCGGCTCACCGACTCCGGGCTCGTGGAGGTGGCCGGCTCCCGGCTACCCGTCGACGGCCCCGCCCCGGAGGGCACCCGGGAGGTGGAGGTGCTGGTGCGGCCCGAGAACGTCACCGTCACCGCCGACCCGGAGGGCACCGCCACCGTGGTCTCCGCCTCCTTCTTCGGCGCGGTGACCCGCGTCCACCTCGACCTGCCCGGCTCCGCCCCGGTCAAGGCCGACCTGCCGTCGCGCGACGCGGGCGCGCTGGTTCCGGGGGCGCGGGCCTCCGTCGGCCTGGTCGAGCGGCCCGTCCTGGTCGTGGCCCGGGCGGCCGCGTGAGCGCCCTCGCCGCCGTCCTGTTCGACATGGACGGCACCCTCGTCGACACCGAGGTCCTGTGGTGGGACGTCACCGCGGAGGTCGCCGCCGGCCTCGGCCACACGCTGGCCGACGCCGACGCCCCCGAGGTCGTCGGCCGGGCCGTCGAGGACACCGCCGCCCACCTGGTCCGCGTCTCGGGCGGGGGAGACCCGGACCGGGACCGGGTCGCCGCCGACCTGACCGAGCGGTTCTTCCGCCGGGTCGCGGCCGGTGCGCCGCTGCGGCCGGGCGCCGGCCGGCTGCTGACCGAACTCGCCGCGCAGGGCGTGCCCTTCGCCCTGGTCAGCGCCTCCCCGCGGTCGGTGGTCGACTCGGTGGTCGGGGGCGCGCTCTCCGGAGTCCCGTTCGCGTTCACGCTGTCCGCCGACGACACCCCGCGGACCAAGCCCCACCCGGAGCCCTACCGGGCGGCCGCCGCACGACTGGGCGCCGCACCGGAGGCCTGCGTGGCCGTGGAGGACTCCCCGGACGGGGCCGCCTCCGCCGAGGCGGCGGGATGCAGCGTCCTCGTCGTCCCCTCCCTGCTGGACGTCGCGGCCTCCCCGGCGCGTTCGTTCGCGCGCTCCCTGGAGGACGTCACCCTGGACGTCCTCCGGGACTGCCTGGTCTGACACCCCGAGCACCCCCGGCCGTGCCCGTCCCCGTACGCGGGCGCGCGCGGCCGGGGGTGCCGCGCCGTCCGGCCCCCGGGCGGACGGAGCCGGGCCGGCGCGGCCGTCAGGCGGCCAGGCCGAGGAGTTCCAGGATGCCGTCCACGTAGGCCGCCGACACCGTGTCCGGGCGGGTCACCGCCTCCAGGCGCAACGAGCCCACGTTCGTCCGGATGTACGCCGCGCACTGCCCGTACAACCCGGCCTCGTACGGGGACCCGTCGTCCTCCGTGCTCACCAGCGCCAGCAGCGTCCACAACAGGGCCTCCCGGGTCGCCAGCCGCGGCGGCCCCGCGGACCACACGGCCATCAGCACCCCGCACACCGCAGGGGCGGGCGGCCGCAGCTGCCCCGCCTGGAACGCGTGCCCCTCCAGCGCACGGTAGGCCGACGGATGCCCCTCCGCCGCGTCCCACAGCTGGTCCACCAGGTGCCCGGCGCTGCGCCCGCAGCCGCAGACGATCGATTCCCAGTCGTGCCGGGTGATCTCCGCCGCGACCAGGTCCGGCACCAGCGGGCTGCTGCGCGGCTTGTCTTCCTTCCCTCTCATGGGAGCAGTATGGAGATGCTTCCCACGCGCCGGACAGGGGCCCCTGCCCAGTGCCGTCCCGTACGCCCGCGGAAGGCCCACGGGAGGTGTACGGGAGGCCTCCGGGAGGCGTACACCTGGCCGGAACCGGATCACACGGCCGGTCGTCTGAGACCCCGTGTGGATGAGAAACCGAATCGCAGCACTGCTCCTGCTCCTGCTCGCGACCCAGCTGGGATCGCTGATCGGCCCCGCGTACGCGTGCGGCTGCGGGGCGATGGTCCCCGACGGCTCCACCCGCATCGGCGTCTCGCGCGAAACCTCCGTCGTGCACTGGGACGGCCGGACCGAGGACATCGTGATGCGGTTCACCGTCGGCGGGAACGCCCGGCGCGCGGCCTGGATCATGCCGGTGCCGACGCGGGCGACGGTGGAGCTGGGCGACGGGGAACTGTTCCACGAGCTCGACTGGCTGACCCGGCCCGAGTTCAAGGCCCGGTACCACTTCCTCCCCGACTCCGGGGACTGGCCGTTCTCCACCGGCTCCCGCGACGGGGCCGCGGAGGCGCCGTCGCCCGGCGCCGGGGCGCCGGTCGGCGTCGTCGGCCGCGAACAGCTCGGCGACTTCGACGTCGCCCGCCTGACCGCCACCGACCCGGACGCCCTGCGACAGTGGCTGGAGTCCAACGGCTTCACCATGCCCGACACCCTCGCCACCGAGGTCAAGCCGTACGTGGACCAGAAGTGGGAGTACGTCGCGGTGCGCCTCGCCCCCCGCAAGCAGGGCAGCGTCCTGTACGGCGTCCTCGACCCGCTGCGGATCCGCTTCGACAGCCAGCGGCTCGTCTACCCGATGCGGCTGTCCCGGATGGCGAAGACCCCCCAGTCGCTGGGCCTGTACGTCCTGGCCGACCACCGGATGGAGCCCGCCTCCCCGATCGGCGGCTCCGCACCGAAGGTCACGTTCGCGGGCAAGGTCGCCGGGACGGACGGGCTCGCCCCCCTCACGGGCGGCCGGGAGGCCTTCCTCACCGCGATCGACCAGGAGTTCCCGGAACCCGGGCGCATCTCGGGCGACCACGAACTGCGCGCCGCCGCCTCCGACACCCCGTACCGGCGGGCCGTCTACCACGACGAGCTGCTCATGGTCGGCGGATTCCCGGCCTGGATGCTGGCGCTGGGGGCGGTGCTCGTGGCGGTGGGCACCGGAACCTTCATCTGCCTCCGGCGCCGCCCGGCCGACGCATCCGACGTACCTGCTGCACCCGACGTACCTGCTGCACCCGGCGCGCCCGCGGTACCCGACGCGCCGGCCGGGCCGCCGGCGGGCACCGCCTGACCCGGCGGGCGCGCCGGATCACCTGGGCAGGGGCGGGATCGAGTACGTGGCCCCCGGGTCGAACGGGGGCGGGCTCCATTCCGGCACCAACGTGTGCGTCGGGGCCGGCGGCGGATTGGGGCCCCGATTGGGGTTCTGCGGGATCTGCGGGGTTCCCGGCCGGGTGCTCGACTTGGGCCGCGGGCCGGGGGTTTGCGTCGGATCCGGTACGTCGGCCGGCGTCGCCCCTGCCGCCGGGGCGGGCGACGCCGACGGGTCCGGAGCGGTCGCCGACGGGTCCGGAGCGGTCGCCGACGGCGAGGCCGGGGCGGACGGCGGAGCCGGGGCCGTCGCCGTGCCCGTGGGCCGGTCCGGGGCGGGCTCCTCGCCCGCGCCGCCGGAGCAACCGCCCGCCAGCAGTGCGGCCGCCAGTACGCCGGTCACGGCGCGCGCCGCGGCAGTCCTGCGGGACGTCACACCCACCACCCACCCCCTGGGAAAAGTTCGTTCGTTCGATGCGATCGGATCGCGCGCCAGATCGTAGCCCAGGGCGCGTCGGAACTCCCGAGGCCGGACGATCGTCGCCCCGGGCCCCGGCGCCGAACCCATCGCCGCGAGGTACCCGTGCGCGGCCGTCCCGTGGCAGCACCTCCGGCTCCCAGCCGATGACCCGGCCCATCGGCAGGACCGTGGCCCCGGCGGCGGCCGGCGCCAGCCCCGCCTGCACGCCCCGAGCCGCCGGCGCAGACCCGCCACCGACGCCGCGGCCGTCGCCCGGGACCCCCGCCTCGGAACGCGGATACCGCGCCGCCGACCGCTCACGCCATCACACGGGCCCTAGGAGTCCGCTGAAGATCTTGCTCTGACCGCCCGGCTCACCCTGGATTGCCAGCAAATGTCGATCGCCCTAAAGCGGCGCAAGTCGGGCGCGATTTCAAGATCTTCAGGACACTCCTAGGCGTGCGGGAGGACGAAGTCGTAGTCGGGCCTGTTGGTCTGCCGGCTGTGGGCGCCGCCGGCGGGGCAGTGGCCGTTGTCCGAGAAGCCGTAGTAGAACATGTCGTAGCACTTCGCGCAGAAGCGCCAGTTGTGTTGGGCGGTTGCCGTCTCGGCCACGTCGTGGGGGATGACGAAGTCGTAGTCAACCCTGATATGTGCGAGGCGTACGAGTCGGCGCCCGGGAGCAGGCGCGGTCAGGGCCCGCCCACCCCGGCCCGGGCGAGCGCGAGGACCCCCGCGCAGATCAGGGCCACCCCCAACAGCTGGGGGAGGATCCACCACCCCGATCGCAACTGCTCGTCGTACAGGACGACCCCCAGTGTGATGCTGCACGTGGCGTCGCCGAGCGTCAGCGCGGGCTGCGAGGCGACCAGCGGGCCGCCCTGCATGGCGTGTTCGAGGAGCAGCAGTGCGCCCATGCCGCTCACCGCGAAGGCGTACGTCTGCCAGGCGGTCAGGAAGGCGGTGATCCCGCCCTCCGCGAGCAGCGGCACCGAATCCTTCATCAGGGCCGCCGTGAGCGCGTAGCAGACGGCGGTGGCCGCGCCCAGGCAGCCCGCCCGGGCCCGCCCCGCGGGCCGGCGCAGCCCGGCGAGCGCCAGCGCCAGCGCGGCCCCCGCGCACGCCGCGAGGGCGGGCAGCCACCGGTCGAGCGGGACGTGCGTGAGGTTCCCGGTGGGCGCGGCCGCGGCCAGCGCCAGCCCGAGCCCGGTCACCACCGCCGCCACGGCCGCCCACAGTGCGCCCGGCAGGCGCTGGCGCACCACCAGCGAGGCGATCAGCAGCGCGAACGGCAGCTCCAGTACGAACAGCGGCTGTACGAGCGCCAGTGCGCCGGTCGCGAGCGCCGCGGCCTGACCCGCCCCGGCCGCGATCACGGCCAGGATGCCGACGACCCACACGGGCCGCCGCAGCAGGTCGAGGATCAGCCCCGGCCGGAACCCCTGGCTCTGCGGCACCGTCAGCGCCGCCCGCCGCTGCAGCACGGTGGCCAGGGCGTTGCTGAGCGCCGCGAACAGCGCGAAGAGGACCGGCACGACGACGCCCATCCGCCGATCCTCGGCTCCCCGCGGCCGCCCCGCCCCGCCGACACGCCCCGACACCGCCGATTCCGCCTCCCGGGGGCCGGGCCCGGCGGGCTCAGCCGCGGTGGGCGGCGGCGCGGGAGAGGGCCAGCCCGGCGAGGGACTCGGCGGCACCGTCCTGGCCGCGGATGCCGGGGAAGGCGTTCACGTCGACGACCAGCGGCGCACCGCCCCCGGTGTCGATGACGTCCACGCCGTACACGTCCAGCGCGAACACCTCGCCGACCCGCCGCACCAGCTCCTCCCAGCCGTCCGGGAGTTCACCGAGGGCCAGCGGCAGTGTCGCACCGCGGCCCTCCGGGCTGAGCTCGGAGCGGCGCAGCGCGGCGAACACGCGGCCGCCGACGGCCCACAGCTTGTGGTCCCAGCCGCTGTTCGGCGCGAAGTCCTGGACCACGACCGGCTCCTGCGGCCACCGCACCGCGAGTTCCCGCAGCCGGGCCGTGTCGTCGACCCGGGCGACCAGGTCGTGCCGGCGGCTGTGCCGGCTCTTGACGACCACGGGACCGCCCGGCAGCGGGTCGCCCGAGGCCGCCCAGACCCCGAGGGAGTCGTGGGTGCGGGTCGCCGCGAACGGCAGTCCCGCCCGTACGGCCAGCTCCGCCATCGCCGTACGGTCCTGGCAGAGCGCGGTCGCCGCCGCGGAGTTGACCACCGGCGCGCCCCTCCACTCCAGTTCCCGCGCCAGGGCGAGCGCCTGCGGCGTCCGCGACTTCAGCAGGTACACATCGGCCGGGGAGGCCTGGGCCGGGGACCCTGACCCCGCCCCCGGCCCCGCCCCCGGATCCAGCGATTCCACCCCGTGTCCGGCGGCGCGCAGCACGCCGGCCGCAGCCGCCAGCAGCGGATGGTCCGGCTCCGGTGTGATCAGGCAGATCCTCACAGCGCGGCCTCGCCCGCCCGCGCCGCCGGCACCGGGATCGACACGGGCACCGCCCACGGCTGGGGCCGGCACACGGTGGCCACGGGCGCGGTCGCCGCCGCTCCGCCGGTCCGCGAGGCCAGGCCGAGCACCGCACGGGCCACCCGGGCCGCTGCGTCGGGGACCTGGCGGAAGCTCGGGAAGTCGTTCACGTCGACCACCACCGGCCCGTCCGGGCCGAGCAGCACGTCCACCCCGTACAGGTCCAGCCCGTAGACCTCGCCCACCTGCGCGGCGATCCCCGCGACCTCCGCGGACAGGGGGATCCGCCGTTCCCGCACCGCCGGATCCGGGTGCAACGGGGAGCAGCGCTCCGTGGCGAACAGCTCGCCGCCGACCGCGTACACCTTCACGTCGGTGCCGGCGTTCGGCACGTACGGCTGGGCGATCAGCATGCCCTCGGCCGCCAGCGCGGGCAGCAGCGCCTCCAACTGCTCCGGCGACGGCACCAGGTGCACCCCGCGGCCGGAGCTGCCGTCGGCCGGCTTGACGACCAGCGGGTACTGCGCCGCGGGTATCTCCCGCAGCAGGTCCGGCCGGGCCACCGCGTACGTCTGCGGCATCGGCAGGCCCCCGGCGCGTCCGATGGCCGCGGCCAGCGCCTTGTCCCGTACGCCGCGGATGGACCGGGCGTCGTTGACGGTGGTGGTCCCGGCCGCCGCGGCGGCTTCCAGCAGGGTGAGGCCCGGTCCGCCGGACACCGTCTTGAGCACCCAGGCGTCGTGCGTTCCGGCGTCCACCAGCTCGGTCATGCGCAGCAGCGAGCCGCCGGGCCGTACGACGTCCACCTGGTGGCCCCACGCCGTCAGCTGTCGGATCACCTCGTTGGGCATGCCGTCGTGGCGGTAGTGCTCCTCCACCAGGAAGCAGAGCCTCATGGACCTTCCCCACCCTGTAGTCGCCGGACGTCCGCCGATTACGTCCGGCGAGCTGTGACGCCACAGGATGTCATGGACCGCAATGTGACGATCGGTCCGGTCCGCGGCCATGTGCACATTTCGGCCCCTCCGCCGGGGGTGCGGGGAATCCCCGGCACGCCGGCCGCCCAGCCAGGGGCGCGGGGAACCGCGCGATCAGCCACGGCCGGCCGGCAGCCCGCATGACCCCGGTCGGCTCCCCCCTGAAAACGGGGGCGGGGGAGCCCGGCCCGCGTCGGCGGGCCGGACTCCCCCGGGGGGAGGCGGCGACGGCTCAGGCGGCCGCAGGCACCGGTACCGAGACGAACATCTTCCCCGCCTCGTTCTCCACCAGCACCTCCTTGACGTCCGCGGGGTCCACCCACGCCGAACCGTCCAGCGCGGCGCCCTTCGCCTCGCCGCCCGCCCGGCTGCCGACGATCCAGGTGCCGGCGGTGCTCCGCTTGCCGTCCCGCGACACCACGACCAGCCGGCACCGCTCGCCGGGCGGCACCCCGGTCACGGCGGCGTGCACCCGCACCCACTTCGCGGCGGGGGTGACCTGGACGGTCATCCGCGCCCCGGTCCCCGCATCGGTCGCGGAGGCGACCCGGGTCCCGGCCGGCGGCGGGGACGGCGCCGCCGTGATCCCCGTTCCCGGCCCGGGCGGCTGGGCGACGACCTGGCTGTCGGAGCCGCCCAACTGGGCCCCGGCCCAGAACACCGCGGCCAGCGAGGCGGCCGCGGCCAGTCCGGCCAGCCCCAGCCGGCGGCGCCGGTCGGCGGCCGCCTCTGCGCGCACCTGCCGCAGCGTGCGCTGGAGCATCAGGTCGCCGCCCGGCGGCGGTCCGTCGAGGAACGCCTCCGGGGGCACCTCGCCCAGCGCCGCTTCCATCTCACGCAATGCGGCCACCTCCTCCCGGCAGCGCACACAGCCGCTCAGGTGCGCCTCGACCCGGCTGACGTCCCCCGGGTCCAGGACGCCGAGAACGTACGGGCCGAGGAGTTCCACCTCGTGCTCGTATTGCTGCCGGTTCATGCCACCACCTGCCGCAATCCGGCGGGCTGCTGGGGCGGCCTGCCCATTCGATTGCCCTCCTTGGCACCGTTTTGCCTGAACACCTCGCGCAATGCCTTGAGTGCGTAGTGCGAGCGTGATTTGACCGTACCGGCCGGGATGCCGAGGCTGTCGGCCGCCTCGGCCACACTGAGTTGCCGGTAGTACAACTCCTTCAACACGTCCCGGTGTTCCGGGGACAGCTGGTCGAGCGCGCCGAGCACGGTCATGGTGTCCACGACCGAGTCGGCGTGGTCCACCTCGACCGGGGGTGCGGCGGTCTCGCCGGACACCTCCTGCGGGCGGGCGGCCTTGGCCCGGTAGCGGTCGGTGATGATGTTGCGGGCGACCGTGAGCAGCCAGCCCCGCACCGATCCCTTTCCGTTGACCAGCGCCTCCGAGTGCCGCCAGGCCCTGATGAGGGTCTCCTGGACGACGTCCTCGGCGGTCGCCCGGTCCCCGGTCAGGCGGGTGGCGTACGCCAGCAGGGCATGGCCGTGCTCCTCGTAGACCGACCTGATCAAGGCCTCGTCGGTCGAGCCCCGCCGCGTACGGGGCCACAGTGGTCCGGCCATCGCACCTTCTCTCCGTCTTCCTCGCCGAGTCGTGCGGTCAGAACACGCGGTGCGACGGCGGGCGGTTCATGTGAGCTGCGCCACAGCCGGCGGAGCCTCAGGTGCGGCAGGCGCGGCCCTCGTTGAGGCAGTCCACGACTGCGGCCATCTGCGCGTCCGTCATCGCGTTGACGAACATGGCGTGGTCGGTCCGCGGGCTGTGCCGCTGCTCGGGGAAGGAGTCGACGGCGAGGGGCGTTCCCGGCGCCACGTCGTAGGCCAGCCGGATGCGCAGTTGCGGCACCGGGAAGGTGTCCTTGGGGCACACGCCGTTCGCGGCGGGGAAGACCAGGTGCGAGCGGTGGTTCGGGCTGTCCCCGTCGAGCCCGTTCCAGCAGCTGGGGAAGGCGAGCGTACGGGTCACCCGGTTGCCCTCCGGGCAGCGCGGGTAGTGGGTGGTGGACCGGTCGGGCAGGCCGGAACAGCCCCACCGGGCCCGGACGTCGGCGTCGCTGCGCGCGGTGAGGGCCACGGCGTCGCCGGTCACCGCGCGCAGGAAGCGCGGCATCGGCACGACCTTGCTCGCCGCGTTCCCGTGGAACTCCACCGACACCGAGGCCTCGGTCAGGACCTCGCCCGCGTTGCCGTGGCCCGCGGTCCGCTCGTACGGGCGCGTGCCCGGCCGGTCCGTGCGGCGCAGGACCGGCCAGTAGTACGTGGACCGGTCGCCGCCGCGGCAGCTGGTCGCGGCGGCGGCCAGCGCGGCATCGGTCGACCGCGCGTCGGCGGACAGGTTCCCCACGTACGCGTGGGTGTGGTGCGCGCCGCCGTGCAGGCCCGGGGAGACCACCAGGTTGTCCTCGTTGTAGTGGCGCTCCTCGTTGCGCCCGCAGTCCACCGTCACCGTGCCCGTCGAGGCGTCCGGCCCGACCGGTGCCGGCTCGGCCGGCGCGGGCGGCACCTCCTGCAGGTCCACGGAGTCGCCCGCGCCGTCCGCGGCGGCCCGCTGGGGGCCTGCGAGGTGCGAGGCGCCCAGGACGGCCGCGAGCAGCCCGGCGCCCAGCACCAGGCAGACCAGCAGCGCGAGGAGGTGGCGCTCATTCCTTTTCACCATGCGGGGTACGGTCGCCGCTGCCTGCCGCAGCGTCAACCTGCCATCCGCATGTCGGCCGGACGACGGCGCCGCGCCCCCTTGCCCGGGCCGCGCAGGGCCGCGCACAGTACCCGGATGACACCGGCTGAGCTCCTGCACGCCTTCGCCCGCACCCGCGCCTCGCTCGACGGCGCCGAAGTGGTCTTCCACTGGTCCGGGGACGTCCACTCCTGGGCCCCGGACGAGCCCTACCGCCACCTGTTCGGCTTCGAGGGCCTGGGCGTCACCCGGCTGTTGGCGGACGAGGAGGGCGGCGGGTACCGGCTCCTCACCAGGGAAGCCGCGTTCTACCTGGACCCCAACACACGGGACATCCTGGACGAATGGGAGGGGAACCAGGTCGTACACGTCTGGAACGACCCCGCCAACCTCCAGCTGCGCCCCTTCCCGATCCCGCTCACCCGGCTCGGCGACCAGGTCTGCTTCAGCCTGGAGATCCCGCTCGCCTACCCCTCGCCGCTGCCCGTCGCCGACTACCCCCGCCACTCCGCCGGCGACACCTACCGGGCCCTGGAGCTCTTCCAGTTCTTCGCCCCGGAGACGGTGCTCACCACCGACGCCCCCAGCGTCCCGTGCACCATGTCCTGGATGCGGATGTCCCCCTGGCTGCCCTGGATGGCACAGGGGCAGCGGTCCGGCGGACTCACCTTCCACTGCCGGGGGCGCAAGCTCGACGGGTACGAGGAGGTGCCCGAGCGGACCCGGGCGTACATCGCGGCCCACCACCCCGAGTTCGCCCGCGCACCGGAGGAATGGTCCGCGCCGAACGAGACCAGCTGGACCTATTTCCGCAGGCTGCACCCCGTGCACTAGGGTACCGACGGGTCGACAGGGGGTGGACAAGGGTTTTCCCCGTATCGCGTTCATCCCCGCGTTGCCTACTGTCTGCCCACCGGCGATCTTCCCCCCGAAAGGCCCCCGCCCCAACCCCACATGGTGCGAAGCCGTGCGGCAGGGTCGATCGCCCGCACCGCCGTTGCCCCCGCCCCGCCGATGCGGCCGGGGCAACGCGGCGAGCAGCGGTGGCCGGTGCGGAACTGACCAGCCCGCCCCGGCCCCGTAGTCGCCGACCCACACCTCCCACACAGCCCGACCGGCCGCTCCGGCCTGCCCGGAAACGGCCCGCGAAAGGGAACACCGTGCACTCAACGCGACGCAGGCTGATATCCGTGGCGGCGATATCCGTCACCCTGCTGGCCGGCTCCGCCACCGCTTCCGTGGCCCTGCCCGGCGCGGGACCCGCGCCGGCGCCCTCCGCCGCCGCGGCCCTCCCGGCCCCCGGCGCGCCCGCCGCCCCGGCCGCCGCGCCGGTCGAGAACCTGATCGTCGGCTACAAGTCGACCGCCTCCGAGGCCAGCTCCAACAAGGCCGCCGCGGACGACGCCGCCGCCAAGGGCAAGAAGGCCGGCAAGAAGGCCAGCTTCGACCGCCGCCTCGGCACCGGTGCCGCGCTCGTCAGCCTCGGCGGGGCCACCGCCCCGAAGGACGCGGCCGACCTGATGGCCCAGTTCCGCAACGACCCGGATGTCGCCTACGTCGAGACGGACAGCCGCGCCTACGCGATGGCCCTCCCGAACGACACCGAGTACGCGAAGCAGTGGGACCTCTTCGAGCCCACCGCCGGCATGAACGTTCCTGCGGCCTGGGACAAGACCACCGGCTCCGGCGTCACCGTCGCCGTGATCGACACGGGCTACGTGGCGCACTCCGACGTCGCCCCGAACATCGTCGCCGGTTACGACTTCATCAGCGACTCCACCGCCGCCCGCGACGGCAACGGCCGCGACAACAACCCGGCCGACCAGGGCGACTGGAGCGGCGCCGGCGAGTGCGGCGTCGGTTCCAAGGCCAGCGACTCCTCCTGGCACGGCACCCACGTGGCGGGCACCATCGCCGCGGCCACCCACAACGCCAAGGGCGTCGCGGGCATCGCGTACAACGCGAAGATCCAGCCCGTCCGCGTCCTCGGCAAGTGCGGCGGCACCACCTCGGACATCGTCGACGCCATCACCTGGGCCTCCGGCGGCACCGTCGCGGGCGTCCCGGCCAACGCCACCCCGGCCAAGGTCATCAACATGAGCCTCGGCGGCTCCGGCGCCTGCACCACCAGCTACCAGAACGCGATCAACGCGGCCGTCTCCCGCGGCACCACCGTCGTCGTGGCCGCCGGCAACAGCAACGCGGACGCGGCCGGCTTCTCGCCCGCCAGCTGCAACAACGTCATCACCGTGGCCGCCAGCAACCGCACCGGCGACCGCTCCTTCTACTCCAACTACGGAGCGAAGGTCGACGTCTCCGCCCCGGGCGGTGAGACCCGCCGCGCCACCGACACGCCCGGCACCATCACCACCCCCGAGAACGGCATCCTCTCCACGCTGAACGCGGGCACCACCACCCCCGGCGCCGAGAACTACAAGCCCTACCAGGGCACCAGCATGGCCGCCCCGCACATCGCGGGCCTCGCCGCGCTCGTGGTCTCCGCCAAGCCCTCGCTGACGCCGGCGCAGGTCGAGACGGCCATCAAGGCCAACGCCCGCCCGCTGGCCGGTACCTGCACCGGCGGCTGCGGCAGCGGCCTCGCGGACGCCGCCGCCACCGTCAACGCCGTGACCTCGACGCCGACCACCCCGGCCCTCGAGAACACCATCAACTACACGATCAGCGACAACGCGACCGTGGAGAGCCCGATCACCGTCAGCGGCGTCGCCGGCAACGCCCCGGCCACCCTCAAGGTGGGCGTCGACATCAAGCACAGCTACATCGGTGACCTGAAGGTCGACCTGGTCGCCCCCGACGGCTCCGTCTACACCCTGCACAACCGCGCTGGTGGCGGCACCGCCAACATCAACCAGCAGTACACCGTGAACGCCTCCTCCGAGGTCGCGAACGGCACCTGGAAGCTCCGGGTCAACGACAACGCCGCCGGCGACACCGGCTTCATCGACTCCTGGAACCTCGTGTTCTGAGAGACCACCAGTCCGTACCGACAAGTCCGGATTGCGTAACCCTGCGGAGCGGCCGAACCCCCGGGTCCGGTCGCTCCGCAGGGCTTTGTCGCTACTCGATGAATTCTGCGTCACAATCCGTGTCGACACGGCACCCGACCTCGTATTCTCGCCTCTCACAGGAAAGCCACAGGGGAGCGAAAGGCGGGTGGCTGTGCGTGGTGGCGCCGACGGGGCGGGCCGACACGACGGTCGGACACGGTGAACTGGTCAAGGCGGTCGAACACGCCCTGACCGCGCACGGGCGCGCCCTGATCACCGGACCCACCGGCGCGGGCAAGACCGAGCTGGCCGCCGCCGTCGCGGCCGCCGCCGTGGCCCGCCGCGAGACCGTGCTCACCCTCGCCCCCGAAGCCGCCGACCGGTGGATCCCCGAGGCCTCCGCCGCCGCCCTCCTCGCCTCCGTCCCGGGCGCCGCCCTGGAACGGCTCTCCGGACCCCAGCGCACCGCCATCGCCCTGCTGCGCCGCGAGGCGGACACCCCGCGCGCCGGCCGCGACCACGTCGCGCTCCGCCTCGCCGTCGTCGAGGTGCTGCGCACCCTCGCCGAACGCAGCCCCGTCCTCCTCGTCCTCGACAACGCGCAGTGGCTCGACCCGGAGACCGTCGACCTGCTCCGCTTCGCCCTGCGCCTGACCCCACCCGGGGTCCGGGTCCTCGCCGCCGAGTGCGTCCAGGGCGGCACCCCGGTCGCCGAGCCCCTGAGCGGCCCCGCCACCCCCGCGGTGCGCATCCCCCCGCTCGGCGCCGACGAAGTGGCCGAACTCCTCGTCCGCCACGGCCTGCCCGCCCGCATCGCCGGCCGCGTCCACCAGGCCAGCGGCGGCAACCCCCGCCTCGCCCTCGCCCTCGGCCGCTCCCTCGCCGAAGCCGCCGGCAACCGCGACGGCGGCGCCCACCACGCCGACACCCTGCCCCTGTCCGGCCAGGCCCGCGACGTCGCCCGCCGGCTCCTCGCCGAGGCACCCGCCGAAGCCCGCCGCACCCTGCTGCTCGCCGCCCTCGCCGCCCGCCCCACCACAGCCCTGCTGCGCCGCGCCGGCCGACCCGACGCCGAGGCCGAGCTCGCCGAGGCCGAACGGGCCGCGCTCGTCACCGTGGGGGAGGACGGCACGGTCGCCTTCACCGCCGGCGCCCTGCCCATGGCCCTCGCAGCCGACGCCGGCTGGCCCGAGCGCGCCGCCGGACACGCCGCGCTCGCCGCCGCCGTCGACGACCCCGTCCAGGCCGTACGCCACCGGGCGCTCGCCGTGGACGCCCCCGACGAGTGGCTCGCCGCCGAGATCACCCGGGCCGCGGCCGTCTGCCGGCGACGCGGCCAGCGCGCCCTCGCCGCCGAGCTCGGCCTGCTCGCCGCCGAACGGACCCCCTCCGACCGGCCCGGGGACGAACTGGCCCGCCTCGTCGCCGCCGCCGAGGACGCCGGCTGGGCCGGCCGCGCCGACCTCGCCCGCCGCGCCACCCGGGCCGTGCTCGCCCGGGACGCCTCCCCCTCCGACCGGGTCCGCTCCCGGCTGGCCGTCATCGACGCCGCCGGCCAGGCACTGGGCACCCTCGACGAGACCTTCGCCCACGCCATGGACGAGGCCGAGGGCGACCCCGCCCTGCAGGCCGCCGTCCAACTCCGGGTCGCCTGGAAGCACAACCTCAGCGACGGCGACCCCGTCCGCTCCCGCGACGCCGCCGCCGAGGCCGGTCGGCTGGCCGCCCTGGGCGGCGACACCACCGCCGAGGCCATGGCCCTCACCGTCCGGGCCCGCATGGGCCGCATCCTCGGCGACCAGGACGCCGAGGACATCCTGGCCGAAGCCCTCGCCCTGCCGGCGCCCGAGGTGCCCCTCGGCATGCGCAACGCGCCGCAGTACCTGGCCGTCCGGCACGCCCTGTTCGACGACCGGCTCGACGACGCCCGCCGCCAGCTGCTCGTCCTGCTGCCCGCCGTCCAACGGACCGGCTCCGCCGAGGATGTCTTCGAGGTGCTGCGCAGCCTCACCGAGGTCGAACAGCGCCGCGGCCGCTGCAGGGTCGCCTCCGCGCACGCCCGCCGCGCTCTGGAGCTCACCATCGAGGCGGGCCTCTCGCCCGGCCCCGCCTGGTACGTGGCCGCGATGGCCGAGGCCCTGGGCGGCGGTTTCGCCCGCGCGGCCGGATACGCCCGCCGCGGCATCCAGGCCTCGGAGGAGGAGCACGACCAGGTGTTCCTCTCGCGCAGCCTGTACGCGCTCGGCCTGGTCGAGCTCGCGACGGGAGAGGCCGCGAAGGCCGTCGCCACCCTGCGCCGGGTCGCCGAACTCGAAGCCGCCCAGCAGGTCGTCGACCCGTCCGTCCTGCGCTGGCACGGGGAACTGGCCGAGGCCCTCGTCGCCGCCGACGCGCCCGACGCGGCCGCGGAGCTGATCGACGAGGTCCGGGCGGTCGCCGCCGCCCTCGACCGCGCCCCGGTGCTCGCCGCCCTCGACCGGGCCCGCGGGCTCGTCCTGTCCGCGCACGGCGACGCCGCCGCGGCGGTGGAACTGCTCCGGGACACCGCCGCCCGCTTCGACGGCCTCGGGCTGCCCGTGGAGCACGGCCGTACGCTGCTCGCCCTCGCCCGGGTGGAGCGCCGTCGCCGGCGCCGGGCCCCCGCCCGCACCGCGCTCCGTACGGCCGCCGAGGTGTTCGCGCGGGCCGGGGCGAAGCCGTGGGCGGAGCTGGCCGGCGAGGGGCGGGAGCCGGTGCCCGCCGAGGCGGGGCCGGCCGTGGCGCTGGCCGCGCTGACCGGGGCGGAGGCCCGGCTGGCGCTGCTGGTGGCCGAGGGGGCCAGCAACCAGGAGGCGGCCGCCAAGCTGTTCGTCAGCGTCAAGACCGTCGAGGCCCGGCTGACCCGGATCTACCAGAAGCTGGAGGTGCGCTCCCGGGCCCAGCTGGCGACCGCCCTGCGGATCCGCTGAGTCCGACCGTCAGCAGGTCAGGCGCTCGCCCGGGGTGACGCCCAGCAGTGCGGTGAAGCTCCGGTAGGCGTTCACCCGGCTCTGGACCTGGGCGGGGTTGCCGCCGTTGCACTCCAGGGCCCCGTTGATGGAGCGGATCGTCTCGCCGAAGCCGGCGCCGTTCACCATCGCCGCGTGGGCGGTCATCGTGCCGGGGCCGTTCTGGGTGTTCCAGTACCACAGCGCCGTCTTCATGGCGACGGCCGGATCCTGCTCCACCAGGTAGGGGTTGGCGAGCAGGTTGATGCCGAGGGCGTCGCCGGCGGCCTTGTAGTTGAAGTTCCAGCTCAGCTGGATGGGGCCGCGTCCGTAGTAGGCGGCCTGTCCGGCCGGGCAGCCGTACGGCCGGCTCGCGTCGCAGTAGTGGGGGTAGTTGGCGGTGTTCTGCTCGACGATGTGGACGAGGCCGCCCGTCTCGTGCGAGACGTTGGCGAGGAAGGCGGCCGCCTCGCGCTTGCGGGTGCTGTCGTCCCCGGTACCGGCGAAGGCGGGGTACGCGGACAGCGCCGCCACCAACCCGCCGTACGTGTAGAAGGGGTTCCGGTTCGGGAACATCTGCTGGAACTGGCCTTCGGAGACCACGAATCCGGACGGGTTGCCCGGGTCGGTGCCGCCGTCGGTGCCGCAGGCGCCGAGGTCGGACCAGACGCCCCACTCGCCGGTGCTGCCCGGGGTCTCGCCCTGGGTCCACCACTTGGCCCGCCAGTTGCGGCCCGCATGGGAAGTGTTCGTTCCGCCGGTGTAGACGGTCGAGGAGGACCACGGAGCGGCGCAGGCCGCGGCGGTCGCGGCGGCGGGGGAGGCGCTGGCGGGGGCGGCGGGGAGGGCGGCCGCGAGGCCGAGGGCGGCGGCGGCCGCCGAGGCCAGGGCGAGGGTGCGGCGGCGAAGGCGACGTATCACGCAACTGCTCCTTGAGTGGGGGGAATCGCGCCGGTGGGGCGGCGCGTTCCGTCACTCAAGCGAAATGGTCTGAACCTGTCAAGGTCTAGACCAGAAGCTTTGCCGGGCTGCGGACAGGGCCCGTACGCGGGGGTGGCGTACGGGCCCTGTCGTGGCGCGTTGCTCGGCGCTGTGGTGCGGCGCGGTTGCGGTGCGGGGTGTCCGCGGTCGCGCCGCGGGGATCAGCTGCCGGCGGAGAGGTTGCCGGAGAGGACCGGGATGTTGTCCAGGACGTGCGAGAGGGTCTCGTCGCCCTTGGCCTGGGTGGAGTTCTCGGTGCACTGCTGGTTCATCGGGTTGGACGCGACGTTGATGTCCTGGACGCCGACGTTGGCGAGGAGCGCCAGCAGCGACTGGGCGTTGACCTTGACCGGCAGGCCGATGCAGGGCTTGTTCAGGGTGCCCTGGACCAGGCCGAGCTGCGGGCTCAAAGCGCCCTCGGTCTTCTGGTTGCCGTAGATCTGCTGCGAGTCGTTGCCGTTGACGGTGTTGATGCCGTTGTCGTTGCCGATCGCCATCGCCGGGGAGGCTACCGCGGCGCCGGCGGCCAGCACGGAGGCGGTGACCGCGGTGGTGGCCATGAGCTTCTTGAGCATGGGGAGGATCCTTCTGTCGCACTGTCACATGGTGGGTGCCCCCGGCGGGACGAGCTGATCAACTGTCGACCGGCCCCGGGGTTATCCCTTGTCACCCGAGTGGCCGAGCGCACGGCCCGCACGGACCTGCGGATCCGCACCGCTGCCCCGGACAGCACGAAGTCCCGGACCCCCGCGGGGGCCCGGGACTGCGCGGGTGCACTTCGCTTGACCGCCCTGTTCAACGACGGGCCGGACGGAAGGTCACCCGCCGGTCTCCTGCCGTGCCGGCCGGGCCGTGCGGTGCTGGTGCACCCGCAGGTTGAGGGTGGCCAGGTCCAGCAGCGGGGTGGGCACGCCCAGGGTCCGTGCGCGGGCCACCAGGTCGCCGAGGACGTGCTCGACCTCGGTGGGCCGGCCGGCGAGCACGTCCCGGTACATGGACGGGGTGAGCCGCGACCCGGGCGTGGTCACCGTCTGCGTGGTGAAGTCGAGTTCGGCGGCCGGTACGGGGTACCCGGCCGCCGCCGACACGGCCGCGGCCTCGGCGAGCAGGGCCCCGGCCAGCTCGGGCCCGCCGGGGACGGCGGTGAACTCGCCGACGGCTGCGCGCATCAGACAGGTGGAGGCGCCGAGGGTGGTGATGAAGACCCACTTGTGCCACATGGCGGCGGTGATGTCAGGGGTGTCGGGGCTGTCGATGCCCGCCCCGGTCAGCAGGGCGCGTACGGCGTCCACCCGGCCCGAGGGGGCGCCGTCGAGCTCGCCGGTCAGGATCGCGCTCGGCGGCGCCAGGCGGACGACGTCGCCGTGCTCGCCGAGGGTGGTGACCACCTTGGCGACGCCGCCGAGGACCGCCCTGCGGCCGAAGAGGTCCCCGAGCCGGTCGAGATGGGCCATGCCGTTGAGCAGGGGCAGGACCGTGGTCCGCGGGCCGACCGCCGGGGCGAGGTCCTTGGCCGCCCGGTCGAGGGCCGTGGACTTCACCGACAGCAGGACGAGGTCGTACGTCTGCGCCAGCTCGTCGGCGGTCACCAACCGCGGTTCCAGGGTTATCTCCTCGCCGAGCCCGGTCACCCGCAGCCCGCGGGCGCGCAGGACCGCGGCCCGCGGTGGCCGCACGAGGAAGGTGACGTCGTGTCCGGCCCGGTCGAGTCGGGCGCCGAACCAGCCGCCCACGGCGCCGGCGCCGACGGTGAGGATTCTCATGCGGGGAGCCTTTCGTCAGGGGAGCCTTTCGTCAGGGGCGGCGTCAGGAGCCGGTGCGGTCGGCGCAGGGCCGCGTCCGTGTGCAGGGTAGTGCCGGCGCGGCCCGCCCGGAGCGGGCCGGTGCTCCTCGCCCCACGGGGACGGCGCCCGTACGGTCGGCCGGCTCAGACGGTGAAGGGCTTCTGTGCGAGGAAATCGGCCCCCGGGCTGCCGGTCGTGTGGAAGTTGGGCACCTGCGAGCGCGGCAGCCGGTCCTTGATGCTGTGGTGGAAGTCCTGGTAGGCCCCGTTGAAGGCGCCCTCGTCCCACACGCGCAGCAGGGCCCCGGTGAACGCGCCGTTCGCGCTGCCGTCCATCGCGACCTGGTCGTCCTGGCAGGCGGAGATGAGCACGCTGCCGTGTGCCGCCCCGTTGCCCTCCTTCCGCAACTCGCGCTGGAGGTTCTGGTAGAACTCCTTGTTCTGCTCGAACACCTGCTGCTGGCGCAGTACGGGCATGACCCGGGGCGCCGCCCCGCCGTTCCCGTTGGCGGCGCCCGGGACCTCCGTGGCGGTGCCGCTGTGGCAGCAGTCGAGCAGGGAGAAGATGCGGACCCCGGGGGAGAAGCGGCGGAACTCGCGCTTCAGCTCGTCGTCGAGGAACTCGCGGTCGTAGAACACCAGGGTCTCGTCGAGCTCGTCCGCTTCGTCGCCCTCGGTGTCGGGCATCTGGCCACCGTGCCCGGAGTAGGTGAACAGCAGGATGTCGCCGTCCTGGAGCTTCCGGGCGGCCTTGCGCAGCTCGGTGGTGATGTTCCCGACGGTGCCCTGCTCGGTGAGCAGCACCGTGTCCTGGAAGCCGGCCGCGCGGGCCAGCTCCGCCATGTCGCGGGCGTCGTTCTCGCACGCCGTGAGCTGTCCGTCCCAGCCGTTGTACTTGGCGGGGTCGACCTGGTTGAGTCCGACGTGGATGGACAGACCGGTGGCCATGAGGTCCTCCTCGGGGCGGGGATGGGGATTCCTCGGGGATGCGTTCCGCGGCAGGGCGGCGACCGAACCCCGCGGCCCGCAGCGACGCCCGATCGGGGCTGACCCGGGCGGGCGGCCCCCGGCGGCCGAATGCGTGACCCGCCGGGGCCGCGACCGCGCCCGATGGCACCGGGGCCTGCCGCCGTGTGAGTTGACCGGCCGGTTGTCAAGCGGAGCAACGGCCGGGACCGACTGGCGGCCTGCCGTTGACCGGCCAATACTGGCGGTGACCGGCATCCGTGCTGCGGCGCGGGAGGCGCAATGGAACCCCGGATCGTCTACGTCCACGGCAACGGGAACAAACCGCGCGAGGAGCTGCTCAAGTCCCAGTGGGACAGGGCGCTCTTCGGCGTCGACATGGGCAGTGCCTCGCGCATGGCCTACTGGGCGCCGCTGCTCCATCCGGACCCGCTGCCCGACGGGCGGGCCGACCCCCTGGACGGCGGCGCCGTACCCGTCGAGGAGACCCGGGGGCCGGCGGCCCCGGCCGTGGAACCGACCGAGGAGTTCGTGGCGCGGACCCTCGCCGAGGTGCGCGCCGGCACCGTGGTGCGGGCCGGCGCTACCGAAGAGGGCGCAGCGGCCACCGGAGCCGGAGCCGGGGCAGGGACGGCCGCCGGGGCAGGTGCCGGGGCCGCGGTGGGCCCGGACGAGCCGCTGGCCGGCTGGCTGCGGGACATGGGCTACCTCGCCGAGGCGCTCGCCGAGGACGGCGGCCCGCCCGTCGGAGCCGCGGGTGGGCAGGAGGCGTTCCCGCTGCCCGCGTCCGCCCGCACCCGACTGTTCCGGCTGCTGGTCGAGCACACCTTCAAGGACGTCCACGCCTACTTCTTCGGCGGCGCCGGACCGGCCATCCGCGACGTGGTCCGGCAGGCCCTCGACCAGGCGCGCGAGGGCGCCGGAGCCGGCGGCCAGCTGGTCGTCGTCGGGCACAGCCTCGGCAGCATCGCCGCGTACGAGGTCCTCACCGAGGCACCGCGCGGCGTCGACCTGTTCGTGACCATCGGCTCGCCGCTCGCGATCACTGAGGTCCAGGACGTGCTGGCCGGGCCGCCCGCGGTCCCCGACGGGGTCGCCCTGTGGCGCAACGCCTCGGACCTGCGGGACCTGGTGGCGCTGGACCACACGCTGCGCCCCGAGTACGCCCCGGTGCACCTCGTCTCGGACCACCTGGTCCTCAACACCAGCGGCAACCACCACGGAGCCCGCGAGTACCTCGCGACCGGTCCGGTCCGGGAGCCCGTCCGTGCGCTGTTCGGCGGCCTTGCCACGTAACAGACGGGGTGAAAACATGACAGGTATCACCAGAACCAGTCGATCCGTCTGCTGCCCCCTGCGGGCAGCCTGGTAGGTGCGGTATGCCGCTCAGGGACACGGATTGGACCCTGGTCACCGACTGGGTGCGGGACCACCTCCTCGACACCACGGACCCCCACAACCGGCTGACCGGGTGCGGGTTCTCCGAGAAGTTCGTCGGCTCCCTGGAACTGACCCCGGTGGCCCAGGTGAACGCGGAGAACCTCGTCCGCGCCTCGCGGGCGACCATCGATTCGCAGGTCTTCCTGCTGGGAGTCCTGCTCACACGCGCCGAAATGGTCCCCCTCCCGGCCGTCGAGAAGGTCGAGGAGTTCCTGGCGAGGCTGGAGGAGGACCGGCGGGTCCACGTCTCGGACCAGGACCCCTTCCTCGCCGTCCTGCTCAGGAGCGGCGCCGAGGTGTTCGTCGACCGCGAGGACCTGCGGGAACGGCTGAGGGAGTTCCTCGCCGACCCCGACATGACCGTGCTGGCCGTCGACGGGGAGCCCGACAGCGGCCGCTCGTACACGTACAACCTCATCCGGTACCTCGGCCAGCACTGCGGTTTCCGCCCCGTGCGCATCACCCTGTCGCAGACGTCGACCGCCGAACAGGTGATCCGGCGGCTCGCCGGGTTCGTCGTGGACCGCCGGTATCCCGTACCGCCGTTGAACACGCCACAGTTGAACGATCCACAGTCCTGGATGGAGGAAGCGGTCCACGAGGTCGTCGCCCGCGCCACGGTGGTGCCGGAGCGGCTGTGGTTCGTCCTCGACGACTGCGACCGGCTCGACGCCAACTCCGACGTCTGGGACTGCATCGGCCGGTTGGCCCAGGCCATCTTCGACTCCGCCCCCGGGGCCGACGAAACCGTTCCCCGCGTCGTGCTGCTCGGCTACGGGCCGACGATGCCCCAGCTGCCGTACGACGTCCGCAAGAACGTGTGTCAGGACACGGCGCGCACCGCCGGCCCCAGCGAGGTCGAGGCGTTCTTCCGGCAGTTCTACGCGGACCCGCCCGTATCGGGCGACGAAGGCGAGCTCGACGCCCTGGTGCAGTTGTCCGTCGCGGCGGTCCTCGAGGCCGCGAAAGCGCCCGGGGAGAACAGCTACATGCGCCGACTGTGCGAGGCAGCCGAGACCACCGTCCGCACCCACCGCTCCCTGAGGCCCGGCGAGGACTTCGCCGCCCTGCTGCACCAACGACTGCTCCCGGGGCCGGGCCCGCAGCAGCCGGCGCCCGTGACGGACACCAGGCGCGCCTACCGGGAGGCCGCCTGCCTGCTCACCGGCTTCGACCCGGCGAAGCTGCGGCTGCCGGGCGAGGAGGCGTCGACCGGCGGGGCGGGCCTGGCGCTCGTGCAGGACTGCATGGTCCTGACCCCGCACCCCGAACCCCGTTGGGCCCTGAAGGAGGAGGTCCGCGAGACGGCGCTGCGGGGCCTGGCCGGCCCCGAGGCGGCCCGCCGCGCCCTGGAGGCCAACCTGGACCAGGTCCCCGAGGGGCCCGGACCGGAACGGATCGCCCTCGCCCACCTGTCGGGCGACCCGTCGGCGCGGCCGTCGCCGGACACCGGGGACGGCGGGGACCCTGGGGACGGCGCGGCCACCGGGGACGGCGCGGCCACCGAGGACGCCGACGTGCTCGCCGACATCCTCCAGGCCGCCCTGTGGCTGTCGCTGGTCCCGGACGCGGCCGGCGTCCCGGACCCCGGGCAGGTGCAGCTGCGGCTGGAACGGGCCCGCCTGCTCCAGCCGCTCCGGTACCTCGTGCAGAACCCGTTCTGCGGCCGGGCCGCCGAGCTGGAGGAACTGCGGGCGTACGCACTCGACGACACGGGCGGGCCCGTCGAGCAGCCCCCGCTGCTGATCCACGGGCTCGCCGGCATCGGCAAGAGCACCCTGCTCGCCACGTTCCTCCTGGACATCCGCGACGACGTCCCGGGCGGTTTCCCCTTCGCCTACATCGACTTCGAACGGCCCACCCTCTCGGTCCACGAGCCGGCCTCCCTGATCGCGGAGGCGGCCCGGCAGCTGGGCATCCAGTACCCCGACCACCGCGCCGCGTTCGACGCGCTGGCCGGAGAGTGCGAGAAGACGGCCCGCACCCAGCGGGAGGAGCAGAACACCGTCGACGAGCTGAACCAGCTGTCCACCACCCGCTCGGGAGCCGGGCGCGCCTCGGCCGAGCGGTTCAACACACTGGCGAGGGAACGCGAGACCGCCCTGATCCGCAAGGGCGCCGAGCTCGTCCAACAGGCCGTCGGCGCCCCGGCAGGCACCCCCGGCCCGCCCCTGGTGATCGCCGTCGACTCCTTCGAGGCGGCCCAGTACCGGGCGAACCCGGTCCTCGGCCGGCTCTGGGCCATGTGGGCGGCCCTGCAACAGGCGTACCCGCGGCTGCGCTGGATCGTCGCGGGCCGGGCCTCCGTCAACCACCCGGCACGCGCCGCCGAACCGCGCGTCATCGCCCTCGGCGAGCTCGAACCGGAGGCCGCGGTGGAACTCCTGACGTCCTGCGGCATCGCCGACCCGGCGATGGCCCGCGCCCTGGCCGAGCGGGTCGGCGGGCACCCGCTCAGCCTGAAACTGGCGGCGCACGCGGCCGTCGCGGAGCAGCAGTCCGGCTCGCTGGGCGACCTGATGCACAGCCTGGACGACCTGGAGGGCCTGCCCGCCGCGCGCCGGGGCTTCTACCGCAACGTCGACCGGACGATCGTCCAGGGCGCGCTGTACGGACGCATCCTGAACCGCATCCCCAAGGCCGACGTGCGCGCCCTCGCGCAGGCGGGCCTGGCCCTGCGGACGGTCACCCCCGAACTGATCCGGGAGGTCCTCGCCGAGCCCTGCGGGCTCACGGTGGACTCCGCCGCGGAGGCACGCCGCCTGTACGGCGGGCTGGCCCGGCTCGACCTGATGGAGCCGGCCGGCGCCGGCGCCCTGCGGCACCGCTCCGACCTGCGCACCATCATGCTGCGGCAGACGGACAGCGCCCGCACCGACCTCATGCGCAGGGTCGGGCAGCGCGCCGTGGCGTACTACGCGGCCCGCGAGGGGCCGGCGGCGCGCGCCGAGGAGATCTACCACCGGCTGCGCCTGGGCGAGGACCCGCGTGCCGTGGAAGAGCGGTGGGAGGACGGCGTCGAACGCCACCTCGACGATGCGGTCGAGGACATGGCGCCGCGCTCGGCCGCGTTCCTGAGCCGGCACCTCGGCGGCCACACCCCCGAGGGGGTGCTGCGCGGCGCGGACCCGGAGGACTGGGAGGGGATCACCGCCCAGGAGGTCGAGGACCTGCTCACGCAGGGCCTGACCGAGCAGGCCGCGGCCAGGCTCGCGGAGCACCGCCCCTGGACCCCGGGCAGCCGCCTGTACCCGCTCCTCGTCACCACCCTGGAGCGCAGCGGGCGGCTCAAGGAGGCGAGGGCCGTCGCCGAGGACGCCGCCGACCTCGCCGAGGAGGCCCGCGACGCCGACGCCCAGCTCGAACTGCTGCAGGCCTCCGGGCGCCTCGCCGAGGAGGACGGGGACCTGCAGGAGGCCGAACACGACTACGCCGAGGCGGAGGCCATCGCGGCCGCACTCGGCAAGGAGTTCGACGCGATGAGCGCCCAGTGCGACCGGGCCAGGGTCGCCCCTTCCCCCGGGCGCACCGCCCAGATCGAGGACGGGCTGGTGCTGCGGTTGCAGGAGCCGACCGACAGGGCGCTGGCCGGCCGGCCCGTCGTGGTCCGGACCGTCGCCGCCACGGTGGGCGGGCGGCACCCGGCGGCTTTGGACCGGGTCCTGCGGGTCGTGGGCCTGCCGGACGCCGACGGCGTCGTGGACGTTCTCGCGGAGGGGATCGGCGGGGCGGTGTCCCGGCACCCCGAGCTGGGCCCGGCGGTGAGGGAGATCCTCCGCAACGCCGCCGACCCCGAGGGCGCCGCGCACCTGAGCACGGCCGGGAGCCTGCGCGAGGCCCGCGCGCGCGGCTCCCTCGACGAGGTCGCCCGGCGCCTGCTGGTGCTGCGGGACCCCAGCGGTGAACTCGCCCGCGCGGTGGCGGCCGCGATGGCCGCCGGCACATCCGGCGAAGACGGCGGTTCCGGGGACGGTGATTCCGGGGACGGTGGTTCCGGGGAGGACGGCGACTCCGGTCCGACGGCCCCCGTGCCCGTGACCCCCGGTCCGCCCGACACCCCGCCGACCTCAGCGGAAAGGAACGGCCCCCGAGCGGCCTGAGCCGGTATGAGCGACGCCTACCTCACCTCGGACGAGGTCTTCAAGCTGTCAGAGGCCGCCCTGGAAGCGGGCTTGGCCGATCCGACGGTCCGGCCCCTGCTCTTCAGCGGCATCATGCCCCGGTACCGGGCGGTGCTGCCGATGCTGGCGGCCCCCGCCATGCAGGTGCAGTCGGACCTGGACCAGATGAACCAGGTGGAGCGGTTGGTGGACGGAACCGTCCCCCTGGAGACATGGCTGCGCAACGCCGTCGCCCAGACCGTCCAGGCGGGCCCCCGGGCCGTGTTCCAGCGCGCCCTCGACGAGGTGGTGCGCGACTCGTCGGGTGAACCCGACGTGCCGGCGCCCCCGCAGGCCGCGGAGACCAAGGAGGAGGTCGTCTCCACGGACGACACCCTGCCCTACGAGTTCCTCCCCGGCGGTGTCCTCGCGGCCCTCTCGGTGGCCCGCATCAAGGTGTCCCCGTTCCAGGGCGGCGCCCCGCTCCAGCCGAACGGCTACCCGCACTCGGGAACGGGCTGGCTGATCGCCCCCGGCCTGCTGGTCACCAACCACCACGTGGTGACCGCCCGCACCCGCACGGCCGCCGGCCAGGCCCCCGTGGACCCGGCGGACCTGGAGCTCCAGGCCAGGAACTCCCGGTCCCGCTTCGACTACGGTGCCGACGAGACGGAGACCGAGGAGGTGGCCGCACAAGCCCTGCTCGCCTCGGACGCGGGCCTGGACTACGCGGTCCTGCGGCTCGCCGGCGAGACGGAGCGGCCCGCCCTGCGGGTGGCCACCGAGCCGCTGGTGGTCGTACCGGGGGAGCCCGTCGCGGTCAACATCATCCAGCACCCCGGAGGCCAGCCGAAGCGGATCGCCCTGCGCAACAACCTGGTCTTCGAGACGAACGACGAGGACGTCCGCTACTTCACCGACACCCGCGGCGGCTCCTCCGGCTCCCCGGTCCTCACCGACGACTGGAAGGTCGTCGCGCTGCACCGCGGGGCCCGGCGCGTCGACGACGTCGTCTACCAGGGCAAGAGCACGGCGTTCGTCAACGTCGGAACCCAGATGAGCAGCGTCCTGCGCCACCTGGCGGAGCACAGCCCGGCGGTCCACGCCGAGATCGCGGCGGCGCAGGCGGCACTCGGCGGGGCAGAGCGGACCGGAGGTGTGAGATGAGCGGACGGTCACCGGTGGCGACCGGTGCCGAGCAGGTCTTCGGGGACCTGCGCGCGGTGGCCGAGCGGGTCCGCCAGGGCCTGGCGGCGGCCCGGGAGGCGGAGGCGGAGGTCCTGGAGTCCGCCGAGGACGTGCCCGCGGGGCGGGCGCCGGCCGCGGAGATCGGCGGTTGCGCGCTGCGGGAGCGGGCGAGGGTGCTGGAGGCCGGTGCCCGGGGGCTGGAGAAGCTCGCCGCGGGCCGCGCCGACGAGATCGACGAGGACGAGTACTTCGGCGTGGAGGCGATCGTCCTCCTCGAAGGCCGGCCCGCCATCCTCGTCCAGGGGCAGGACTTCCCGTCGCAGCCGGGCGACTGGGCGGTGCTCGACGGCCACCGGGACGGCATCCGCAACTCGATCGCCCGGGTGGGCCGGGTGGACGTCGTCGGGCACCCGCGCCTGGAGTGGGTGGGCACCGCCTTCCTCGTCGGCCCCGACGTGGTGATGACCAACCGCCACGTGGCCGACGAGTTCGCCCGCGAGGACGGCGCCGCGTGGTCCTTCCGCCCGGGGATGGCCGCCCGCCTCGACCTGGCCGAGGAACTGGCCGCAGTCCCGGGGGACGCCTCGCTGGAGTTCGAGGTCACCGAGGTCATCGGGATCCACCCCGACGTGGACCTGGCGCTGCTGCGCGTGGACACCGACGGCGACGACCGGGCGCCGGCCACCCCGCTGGCGGTGGCCGCCGATCCGCCCGCCGACATCCCCGGCCGGCCGGTGTACGTCGTGGGCTACCCGGCGGAGGACAGCCGGCGCAACGAGCCGGAGGCCATGCGCCGGATTTTCATGGACGTGTACAACGTCAAACGGCTCCAGCCCGGCACCACGACCAAACTGGTCCGCGAGCGGCTGACGGTGAACCACGACTGTTCCACCCTCGGCGGGAACAGCGGCTCCCCGGTCTTCGACCTGGCCGACCACCGCGTCCTCGGCCTGCACTACGGAGGCCGCTACGGCTTCGGCAACTGGGCGGTCCCGCTGTGGGAGATGGTGGACGACCCGCTGCTGACCCGCGCGCAGGTCAACTGGGTGTGACGCGCAGGGCGTCGCCGACCAGCCGGACGGCCCGGGACAGCCGGCCCAGCTGCTGGAGTTCGACGGCGTACATCCGGATGGAGCTCTCGATGTGGATCTCGGGCACGCCCATCGAGGGAAGCTCGGCGCGGCTGGTCTCCAGGGCGACCCGGACGGCGCGCATCTCGTGCTGCAACTGGAGCTGCGCGTGCCGGGAGAGCAGGACGGGGCTGCGGGTGAGCGTCGAGTAGGCGCCGTAGCGGGCCGGGAGCAGGTCCCGCAGCCAGCGCATGGCCGTGCGTTCCCAGTCGTGCGTCCCGGGAGCCTTGACCTGGCACGGCCAGTCCGGGCTGAGAGCGGGGGAGAGCGTCTGGCGCATACGTCGCTTCCGAAGGGTGTGGAGCTGATCGAGACGTAGGTGGGCGGCGGCCCCGGCCCAGGGGTTGACCGGGGGCCGCCACAAGCGCTCTGGTGGATCCGCTGCCGGGATCGGCACCCGAGCGGGGCGTGAGGAGGAGTCGTCCCGCCCGGGTATCCGTTCCGGGAGAGCGTTAGGGGTCGCTCTCCTTGGCGCGTCTGACGGATCCGGCGCGCTGCTCAGTAAACATATATACCGTCGAGTAAACAAGAGAATGAAAAATTACATACGGCTCGACGGCATGAAAATGAACGACCAAAACGGACGAAATCCGCCCTAAAGGAAGAAGCCGTGTTGGTCGGCCACCTGTTCGTAACCTTCCAGACGTGCCTGCGTCCGCTCCGGGTCCGCGTCCGCCATCGCCTGGAGCAGCGCCGCCGACAGCACGCCGGGCGCCGCGTACGAGTCGAACACCAGCCGCGCCCCGGTACCGGCGGTCAGCGCCACGTCCGCCTCGTCGACCAGCGGCCCCAGCGTGGTGTCCGTGATCAGCGCGATCTTCAGCCCGGCGGTCCGGGCCGCCCGCAGCGCCGACAGCGTCTCCTTCGCGTGCCGCGGCATCGCGAACGCCAGCGCCCAGGTCCCGCCGGCCTCCCGGGACTGCAGCAGGGCGTCGTACGCCACGCTGCCGCCCCGCGTGACCAACCGGACGTCGGGGTGGATGCGGCGCGCCGCGTACGCGAAGTACTCCGCCAGCGACACGGAGATCCTCAGGCCGAGCACCGTCAGCGGCACCGAGCGGGCCAGCTCGCGGCCGACGTCCAGCAGCTGGTTGGTGTCGGCGAGGAGCCGCCGCACGTTCTCCAGGTTCTCGATCTCGGCGTCCACGGCCGCCTGCAGCTCGTTGCGGCGGTACTGCTCACGGCTCTCCGGCGAGCCCGCGACCGCGCTCAGCGCCATCGGCTGCAGGACGTCGCGCAGGGCCGGGTAGCCGCTGAACCCGAGGGCGGTGGCGAAACGCGTCACCGACGGCTGGCTCACCCCCACCCGCTCCGCCAGCTCGGTGATCGACAGGAACGCGGCCTCGGTCAGGTGGTCGATGAGGTACTGGGCGATGCGCCGTTGGCCCGGCGAGAGGCGGTGGCCGTCGAACAGCCCGCGGACCCGGTCGCCCGGAGCCCGTTCCTGGTCGGGCGACTGCCCGCTCGGCGTGATCGCAGCTGCCTGTGCGCGTGCCTGCTGCCCCGATGACACCGGTGGGCCTCCCTCTCATGTCACTCTTTCTCCAACATAGCTCACGCCCTGTGGTCGGCCGACCGGCCGCGGACGCCCGTTCCGACCGGTGAGACGCGACCGCTGTCGCGGCCCGCCGACCTCTGCAAATATGATGAACGCGGCACGGGGCTTCGGCGCAGCACGCCGCGAGGGCCGAGAGCAGGGACGAGCGACGCATGGATGCACCCGGGAGCAGACCGTGAACCCGCGCCGTGCGCCGCGCCGCACCCCGAGGACTCAGAGCGCCGACGACCTGCTGAGCACCCTCGGCCGGCTCGCCGCCCGGGCCCGCGCCGGCGCCGAGCACCAGCAGCCCCGCGTGGAACTCGCGGAGGCGCTCCAGCGCGAGATGCTGCCCGCCGCCCTCCCCGCCCTGCCCGGGCTGCGCACCGCCGCCCGCTACTCGCCCGCCCGCCACGGCCTGGACATCGGCGGTGACTGGTACGACGGGTTCGGGCTGCCCGAGGGCGCCCTCGCCTTCTCCATCGGCGACGTCCAGGGCCACGACGTGGAGGCCGCCGCCTTCATGGGCCAGGTGCGCATCGGCCTGCGCGCCGTCGCCGCCGTCATCGACGACCCCGGCGAGGTGCTCGCCCGGACCAACGACGTGCTCCTGTCGATGGGGCGCGAGCTCTTCGCCACCTGCACACTGCTCCGCTTCGACCCCGAGACGTGGGAGCTGCACAGCGCCCGGGCCGGCCACGTACCCGCCCTGTGGGCCACGGACGACGGCCGGTACGGGATGGTCGAGGACGAGGGCGGCCTGCCGCTCGGCATGCTCCCCGGCGCCGGGTACGCCGTCACCCGCCGCAAGCTGGACCGGGCGGGGTCCATCGTCCTGGTCACCGACGGGGTCGTCGAAGGCCCCGCCTTCCCCATCGACGTGGGCCTCGAACGGGTGCTCAGGGTCGTCCGGGAGGGCGCGGGCGCGGACCCCGGCGAACTCGCCGCCGAGGTGATGAAGGTGGCCGACTCCACCGGCCACGCCGACGACGCGGCGGTCCTCGTCATCAGCCACAACGCGGGAGGACCCGCACCCGCAACGCGCTAGTGCAGGGCGTCGCGGGGCGGTGAACCCTTCCGGTCCCGGCGCTCGGGCGTGTCACGCCCCGTGGCGCGGCGGCGCCTGTTGTCTGATGCTGTGATGCCCACCGTGGAACGGCGACGGCTGCCCGGCCTGCTCGCCGACACCCTCCGGATCCTCGCCGTCGCGGTCGCCTACTGGGGCACCGGGCAGCTCGGCCTCCTGCTCAGCGTGACCGTCGAGGGCGCGACGGTCACCCCGCTGTGGCCGCCCACCGGCATCGCCGTCGCCGCGCTGCTCTGGATGGGGCTGCGGGTGTGGCCGGGGATCACGCTCGGCGCGTACCTGTCCATCGAGAGCATCAGCGACTTCGACGCCGTCGACACCGGCATCCTCGTGGGCAACACCCTCGCGCCCGTGTGCGCCTACCTGTTGCTCCGCCGGGTCGGCTTCCGGCTGGAGATCGACCGACTGCGGGACGGGCTCGCCCTGGTCTTCCTCGGCGGCCTGCTGCCCATGCTGGTCAGCGCGAGCATCGGCACGAGCATGCTCGTCGTCACCGGTGACCTGCCCCGGGGCGAGTTCTGGTCCGTGTGGTCGGCGTGGTGGGCCGGCGACGCGATGGGCGTCCTCCTCGTGACCCCGGTGCTGCTGGTCCTGCCGCGGCTGTCGATGCCCGCGGACCCCTACCGCGCGGGCGAGGCCGTGCTGTTGCTGGCGGCCTGCGGCGCCGCCACCGCCGTCGCCGCCTACAGCAACCTCTCCATGCTCTTCCTCGTCTTCCCCGTGCTGATCTGGGCGTCCGTACGCTTCCAGCACGCGGGGGGAGCGCCCTGCGCCCTGCTGGTGTCCGTCGTCGCCATCCACGCGGCGACCGACCAGAGCGGCCCGTTCGCCGAGCACACCCTCTTCGAGATCATGGTCAACCTCCAGGCCCTCAACGGCTCCGCGGCGCTGACCGTGCTGCTCCTGTCCGCCCTGGTCGCCGAGCAGAACAACATCCGCCTGAGGATCGAGCAGGTCTGCGAGGAACTCGCCGAGGTCGTCGAACGGCTCACGCCCCGCCGCCCCAAGGACTGACCAGGACCGACCCCAGGAGGCAGGGTCAGGACCCGGGCGCGGTCCTCGGCATGACGGCCCGTCGGGCCGCCGCCGTTGATGCTCCTATTGGCTGTCAAGCAGCGGTGAGCCAGTCGCGGTAGGCATGGGCAAGGTCGTCGTCTCGGCGGATTCCTCGTTCGAGGGTGGAGATGGTGGCCGGCCACACCCCGAAGTGGCGTGCGGCGGCGGTGAGGGTGATGAAACGCGACCAACGGGCCCACCTTGCTCCGGCCGCTTGACACACAGAGGCGCTATCAGGTCATGTTCCGCCCGGCCGGAGCCGTAAGAACAGGCTCCGGCGGCCGGACAGAACAACCGGAGGACAACCCAGCAGGGCGTCAGTCAGTGCCCGAGCCACGACCACCGGAACCTGAGTATCAGCATCAATGTCAGTGCCGGCACCTAGCTTTGCGTGCATGAGCCGATCCACTCAGGCCCTCGCCTACGCACGCCCCTCCGCCCTCACCTCCGACCGGGGAGGGCGGCTCCTCGGACTGGAGACCTCCGGAGGGCTGACCCCGGCCGGCCCCGAGGCCCACCCGCAGTTCTTCGCCGGGTTCCTGAGCTCCCCCCAGGCCGCCGCGCGCGGACTGCTCGCCGTGGCCGACGTCGCCGCCGCCCGCTACTACCAGCGCACCCTGCGGGCCTCCCTGGATCCCGTCGTCACCGCGAACGGCGACCGGCTGCGGTTCGAGTCGTTCTCCGGCTGCTGCGGGGTGTACGCCCGGCTGGACGTGCTCCCCGAGGGCCTCGACGGCGCGGACACCGGCCACGGCACCACCAACGTCGACGTCAACAACCCGCTGCGCGACGCCCTCTCGCGGATGGCCGGCGACGATCCGCTGCACCTGCGCGTCGGCCCCGACGAGCTGGCCGTCACCACCCTGGACGGGCCGCTCCTGGAGAAGAAGGTCCCGCTGCCCGACCGCTGGCTGCGCGGCTTCGCCGAATCCCAGGTGCTGTCCGCCGGGTTCGACCTGCGCGCCGAGCTGTCCGCGGCCGAGGCCGTACGGTTCCTGCGCAGCCTCCCGCGCAGCCCTGCGGGGGCCACCGGCGGTGCCTCCCGCGGACCCCTGTGGGTCGTTCCCGTCGGCGCCACGCTGCGGCCCACCACCCGGCCGGTCCCCGGAGCCGTCTGCCTGCCCGGCCCCGAGCGGCTCGCCGCCTTCCAGCGGGTCCTGCGGTACGCGACCGGCCTGCGCGTGTACGGGCCCGCGGCCCACGGCGGCGCGTCCACCGCCGCCGCGTGGGAGCTCGCCCTGCCCGGCATGCGCCTGACCCTCACCCTCTCCCCGGAGCCCGCCCGCGGCTTCTCCGGCGAGGGCGGTGTCCTGGAGGCGCTCGCCACCGACGAGGCGGCCGCCGACGCCGAGCTCGTCTCCGTCCTGCTCGCCTGGGAACCCCGCATCGACACCGCCGACCTCGCCGAACAGTGCGGACTGAGCACCGTGCGCGTCCGCGCCGCCCTCGCCCGTCTCGGCACCGCGGGCCGGGTCGGTTACGACGTCGCCGAAGCCGCCTACTTCCACCGCGAGCTGCCGTACGACGCCCACCGCGCCGAACGCCACAACCCCCGGCTGGTCGCCGCCCGGGCGCTGCTCGCCGAGGGCTCGGTCCTGCTGCACGCCGACGCCACCGCCACCGTCCTCTCCGGGGAGCGCCGCTACCAGGTCCGCGAGGCCGCCACCGGAGTGCTCAGCTGCACCTGCCAGTGGTGGGCCGACTACCGCGGCCGCCGCGGCCCGTGCAAGCACGCCCTGGCCGTCCGCATGGCCCGGCGCGCCGAGACCGCGTCCGCCGCCGCCCCTGCCACCACCCCCGCCCCCACCGTTCCGGCCGCCGGAGAGACCCGATGAACACCGACACCCTCCACAGCGCCGTCCTCGACGCCGTGCACGCGGGCCGCACCGACCGCATCCCCGGCCTGATCAAGCACCTGCCGCCCGCCGACCGCCGCGCCCTCGTACCCGAACTCACCGCACTGCGCCGCGAGATCCGCGGCTGGGACTGGAACCGCCGGGCCGACAGCGAGCGGATACGCCCCGGCCTTCTCCTCGCCGGCGCCGGCTGCCACACCGGCGCGGCGGCCGCCGCCTCCTGGATCGCCGCCCGAGAGCTGCGCGAACCCGGCGGCTCCAGGAACGGGGCACTGCTCAAGGTCCTCGCCGACCGCGAGCCGGCCTGGCTCGGGGACCTCGCCCACCGCCTCGCCGCCCGCGCCGCCACCGTCGAGGGCCAGTACCGCCTGATCCGGGAGCTGCTGCTGCGGGCGCCCGACGACTGCCCGCCGCCCACCGGCGACCCGTTCGTGCACGCCTGGGTCCGCCACATGTCCTACGGCGGCCACGCGGGCTCCGCCCGCACGCTCCGCATCGCGCTGCGCGAGGAGCCGTACGTACGCGAGCTGGTGCCCCGGCTGTTCGAGACCGCCGAGACCCCCGAGGCCCTCGGCTGGTACAGCGCCCCCGGGGTCCCCGGCCGCTGGCCCGCGGAGCTCGCCGCGCTCGCCGCACGGGGCACCGTCGAACGGCGGACCCTGCTCGACGGCTGCCTCGCCCGCCTGCTGCGCGGCGGCCGCCCCGCAGGGCTCACCTTCTTCACCGACCTGCTGGCCGTCCTCGAACCCACCGAGGACGAGCAGGAGGAGCGGACCGCGGACTGGATCGCCCTGGCCGCCGACGCGCACTCCCCGCTCGCCGGCCACGCCCAACAGGTCCTCGCCGGCCTCTTCGAAGCGGGCCGACTGCCCGCCGAGCGGCTCGCCGAGATGTCGGCCGCCGTCCTCTTCCGCCCGGAGAAGAAGCTCGTCCGCGCCCAGCTGGTGCTCCTCGGCAAGGCGCTGCGGCGGCAGCGGGACGACCGCTCCGTCCTGCTGCCCGCCGTCGCCGCCGCCTTCGGCCACGCCGACACCGGCCTGCAGGAGCGCGCCCTGAAGCTCGTCGCCGCCCATCTGCGCCCGGAGGACGACGACCTGCGCACCGAACTCGCCTTCCAGGCCGAACTGCTCAGCCCCGCCCACCGGCGCACGGCCGCCGAACTGCTCGGCGCCGTCGCCGAAGCCGCCGACCCGGCGCCTCCGTACGCGGAGACCCTGCCGCCGGCGCCGGTTCGCCGCCCCGCCCCCTCGGCACCCCTCTCGCTCGCCGAGACCGTCGAACTCGTCGCGGCCCTGGTCAAGTCCCGGCAGCCGACCACAGAGGAGTTCGAGACGGCCGTCGACGCCCTCGTCCGCCATGCCCACCGAGACCGGGCGGAACTCGCCACGGCCCTGCGCCCCGCGCTCGCCGACCGGCCGTGGATCGGCGACGGCGGGTACCACGCGGACCCCGAATGGCTCCGGGGCCTGGAGCTGGTCGCCGCGACCGTGCTGGGACACGTGCGCGCCCACGACCTGCGCGCGGGCCGTGGCCTGCGCGACGACCGGTCGGGGCAGGACTGCGCCCACACCGCCATGGGCGAGGTGACCACGGCCCGGCTGTTCGAGGCGGCCGGCCGGATCCTGACGGACCCGCTGCCGTTCCTGCTCGCCACGCCGACCTGGGACACGGGGTCCCTGGAACCCTCGGACCTCGTCGAACGCCTCGCCGCGTACGGGCGCCTGGGCGCCGCCCCCGCCCCCGTCGACTTCGGGCAGGCGCTGCTGCGGGTACGGCGCGACCCGGATGCCGCCCCGGCGGCGGCCGCGCTCGGCACGTCCGAGGGTGACCGCCTCGCGGCCTGGCTGACCGGGGCGGGCGAGCCGCCGCGCACGGTCCGCCGCGTCGCGGAGCCCTCGTCCCGGCGGCACAGCTGGTGGGTCGGACAGACGCGGGACCGGGTGCGGCGGATCGTCGTCGACGTCGCGGCACGGCCGGTGCTGGCGGCGGAGTTCCCGCCGGCCTTCCACCGGCTCGGCCGCGCCTTCTCCGGCTCCGCCGACCGCTGCTACCACTGGGACGGCTGGGAACTCGCCCAGCTCTCGGTCCTGCCCGAGGACCGCGAGACACAGGCGGTCCTGCTGCTGCCCGAGCTGACCGCGTGCGCCGCCGTCGAGGAGCGCGGTGCGGGGCAGAGGCTGTCCCGGCTGGCCGAACTGGGCGGGCCCGCGGGCCCCGTGCTGCACCTGGCGGTGGCCACCGGGCTCGGCGCCCGGCACGCCGAGGACCGGCTGGCGGCCGTGGACGCGCTGCTGGTGCTGGCCGCGCGGCAGGAGCTCGACACCGGACTGCTCGGGCGGGACCTCGCCGAACTGCTCGCCCTGGGCACGGTCAAGCCCAACCGGCTCGCCGACGCGGTGCGGACGGCCGCCGGCACGGGGGCGTACGCGACCACCTGGGCGGTGCTCGCCGGGGCGCTGCCGGCCCTGCTGACGGACGGCGGCGTGCGGGGCGCGGGGGAGGTGCTGGCCGTGGCCGCGGAGTGTGTCGAGGCCTGCGGCGCCGTGGGTCCGGAGCCCGAGGGACTGGCGGAGACCGCCGGGCGGAGCGGGTCGAGCCAACTGGTCGCGCAGGCCCGGCGGCTGCGTACGGCGCTGGCGGCGGCCGGTACGGCCGTACCGGGCGTCTGACGTCCCGCCCGGTACACGCGTCCGCCCGGCAGCGAGCGGTCGCTGCCGGGCGGAAGTGCGCGGGGAGGTGTCAGCCCTTGGGGACGCGGATGACGACGGTGCTGCACACCTTGTCGGCGAAGGTCTGCTTCTTGTCGTCCCACAGCGGCCACAGCCAGCCGATGTAGCAGGGCAGGCCGTCGAGGAAGTGGGCCAGCTTGCGGACGAAGGCCATGCCGAATCCGAGGGTGTTGCCGTCGGACTCGCGGCGGAGGCTGATGCCGACGACCTTCTTGCCGATGGTCTGGCCGGTGGAGCCCTCGCGGTACAGCTGGTAGAAGGCCATGGCGACCGCGTACAGCGCGCCGACCGCGAAGAAGACGCCGGGCTGGGCGTTCGCCGGGTCCGAGGAGGTGCCGAGGTCGATGAAGCCCAGGGCGTACATCGGGCCGGCGATGATCAGCATGTCGAGCAGGTACGCGCCGACCCGCAGGCCCCAGTGGGCGAGCTCGGGCATCCCCATGCCCGGCATCCCCGGCATCCCCGGCATGCCGGGGGCGGGGTGGCCCGGGTACGGCGCGGGCGGCTGCTGCGGGTAGCCGTACTGGGGCGGGACGCCCTGCGGGGGCTGCTGGGGGTAGCCGTACTGCGGGGGCACGCCCTGGGGAGCCTGCTGCGGGTAACCGGGCTGACCCTGCGGGGGCTGCTGGCCGTACGGGTTGTTCGGGTCGCCGAAGCTCATGGCGAAATCTCTCCGGTGTCGGAAATGGGGACGATGCGGGCCGAGTGAGGGAACGCTGCCATTTGACCGGTTTGCCCCCCATGAGCAGCCGCGATGTTGCGGCCAACATCGTTGTCGTTTAATCGACCAGTTGTCCAATCGGCGATTCTCGGCCAATTTGCCCCGTCAGGTACACGCGGAGGCGAAGGGGCTGGCCGAATCCGATGCGCACGATTCCCGGGAAAAGCGACTCGGTGGTAACTTCCGCGAGTTGATCTTGCCGGTGGCCCGGTCTGCGGCACGGCGATCCCTCGTTCACGGTACAAGGTTCAAGGAAGTCACATTGCACCGCCATTCCCTTTTGCGTTCCTCCGCCCTTGCCGCCGGCGCCGCCCTCTCGGCGGGCGTCCTCGCCCTGTTCCCCGCGTCGCCCGCGGTGGCCGCGCCCGCAGCGGACGGTGCCTCGGCCCCGCACCTCGACGCGGTCGAGCAGATGCTCCGTCAGGTGTCCCCCGGTCTGGAGGGGTCGGTGTGGGAGCGGACGGGCGGCAACGTCCTGGACGCGTCCTCGGCGGGCGGTGCCGACTGGCTGCTGCAGACCCCCGGCTGCTGGGGTGACAACACGTGCGCGACGCGCCCCGGAACGCAGCGCCTGCTGACGAAGATGACGGAGAACATCTCCCAGGCGACGCAGACCGTCGACATATCGACCCTCGCACCCTTCCCCAATGGTGCGTTCCAGGACGCCATCGTCGCCGGCCTGAAGTCCTCGGCCGGGCGCGGCAACAAGCTCAAGGTGCGCATCCTCGTCGGCGCCGCCCCCGTCTACCACCTGAACGTGGTGCCGTCGAAGTACCGCGACGAACTGGTCGCCAAGCTCGGCCCCGACGCCGCCCGCGTGGACCTCAACGTCGCCTCGATGACCACCTCGAAGACGGCGTTCTCCTGGAACCACTCCAAGATCCTCGTGGTGGACGGCCAGTCCGTCATCACCGGCGGCATCAACAACTGGAAGGACGACTACACGGAGACCTCGCACCCGGTCGCCGACGTCGACCTCGCGCTGCGCGGGCCGGCGGCCGCCTCGGCGAGCCGGTACCTGGACGAGCTGTGGTCCTGGACCTGCCAGAACAAGAGCAACATCGCCAGCGTCTGGTTCGCCTCCTCCAACGGTGCCGCCTGCACGCCCGCACTGGCCAAGGACAACCCGGCGCCCGCGCCCGCGCCCGCGCAGGGCCAGGGCGGCGGCGTGCCGGCCATCGCCGTCGGCGGTCTCGGCGTCGGCATCAAGCGCAACGACCCGGTGAGCGCCTTCCGGCCCACCCTGCCCAGCGCCCCCGACACCAAGTGCGTCGTCGGCCTGCACGACAACACCAACGCGGACCGCGACTACGACACCGTCAACCCCGAGGAGAGCGCGCTGCGGACGCTGATCTCCAGCGCGAACCGGCACATCGAGATCTCCCAGCAGGACATGAACGCGACCTGCCCGCCGCTGCCCCGCTACGACATCCGGGTCTACGACGCGCTCGCCGCGAAGATGGCCGCCGGCGTCAAGGTCCGCATCGTCGTCAGCGACCCCGAGAACCGCGGCGCCGTGGGCAGTGGCGGCTACTCGCAGATCAAGTCGCTGTCCGAGATCAGCGACACGCTGCGGGACCGCCTCGCGCTGCTGACCGGTGACCAGGGCAAGGCCCGCGCCGCGATGTGCTCGAATCTGCAACTGGCCACGTTCCGCAGCGCGCAGAGCGCGAAGTGGGCCGACGGCCGCCCGTACGCGCAGCACCATAAGCTGGTCTCGGTGGACGGCTCGGCCTTCTACATCGGTTCGAAGAACCTCTACCCTGCGTGGCTGCAGGACTTCGGCTACATCGTGGAGAGCCCGGCCGCGGCCGGCCAGCTGAACGACGAACTGCTCGCCCCGCAGTGGCAGTTCTCCCGTGAGACCGCCACGGTCGACCACGAGCGCGGCATCTGCCAGGCCTGATCCGCCGCCCGCGGGCGTGAGCGCCCGCGCGAGTGGCCCGGCCCGCGCACGTGGGCCCGCCCCCGGCCGAGTCGGGCCGGGGGCGGGCCGTGCCGGGTGCGGCGGGGTGGGTCAGTGGAACAGCATGGAGGCGTCGCCCGCCGCGGTGGTGACGGAGCCGGGGCACAGGAAGCTGCCCGAGACCTTGGTCGCGGTGAAGGCCTGGTTGACGTACTTGCGGGTGGCCCCGTCCCGGTTCCAGGTGAGGTTCGAGGCCTTGTAGCGGCAGGAGATGAAGCTCTGCCGGCCGGTGATGTCGATGGCGTCCGTCTTCGCGGTGCCCGCGGCGTCGTCGAAGGTGAAGACGGGGTTGTTGTTGAGGGCGGCGGTGATGCCGCCCGCGCAGCTCAGGTTGCCGCCCGGGGTGTTGATGGTCGTGCGGTCGACGGTCAGGGTGCTCGGGGGGTTGGCGCTGGTGTGCGCGTTGGTCCAGCTGCAGGTGTTGCCCGCGACCACGATGGTTCCGTCGAGCCGTTGGTCGGCCGAGGGGCCGAGGGCGCTCGCCGGAACGGCGCTGCAGACGAGCAGTGCGGCCGCCAGGGCGGTCATGCCCGGCCATGTCGAGGTCTTCATGCTGTCGCTCCTCTTCGCCACGTCCTGTGGGGTGTGAAGCGGGGCCTGGGTGGGGCCTCGCCGGCGTGCACCCGGCGGGCGGAGGCGGTGTCCGCGTACCGGCCGGGGGAGAGAGCTGGTGCGACGTACGCCACGGAAGGTCCCACGACGACCTTGAAATGTCAGGAGCATGCCAAGACTTTGGCCGGATCGGCCCCTTCGTCCCGGCCCCCCGCCGCCCCCGCACGGCTGCAAGTCAGCGGCATCATGGGGGAATTCGACCGATACGCATGAGGACCACATGACCCAGCAGGCTGCATCCGCCCCCCTCCCCTGCCCCTTCGACGAGTCGTTCGCCGCCGACCCGCACGCACTGTACGCGCGGTTGCGCGCCGCCGGACCCGTGCACCGCATCGCGCTGCCCGACGGATCCCCCGTCTGGTTCGTCACCGGCGAGGCCGAGGTGCGCAGCGGGCTCTCCGACCCGCGGCTTTCGGTCAACAAGCGGCACTCCACGACCGGGTTCAGCGGCTTCTCCCTGCCGCCCGCCCTCGACCGCAACCTGCTGAACGTCGACCCCGAGGACCACCTGCGCCTGCGCCGCCTGGTGTCCCAGGCCTTCACCCCGCGCCACGCCGAACGCCTGCGGGCCGGCGTCCAGGACAGCGTCGACGACCTGGTGGCGCGGCTCGCGGACCGGATCGCCGCCGACGGCGAGGCCGACCTGGTCGCGGAGCTCGCCCACCCGCTGCCCCTGCGGGTCATCGGCGCGCTGCTCCGCATACCCGGCCCCGACCAGGAGCGGTTCGCCGGCTGGATCGCCACGATGCTCGCCCCGCGCTCGCGCGAGGACCTCGTCACCGCGGTCGGGGCCGTCCACGGCTTCCTCGTCGGCCTCGTGGCCGAGCGGCGCGCGCAGCCCGGCGAGGACCTGCTCTCCGACCTGATCGCCGCCCGCGACGAGGGCGACCGCCTCACCGAGGACGAACTGGTCTCCCTCGCCTTCCTGATCCTGATGGCCGGCAGCGAGAACGTCCAGCACGTCATCAGCGCGGGCGCGCTCGCCCTGACGACCCACCCCGAACAGCTGAACGCCCTCCGCGCGGACCCCGCCCTGCTCCCCGGTGCCGTCGAGGAGCTGCTGCGCCACACCTCTCCCAACCAGACGGCGATCCGCCGCTTCCCCACCGAACCCGTGGAGATCGGCGGCGTCCCGATCCCGGCCGGCGACACCGTGCTGTTCTGCCTCGCCTCCGCGCACCGGGACCCGGCCCGCTACCCGGACCCCGACCGCTTCGACATCACCCGCGAGGACAAGGCCCACCTCGCCCTCGGCCACGGCCTGCACTACTGCCTGGGAGCCCCGCTGGCCCGGCTCCAGATCGGCGCCGCACTGGGCACCCTGCTCGACCGGCTCCCGGACCTCCGCCCGGCCCGCCCGCTCGACGCGCTCCCGTGGGCCGCCACGTTCCGCTTCCACTTCCTGCGGGCCCTGCCGGTCACCAGCCGCCGGTAGACCGGCCGGCCCGCGTCCGGATGCGGGCCCGCGCGGCCCGGCGGAGGCTGGGCGCATGCACCATGCGCCGATCGTCGTCCACCGGATCGCGCCCGCGGGCGGCCGCCGCGTCTCCCTGCGGGCCGAGGGCCAGGACTCGGTCCTGGGCCTGGCCCGCAGCGACGCCGACCTCATCGAGTTCCTGCGCCGGGCCGGCGTACCCGATCCCGACGACATCGTCCTCGGCGACTCCCCGCTGATCGCATGGGTGACCGATGACCCGCACGCCTACGAGGCGGAGCCCTCGGACACCGACATCCCCTGAGGGGCCGGCCGTCCGGCCCTCCCGCACCGCGGCCCCCCGAGGCGGCACCATGGGGCGGGGCGGCCCGTTCCGCCGCCCCGACCGCCAGGACCCGGAAGAGAAGGGGAGTCGATGCTGAAGGACTTCGCCGACCTGTCCACCCCGCTCGTCGCCGACGCGTGCGTGCGCACCGGCCTGCCGCTGCGCGTCGCACCGCCCGGCATCGGCGCGGTCGTCACCGGGCACCGGATCGCCGGCCCCGCGCTGCCGGTGCGCCACTACGGCAGCGTCGACGTGTTCCTGGAGGCCTTCGGCAGCGCCCGGCCCGGCGACGTCCTGGTCATCGACAACGGCGGTCGCACCGACGAGGCCTGCGTCGGCGACCTGGCCGTGCTGGAGGCCGACGGGGCCGGCCTGACGGGCCTGGCGGTGTGGGGGCTGCACCGCGACACACCGGAGCTGGCCGAGATCGGCCTCCCCGTCTTCAGCTACGGAACCCTTCCGGCCGGCCCCGTACGGCTGGACGAGCGCGAGCCGGAGGCGCTCACCAGCGCCCGCTTCGGGGCGCACCTGGTCACCGCCGGGGACATCGTCTTCGGCGACGCGGACGGGGTGCTGTTCGTCGCCGCCGACCGCGTCGAGGAGGTGCTGGCCGCGGCCGGGCGGATCCGGGACACCGAGCGGGAGCAGGCCCGCAGGATCCGTTCGGGCGACACCCTGCGCCGGCAGACGGCCTTCGCCGACTACCTGGTCCTGCGGGACGCCGACCCCTCGTACACCTTCCGCCGGCACCTGCGGAGGATCGGCGGCGCCATCGAGGAGTAGGGCGAAGAGCAGCGTGCGCCGGGTGCGGGAGCGGCTAGGATGCACCGCCCACCGATCGAGGAGGAACGTGTGTCCGCTGCGTCGAGCTATGCGTCCGGGGTCTGTGAAGTGCCGTTGCTGGGCGACACGATCGGGGAGAACCTGGACCGGACCGTACGCCGCTTCCCCGACCGGGACGCGCTCGTCGAGGCCGCCACCGGGCGCCGCTGGACCTATGCGGAGTTCGCCGCCGACGTCGACGCCCTCGCCCTCGGCCTGCTCGACCTCGGCATCGTCAAGGGCGACCGGGTCGGTATCTGGGCGCCCAACCGCGCCGAGTGGACGCTGGTGCAGTACGCCACCGCCAAGCTCGGCGCGGTCCTCGTCACCGTCAACCCGGCCTACCGCGCCCACGAGTTGGAGTACGTACTGCGGCAGTCCGGGATGCGGATGCTGGTCGCCGCGGACCGCTTCAAGACCTCCGACTACGCCGCCATGATCGATGAAGTCCGGCCGGGCTGCCCCGAGTTGGAGTTCACCGTCCTGCTGGACGGATCCGACTGGGACGCGCTGCTGGAGCGGGGCCGCCGCGGTGACCCGGCCGACCTGGCCCGTGCGGGGGCGGCCCTGAGTCCGGACGACCCGGTCAACATCCAGTACACGTCGGGGACCACGGGCTTCCCCAAGGGCGCGACCCTGTCGCACCACAACATCCTCAACAACGGCTACTTCGTGGGCGAGTCGTGCCACTACACCGAGCAGGACCGGGTCTGCATCCCGGTCCCGTTCTACCACTGCTTGGATACGTGAACACCTATGCAATCTCCTCCGGGCGCCGCATACTGACGTGTGTGAGCGATGGGGAGGAGCTGCCTCCAGAGCAGCTAATGGACATCTACGCCCGCAAGTCCGTCAAGATCGCTGGACGCCGCGGGGACCTGTCTCCGGCCATGCAGGAGTCGCGGGGGCGTCAGTGGGGCGAGTGGAACGGGCTGACGACGCGCAAGGTCTGGTGCGACAAGATCAGTGCGTCGAAGGACGTCAGGCGGCCCGACTACGACAAATCGCTTCAGGCACTCGCGGCCGGCGAAATCAAAACCCTTTGGTGCTACAAGCTCGACCGCTTCAGCCGTAGGGGCGCTCTCGCCGTCCTTTCCGTGCTGGAGAACACCAACGGGGGGCGCATCATCTTCGGGGAGGACGGCCTAGACTCGTCCGACCCCAATCACCGCCGCATGATCATGTGGAAGGCGGAAGACGCGCGCGAGGAAGCGGAACGGATCTCGCAGCGCGTCTCCGACACCAAATCCGTGCAGCGCGATAACGGCGAGTGGGTTTCTGGGCGCGTTCCCTATGGCCTCGTAGCGAATGAAAGTAGAAAACTCGTCGAGGACACGCGTCCCGCAAACCCGGAGCAGCCCGGAAAGGGATCAAAGGCAGCCGCCGCAAAGCGGATTTTCCGAGAGGCTGCGGAGGGAAATAGCCTCCGCGAGATCGCCAAGGGCCTTGAAGCGGACGGTATCCGTGGGCCCATGGGCGGCGCCCGGTGGAACTTCAACACCATTCACCGAATGCTGCACAACCCGGCATACGGCGGATGGCAAGTGGTGAAGCTCACCAACGGGCCCGGCACGATCTACACCAATCACAAGGGGCAACGAGTTCGAGTCGGCGTGGTCCTTGTGTCAGACGCCGCGCGAGCAAAGGCGACACGTGCGCTTGCCGGCCACTCGAAGCCCGATCCCACGACAACCGGCGAGGCCCGCGGCAAGCGTCGACACCTCCTCACGGACCTAATTCGCTGCGCCGCGTGCAATCGGGCTGCGCCGAGAATGAGCCGCTCGTACACCTGCATGTCGACACAGGGCGGATCGGTCTGCCCGGCCCCCGTGTCGGCTTTCGCCCCGGCCGTCGAAGGCTACGTAGTGCAACGGTGGTTGGATCGCCTGACGAACGCCGACGCGGAGGATCCCCTCCTCGTCGTCGTGGCGGAGCGCTGGGGCGCTCTCACGCGGCCCGAAGAGACAGCCGAGGTCGAAGAGGCCAGGGCCGCGCTGAAAGCCGCTGAGGCGCAAATGGAGCGTCTTCTTCGTGACCGGCGCAAGGGGCTGTACGAAGGCCCCGCAGCACGCTTCTTCGAGCCGGCTTGGGAGGACGTCAACCGTGACATGGAGGCCGCACGCGAGACGCTCAAAGCTGCCGGCGGTGTCACCGTCGATATCAGCTTCCTGCTAGAGCCGGAGCAAGCCGCGGAGGCGTGGATGGCGGCCGACGACGGCATGAAGCGGGACCTGTTGCGTCTTGCCATTGACGGGATCACGGTTACGAAGGCCAAGACGACGCGCGACCAGTCCCGGTTCGACGGTTTCAGTCGCGTCGAAATCCGGTGGGCGGCCGTGGAGTCGATCTAGGTAACAAGTAGATAACGAAGCTGAGCGCGTCGGACCACAACTCGGCGCGCCCAGCGATGTGTCGGTGGCGCGCTCCTGCGAGGCCTCGTCGTCGCCACCCGTCCCCGCCCCCGGCGTAACAGTCACAGACTGTTACGATCGGGTGCAGATGATTACAGCCGGTAGCCGTAGTCGCTCAAGTTGGGCCAGAATTGCCAAACTAACCCCCTGTTTCATTTTTCTCTTAACGCGTGTTAAGAGAAGTAGAAAAGAGGGGTTAGTTTGCAGTTTTGGCCAGACTGGCGCGGAGGGCGGACGAGCCGGCCGACGATGGTGCGCCGCGGACCATAACACCCACCCCATAACACTAGTAGAGGGAAGATCCGCGGCCGTCGCGAATGGCGGGCGGCCCGCTCCCTCGACGGCCGGCGCCGCTCCTGCGCTCCCCGCACTCTCCTCCGGGTAGATGCGCGGTCGAGCGGCGCCGGCGGTCCCAAGACTTCCCGCTGACGTCCAGGGGACGGGCGGTGGGAGGAACGCGACGAAGCGGGGTACGTCCCCTGCCCGCTTCGTCAATGGACGTGTGCCCGAGCAGTAACCAGGCCTAAGGGTGACACTGCCTAGACGATTCTCCGGCCGGCAGACAGGCAATGGGAGGGCCGCCGCGGGTTCGAATCCCGCCACGTCCACGCACGACGGCTCACCCGCCCTCCGGGACCACTGAGCCGCTAGGTAGGGCGGCGCGGTGCCCCGGGGCAGACCGGGAGCCGGGCGGCAGGCTGTGAAGCACAAGGGATGTGCGCCCGCCCAAACGCGGGAAGTGACCGGGTTCGAGTCCCGGCCCAGCCGCGGGACGCGTGGCGCAGCGCGGGCGGCGTGACCGGGAGACCGGCCCAGAAATACACGCCACAAATACTGTGCCTTGATCTCGTAGCTCAGCGGACAGAGCGCCGTACTACGGATGCGGAGGACGGGGGTTCGAGACCTCCCGAGATCACGACGGCGAGACGGACGCCGTGACTGCCGGTCCCTGACGCACGGGGCAGTCAGAACTTCCGCCGGACCCGCAGGAGTCGTCAGCCACCCTGCGGCTCACCGGCGTGGCCGTCGTGCTGCTCCTCGACGTCAGGGACAGCACACTGCTTCCGTGGCTCAGTGGTTAGAGCGTCCGCCTGTCGAGCGGAGGGCCGCCGGTTCGAATCCGGTCGGGAGCGCCGGCGCAGTGCACGGCCCTTGGACCGACGAGGGTACGACGCTGCGTCCCCCACCCTGGCGACGAGGTGGACCGGTCACGGGCCGGCTGATATTCGACGCGCACCCCTGACGGTCGGTCCCGTCCGGGGTGGCCCGCCCTCGTAGCTCAGTGGAAGAGCAGCGCTCTCGTAAAGCGCGTGCGCAGGTTCGATTCCTGCCGGGGGCTCGGCTGGACCGCATACCAGATGCGCTTGCGCACGTCCCTGCGGACAGAGGCCGTGGCTTCGGTGCTGGCACTGTGGCGCGACGGCCAACACCCGGGCCTCACGGTCCGGACGATCGGGCGTAGCTCAGTGGTAGAGCAGCGGTCTCCAAAACCGCGTACGGGGGTTCGATTCCCTCCGCTCGGGCGATCCTCCTACGGCACCCCACGCCGGTGGGGCTGGCAGAGGATGCGGTATCCGTGAGGACCGTGACGGCGCTCGACGGAGCGCCGATCAGCGGGACGTGGCGCAGAGGTAGCGCACCCGGTTTGGGACCGGGTGGCCGCAGGTTCGATCCCTGCCGTCCCGACTTACTGAGGGCGCGTGAAGACGAGGTTCGCATGCCGCTGGAGCCCGTCGCCCTCGAACTGGGTGCTCTGGAGCGTCCACCCGATCGCCGTGACGTCCTGGATCGCCTTAGCAAGGTCGGCATCCTGGCCCCCGGGCCGCGGGTAGTGCTTGCGGATGAACACCGTGTCTCCGCGTTTCCACGCGTCCCCAGCCGCCTCGTGGATCGGCGGGATGGCGAACTTCTTTAGGAGCTTCCTCAGCATGCGCTGAGCGTATGACACCACTTGTTGCCCCGTCTGCCCTTCCGGCGACGGGGCTTTCGTGTGCCCGTGGGAGGTGACCGGATGGCATGGGACGGAAGCGACCGCAGGCAGCGCCTCCCGGCGGACTGGCCGCGGATCCGGCGCCGGATCATCCGCCGCGACGGCGGCGTCTGCACGGCCCGCTACAGCGATGGCCGACGGTGCGAGCTGCCGGGGACGGACGTCGACCACATCGTTCCTGGAGACGACCACCGGGACGACAACTTGCAGTTGCTTTGCCCGTGGCACCACAGGCACAAGAGCGCCACGGAGGGCGGTACAGCAGCCGCCAGGACCCGCGTACAGACCCGCCGGCCGACGGCGACACATCCCGCGCTGGAGGACGACTAATGGCGGCTACGATGCGAGCGGGGATCCCGCTGTACGCGCACCCTGGGACGAACTCCCGTGCGTGGGCCGGTCTCTCGGCTGACGACCAGCCTGTCTCGTGGGTGGTCGTGAACCAGGACTCTGGCCCTGGCAGCCCGGAAGACACCGTCCTCACGGCCGCTGCAAAGGCGGTCGGGAGCGGCGCCGTGCTGTGCGGGTATATCGACCACAATTACGGCGCCGTGCTGGACTTCACCGTAAAGGGGCAGGCGGAAGAGTGGGTGGCCCGTGGGATCACGGGCGCGTTCATCGACCGCGTGGCCTCCGGCTCGTCCAGCGTCCAGGACGTCGCTCGCACGGTGCTGCACCTGCGGGAGGCTGGAATCACATACGTGGTGCTGAACTGCGGTACGGTGCCCGCTCCTGCGGTCGTGGACCTGGCCGACGTCGTGGTGACCTTCGAGGGCTCCATGGCGGACTACCGCACCCTGTCCCTGCCTGACTGGCTCACTGCCCTCCAACCGGAGCGCACAGCCCACCTGGTCTACGAGGCCACGGCAGACGAGGCAGTAGAGGCTGTAGGGCTGGCGCGTAGACGCGGGTGCCACCACGTCTACGCGACGTCTGCCACGTTCGCGAGCGGCAACCCATGGTCGACGCTGCCTGACTACTGGCCACGCCTGGTGGCTGCACTGACGCGTTACCCGGCACGCCCGACGCATGTGTGGCCACGATGAGCGTGGGTGCGCACGTGGAGATCCTGGAGGACGACCACGAGCCAGGCACTGGTGTGGTGGCCATGCGTGTGAGGGTGAACGGCACGGACGTCGGGACGCTGGCTCGGGCGCCTAAGGTAGACGCTGGCGACGGCGTGAGCCGCATGGCGACGGTGACGCTCATGCTAGTGCCATCTAGGGTGGATGTCAAGGGGTCTGACGCAAAGAATTCTGACGTCTTCAAGATCGGCTTTGCGGCTCACGAACCGGCCCAGAATCGGACATAGTTACCGATTTGAGCGTCTTCCAAAACGGACATAGCCGGGCATTTTGAATCACCATGAAACGGTGCAAAACGGACATAAAGACGTGATCGATACCAGGGGGTACACCCTCATTGGATCATGTCAAGACCGTCAAGGTGCTGGTTCTCGCTGTCTGTACGGGTCTGGGGGATGCCGTCAAGGGCTCTCCAGGCGCCCGCTGGAGCGCCGTTCGTTGGCTGGTTGGACTGGTTTGACCCACGAACCGGGAGGCGGGCGTACGGCGATCCGGTCACACAGATTGAACAATCATCGCAGGTCAGCAGACAGAAAGCGTTCGCGGCCGCTAGAATGGACACCATGAAGACGACGCCCCGGACGTGCGAGTTCTGCACTCAGCCGCTACCGCTGATGGCGCGTCAACATGCACGTTTCTGCGACACGCGCTGCCGCTCGAAGGCCTACCGGGCCGCTAAGGCGGATGCCACGCCCCACGAGCTTCGGACCCGCGACAGGTGGATTCGACGCTCCGCAACGAAGGTTCCCCTGACGGTCGCCGGCACGGCGGCTTCATCGACGGACCCGCGGACGTGGACCACGTACTATGACGCCGCCGCTTCGACGACCGGCGTCGGTCTGGGCTTCGTCCTCTCCGACGAGGACACCATCGTCTGCACTGACCTGGACCACTGCTTGAACCCGCTCACGGGCCGGCTGGCGCCGTGGGCTGCTGCCATCGTTCGCGACGCGGGGGCCACCTACGTAGAGGTCTCCCCGTCCGGCGACGGCTTGCACATCTGGGGCCGCGCGAACGTCCGACAGGGACGCCGCATCCGACGCCCCGACGGTACGGCCGTGGAGATCTACGGGACCGGCCGCTACATCGCAATGACGGGGCGCCGGCACGGCTCTTGCCCGTCGATCCTCGCGGACCTCTCCGCGGTGGTTTCCAAGCTGACGCGGTAGCCCCCGACATGGGCGGCGCTGCCGTCCGACCCGGGAGGTTACTCATGGAGTCTTGCTCGCACGCGCACCCTGTTGCGGCGTGGCAGCGTCCCGACGCCTGCGTCTACTGCTGGCTGGGAGCGCCGGCCCCTGCCAGGGCACTGACGGACGGTGGCTGATGGCCGGCCGCGGACCAGCCCCCAAGGACCCGACGAAGCGCCGCCGGCGCAACGCCGCGGAGCCGGAGACGGTGATCACCCCGGACGACGAGCTCCGCGGCCCGGAGCTGCCCGCGGGCGTGCTCGGAGAGGACGAGGACGGCGCCCCCATTGAGTGGCACCCGATGACTCAACTGTGGTGGGACTCCTGGCGGACGTCGGCGCAGGCGCAGACCTTCGTGGCGACAGACTGGCTCTTCCTCATCGACACGGCTCTGATGCATCACACGATGTGGGCAAGGGGGCGATGGGAATTTGCCTCTGAAGTCCGCCTCCGCGCCGCCAAATTCGGCGCTACGCCGGAGGACAGGGCGCGCCTGAAGCTCAAGGTAGACGACCCCGCGAACGCCCGTCAGGCGCCCGTACAGCGCCCCGACAACGTCAGCGATATCAACTCGCGCCGGGCGCGCCTGACTAGCTAGGGGACCGTGTGCCGCGCGCTATTGTGCGCGCCCCCGGTCACGACCGCTCCCGCTCTCTCGGGTGGCTTGCGGTCGCATGGATGGAATTCTTCGTTGTGCACGGCCCTGGCGACGTCCAGGGGGAGCCGGTACGGCATGGAGACGAATACACAGGCTTTGTCGTCGACTGCTACGCGGTCGATGACGACGAGGGCCGACTCCTCTACGACTCGGCGTTCTTCAGCCGCCCGAAAGGCTGCGACAAGTCCGGTCTCGGCGCCCGAATAGGGCTCTTCGAAGCGTTCGGCCCCGCCCGCTTCGACGGCTGGGCAGAGGGCGGAGAGGTCTGCCGGGATCCCTGGGGACTTGGCTTTGAGTACGTCTACGAGCCCGGCGAGCCCATGGGTCGCCCGGTCAAGGTGCCGTATCTCCGCATCATGGCGACGGAGGAAGGCCAGACCGGCAACGTCTTCGACACCATCCATTTCAATCTGACCGACGAGGCGTCGCCCCTGTCGCAGGTCCCCAACGTCGACGTTGGGCTGACCCGAATCATCCTCCCTGACGGCGGAGAGATCATGCCGTCAACCGCCTCGTCCTCGTCGAAGGACGGCGGCAAAGAGACGTGGGTCTGCTTCGATGAGACCCACCTCTACAACACTCCCGAACTCCGGCGCATGTACGCCACGGTGACCCGCAATCTTCGCAAGAGGAAGCGTGGCGCACAGACGTGGTACCTGGAAACGACGACGATGTTCGCCCCGGGTCAGGACTCCGTCGCTGAGCGGACGTACGAGGAAGCGGAAGCAATCCGCGACGGCCGTAAGAAGCGCGGGCGCGCCCGCCTCATGTACGACCACCGTTGGGGTGAGTGCAAGAACCTCAAGGACGAGAACGAACTCAGGGGCGCCCTCGTCGACGCCTATGGCGACGCCATGGAGTGGATGGACCTTGAATCCCTCGTCGATGACTTCTACGACCTCCGCAACGACTCTGCTGACGGACGGCGGTATTTTCTCAACTCCCGCACCGTCGCTTCTGACGCCTGGATGGACCCCGACGCGTGGGCTCTCTGCCGGCGCGCGGAAGAAATAGCCGCTGGCGACCTTGTCACGCTCGGCTTTGACGGATCCATCCGAGACGACGCAACGGCCTTGACGGCATGCCGAGTTTCTGACGGGCACCTCATGCTCTTGGGCTGCTGGGAGAAACCGGAGGGACCCGAGGGCGACGGCTGGCAGGTGGACCGTGAGAGTGTCGACAACGCTGTGACTCGCGCTTTCGAGCGGTACGAGGTCTGCGGCATGTACGCCGACCCGCCGCACTGGCAGGACTACGTAGACCGCTGGACCGCGGACCACGGCGAACAGCTCCAGGTGCGGGCCACGCAGGCACGTCCGCTGGAGTGGTGGACGAACCGGCCCACGGCCATGGAGAGCGCGCTCGACCGCTTCATGGAGGCCGTGGAGGACAAGGGTCTGTCGCACGCCGAATCGCTCGACGTCGACGAGCCGTCTGCGCTCCTCCGTCTCGGCGCCACGCTGACCCGCCACGTAAGGAACGCCCGTCGCCGGCCGATGGGGCGCAATCACCTCGGCATCGGTAAGGAACACGCGAAGTCGCCCAAGAAGATCGACGCCGCAATGAGCGCCGTCCTGGCCTACGAATGCCGCGCCGACGCCGTGGCCGCCGGAATTACCAAGCGAAAGAAGCGGTCCAGCCGCCTCGTCGCATTCTGAGAGGGGGCCCCGTGCCTGTCGATGCAAGCAAGCCGGAGTCTCCCGGATGGTGGCTTCAGCGTCTCGGAAAGAAGATTCTCGACGAGCGGGACGACGTCCGCGGTATCGACGGGGAGGTAACTCCCGGTCTGGACACCCTCTGTCGCTACGCCGAAGGAAAGCCGCCGCTTCCGCACGTCCCCGGGGTTGACCCCAGGGAAGTTGCGGAGTGGATGCGCGACGCGCGTACGAACTGGACGAGCCTCGTCATCGACTCTCCGGCGGAGCGTCTCGGAGTCGACGGATTTCGCTTCGGTAAGGGCCGTGGAGGTAAGTCGGCCAAGACGGCTGACGAGGACGCCAACCGGATTTGGCAAGAGAACAGCATGGACGCGGACTCCGATCTCGTCCACTACGGCGCCCTCTCGCAGCGACGAGCTTTCGTCCTCGTCGAAAAGGGCGACGACGGCCGGCCGGTGCTAACTCACGAGACGCCGCGACAGGTGGCTGTGGAGCATGCGCAGGGTAATCGGCGCGCGCTAGCCGCGGGCCTGAAGATGTGGCGCGATGACTGGACCGGGCAGACCCGCGCGACACTCTGGACACCTGCTGAAATCTTCGAGTTCACCACGAAGTCGGAAGCGCCGGCATTCGCAGGCCGGGCCGCCGTACTTCGTGGATGGGATGCGCTTGCCACCCCGAGTGAGGCTGACGGGCGCCGCGCTAATGAGCTGGGACTCGTGCCTCTTGTTCCCTTCATCAATAGGCGGAACCGACGTCCCGAAGGCTTCGCGGAGCACGAAGACGTACTCACGATTCAGAACCGGATCAACCTGTCGTTGATCAACCTTATCGCAGCCATGAAGTACGGCAGCTTCCGTCAAAGGTATGCTGCCGGACTGGAAGTCGATGAGGACCCGATCACTGGGGCGAAGATTCAGCCCTTCCAGCTCGATATTCGGAAGCTGTGGACCACTGCCGACCCCGACGTGAAATTCGGAGAGTTCGCGGCGACCGATCTCATGCCGTATGTCCGGGCCGTTGAAGCTGCGACGCAGGATCTCGCCGCTATCAGCCGTACACCACCGCATTACATGATCGGCGCCGTAGTCAACGTCAGCGGTAGCGCTTTGACGCAGGCGGAAACCGGTCTGGTTTCCAAAGTACGCGACCGGCAACGGAATTTCGGCGAGAGCTGGGAGGCCGTCATGCGCCTTGCCTTCCGCATCCTCGGCGACGAGCAGCGCGCGACGGCGTACGACGCCGAAACGGTCTGGCGCGACCCCGAGTCGCGCACCATCGGCGAGCTCGCCGACGCAGCAGTTAAAAAGGCAAGTGCTGGTGTTCCGTGGCGTCAGCGCATGGAGGACATGGGCTACACCCCGGCAGAGATTGCGCGCATGGAGGTGGACCGCGCGGCAGACGCACTGAACGCGACGCCAGCGCAGGACCCGCAGCCCGCGTCTCTCCAGGCGGCCCGCGATGCGCGCGAGCAGCGCGACACTCGGACGGTGATCGGCCGTGGCGCTGACGCAGCTTGACCGCCAGTACGGGACGGCTGTCCGCGGCGTGTGGACGAGCACCCTCGGGCGCGTCAATCGAGCCTGGACCGACCTCGGGTCGTGGCGTGGGGAAGACGTGAGCCGCTTCCAGCGGACCGCCCTCCCCATCATGCTCGCCGGTCAGCGTCAGATTGCGTCGCTCACTACGACGTACCTGGAGCGCCTCTACCGCGACGTCGCCGACGAGACGATCCGCACGGACCTGGACTACGACCGGGTCACCGGCCGTGCACTCCGCGGCGTGGACCCTGACGAGGTTTACCGCCGACCCTTCGTCGACGTCTGGACGGCACTGTCCGAGGACGAGCCCCTCGACGAGGCGCTGAGGCTGGGCGCTCACCGGCTGGAGACGATCGCAAAGACGGATCTCCAGCTCGCCCGAACGCACACCGTGCGGGAGGTCGGCGAGGAGATGCCGGGTTTCGAATACACCGTGCGCGAGCTACAGGGCGAATACGACTGCGCTCTCTGCATGATCGCCTCGACGCAGCGCTACCGAAAGCGGGACCTGGCGCCGATCCACCCGGGCTGTGATTGCCTCGTCAAGCTCGTCACAGCCGGCGAGGATCCGGGCCAGGTCATCGACGAGGAGCGGCTAGAAGCGATTCACTCCGCCGTCGAGGCGGCCCTAGGCGACTTCGACCGCGGGGGTCGGGCGCTCGACTACCGAAAGATCATCATTGCCAACGAGCACGGCGAGATTGGTCCCGTGCTCGGCTACCGGGGCCAGCGCTTCACCGGTCCCGACGACATCCACCTTCCGACCTGACGCCCGCCACGGGCCGACGACTCCCGACAGGGGAATCCCGCATGCCTCGACGCACTCTCGCACGCCGCAATCTCGTCACCTTTGCTGCGGAGCCTTGGACGCTCTTCAACAACGATCCGACCGCCGGCGGTGGCGGTGGGGGCGGTCCGCAGGTCAATGAGCACGGGTACCCCGACGGGACCCCCGTCGCGGACATGGAGCCAAGCCACCAGGCGGCTTACTGGAAGCACCACGCCCGTAAGTGGGAGTCCACAGCGAAGGCTGGCCCCGACGCTGCTGAGCTGGAGCGTCTGCGCGCTGCTGATGACGAGCTGAAGACCCGCAAGGCCGCAGATCTCTCCGAGACGGAGCGCCTCCAGAAGGAGCGCGACGAGGCTCTTGCGGCTGCGGAGACGGCACGCGCTGAGGCTGCGACGGCGACGGCTGCGTCCCTGCGCATGCAGGTGGCCGCAGACAGGGGCCTGACGACGGCGCAGGCCGCGCGTCTTCAGGGCGCCACGAGGGAGGAGCTGGAGGCGGACGCGGATGCGCTGCTTGCACTCTTCCCCGCTGCACCTCAGGGCACCCCGCCTCCGCCGCGTGCTGGCGGTCCCCGCGGGGGCGATGTCGGCGGCTCGTCGACGGTCGCGTCCGGCGCGGAGCGATACCGCGCGAAGCACGGCAAGTAATCCACCTACCTGGAGGGATCCTCTATGGACCTCAGCATTCGGAGCACGAGCTTCGGCCAGGACCGTCGGGATTGGCTGGGGTCCGCCCACGGCACCGACGCCCCCGTGTCGATCACGCTCGACGTCTCGAAGTTCACGAGCGGCACCCACTACCCGCAGGGCTTCATTAAGAGCGGTATCCCGCTCGGCAGGGTGACTGCGTCCGGCAAGTACGGCCCGTACGACAACGCCGCGAGCGACGGCCGGGAAGTGTGCGTGGGCTTCCTCTTCACGGACCAGAACGTTGTATCGCCGCGCGGCGTCGCCTCGACCACGGTCGTCGGCAGCATGCTCCTGCACTGCTTCATCCGTGAGGCGAAGCTCCCCGTCACCATCGACTCCGCGGGCAAGGCGGACGTCGCCGGTCGCGTCGTCTTCGTCTGAGAGAGGTAACACATGCAGCTCATTGCAGAGTACGCGACGCCGGCGGAGCTGACCGGCTACGCGCGGGCGGCCCTGCGGGACCGGGAGGAGAATCAGTTCTCCCTGAACCGCTGGCTCCCGAACACGACGATCAACGATCTGTCGTACCGCTTCACCCGCGGTGGCGGTGGCCTCGTGGAGGCGGCCGTCTTCAGGGCCTTCGACGCTGAGTCGGACATCGGCTACCGGCCGGGCGGCGCGCGGGTGACGGGTGAACTCCCTCCGATCTCGCGAAAGATGCCCGTATCGGAGTACGAACAGATTCAGATGCGCGGCATTGACGCGCAGGGCGAGGAGATCCGCGACGCGATGGAGGCTGACTCTGTCCGCCTGGTGTCCGCCATCGCGGCCCGCCTCGAACTGGCCCGAGGTGACGCGCTGTTCAACGGGTCGGTGACGATCGCGGAGAACCGTATCCAGGCGAGCGTGGACTTCCAGCGCTCTGCGAGTCACTCCGTGACGGCCGCTACGGTTTGGTCGGACACCGAAAACGCCAACGCGTACGACGACCTTCAGGCATGGCTCGACGTGTACAACACGACGAACGGCGTGCTCCCGGCGTACACGCTGATGTCGCGCAAGATCTACAACTACCTGCGGCGAAACAAGCAGCTTCGCGAACTCGCCTACCGAGGTGCGTCCTCGGCGCCGACTGTGCTCACGAAGGACGACCTGACCACCATCCTTGGTGACTTCGACATTCCACCGCCAGTGATCTACGACGCGAAGGTCAGCGTCGATGGCACCGCCACCCGCGTCACGCCGGAGGACAAGATCCTCTTTCTTCCCGAGCAGGGTGATGCCGCTGGCAAGACCCTGTGGGGCGTCCCGGTGGAGGCGAACGACCCGCGGTACGGCCTCCAGGGTGACGGCGCCGGCGTTGCGGTTGGTGCGTACAAGTCGGAGGATCCCCAGACGCTGTGGACCCGCGCGACGGCCATCGCGCTCCCGGTCGTGGCGGCTCCGGACCTCACCTTCGTGGCCGACGTCCTGTCGTCCTGATCAGAAACGCGAGGCATTCACGCATGGCACGTCTAGCAAGCATCGTTCACGTGGTGGACGAGTCGGGCCGCAGCTTCGTTTACGGCCCCGATGACGAGGTCCCTGCGTGGGCTGAGTCGCGAATCACCAACCCGGCAGCGTGGGCGGACCCGCCGTCCGTAAGTGCACACACGGAGCCGGAGCCCGCTCCAGTGAAACGGGCAGCTCCGCGGCGGACCGGTCGAAGGAAGGTGGCTGCGGATGCTCCTGTTCACGACGAGTGAGCTGACGGCCCTCCTGCGCACGCCGCTCCCGCAGGAGTCTGCCGACCTGGCGCATGATCTGACCCTCGACGCCTTCCGCGGAGAGGTCGGCGCCCGACTGACGGATCCACCGCAGCCCGGCGTGAAGAGCGTCGCCCTGGCGGTCGCTGCTCGCGTTCTGACCAACCCCGGCGGAGTCCGGTCGGAGCAGGCGGGCGGCATGCTCGTGAGCTACGCCGATACGCAGACCGGTGTGGTCCTCTCGGAGGACGAACGGCGCCGGCTGCGCCGTTCGGTCGGCATTGCGTCGGGCGTGGGGATGCTGGACATCGCGCCGCCTGACGTGGCCCCAGCTACTGTCTGGCGGCCGACGTGAGCCTGATTCGGGCCCTAATGTCGGAGACCTGGACCATTGAGCGCGCCGGCGCTCCAGTCCGGGACTCGACTGGCAGCTATGTGCCAGGCCCGCGGACGTACATCGACGTCCCGCACAGTGCGGTGATCAGTCCGTACGGCGTCACGGTCGGCTCGTCGTCGGAAACGCACGACGCCTCGACGACGGTGGAGACGAGGCGGGTGTACGTCGCTCCCCTTGGCACTGACGTCCGGGCCGGTGATCGAATCACCCGAGGTGCCGAGACATACGAGGTGATCGGCCGCCCGTTGATCTTCCCCCTGACGTCCCTTGCCCGGGTCGAGGCATCTGTAGAGGAGGTGACCGGATGACGTACCGATCCCGCTACACCGGCCGGTACTCCGGCATCGGATCCATGCTCCGGCAGCGGTGGCTGCATGCGCCGTGCAAGGCCGTTGCCGTGAAGATCATGGAGACCGCACAGTCGACGGCCCCCGTCGGTGATCCTATGGAGGACCGGCACCCGGGGCTGTATGCGGCGAGCTTCACTGTGGTTCCGATCTTCAAGAACGTCCCGTTTCGCGGCAAGCCTCGACGCCGATCGGGCGCCCGCGTCATGAATGTCGCGCCCCACGCCTGGCGCGTCGAGCACGGCGACGGACGTGTTCCGCGGTACGCGGTGCTTCAGCGTGCCGTCGACGCCGTGAAGGCGGCGCATGGTGGCTGACGTCGAATCTGTCATCGCCCCGTGGATCGAAGCAACGCTCGGCGTTACGGCCGGCGCGGAGACACCGCCCGACCTGGAGGAGCGGCTCCCCGTCGTCCGCGTCGAGCGAATCGGCGGGGCGGATGAGCGCTTCACCGCGCATCCCCGGATCGCCGTCGATGTGTTCGCAGAGACCGCGGACGAGGCGCGGACGCTGAGCCTCGCCGTCCGGGACGCACTCCTCTTTCTCCGGGGCGCGGTGGGCGGGGCCGTGGTCCGTGACGTCCGTTGCGACGCCGGCCCGTCCCGCCAGCCATGGGCCAACCCGGCCATTCATCGGCGCGGAGCCACGTACACCGTGAGCCTGTACGCCGCATAACCCCCTGAACTTCGACCCGGATTGCCGTCGGCATTCGGGTCTCTCGCATGCCCTGGAGGGCTCATGGCGGATACCCGCAATGCCGATTTGACTTTCGGCGCAACTGACTACCTCGTCTACCTGGCGGCTAAGGACACCGCGTCGCCAACCGGATTCACCGACCCTGCCACGGGGTGGACGAATCTCGGATGGGTGACCACTGAGGGTGGCCTCTTCAAGCTGGAAGAGGAGACGAAGGACATTGAGGCGGCCGGCTCTCTGGAGCCGATTCGTACGCTGATGACCAAGTCGACGAAGTCTGTCCAGGTCACGTTCCTGGAGGGGCTGAACCCGCTCGTTCGCGCACTGTACGACAACGTCCCGGTTGCCTCCCTGGAGCCGACGACGGACATTGCGACGTACAGCATGCCGGACCAGCCATCCGACCTCCGTTACGCGTTCATTTTCGACACGATCGACAACGGCAAGCGGATGCGGCTTTACATGCCTAACGGTAAGGTCGTTGAGCGCGGCGACGAGCAGCCACAGACGGCTGACGTTATGCCCGTGCAGATGACGTTCAAGTTCTACAAGGGCGCCAGCAACACAGCGGCCGTGAAGCGGTCGATCAAGTACGGCGGCATCGACGTATCGGGATTCTTCGACTAAGCCGGACGTCGTCCATAAACCAGCGGGGCCCGTATCTGCGCGGGTCCGGGCCCCGCTTCATTTCAGACCCGCGCGCACCTCGACTTCCTGATTTTTGGAGACCCGCGCATATGACTACTTCCCCCGCTAAGGCCCAGGAGAACGAGGCAGCCGGCGCGTACGGCGTCGCGCAGCTCTGTGGCGTTGACCTGCGCATTAAGCCTGTCACGCAGTGGCGCCCGTCGTACCTCCGTGCCCTCCGTCAGGGCGACTACGACACGTGGGCGGCCGGCGTGCTGCACGAGGACGACGTCCAGACGTTCATCGACCTCGACGGCACGTTCGAGGAAATCAACGAATTCACTTCCGCCGCAATGGAGTCGGCTGGTGAGCCAATGGGAAAGCCCTCTGGACGCTCCGCGTCCTCGACGAGCACTCGGAAGCGATAGAGGCAGATTTGGCGTGGAGGGGGATTGACCTCCTCGACGTCTACCGAGGGCACCTCTCAGTCCGGCGCCTTCGGGTGCTTATCGAGCACCTGCCCCCGGAGTCGGCCACAAAGACGGCCATCCGCAACGCCATCGACCCAGCGGAGTTGGAGCAGGCTTCCGGCGAATCTCGCCCCGACTTGGCGCCGTGGAGCACCGTGGAAATGCTCTTGGCGACGATCCGAGACGAGTTGGTAATGAGCCGCCTCGTAGCCGTTGCCGCAGCCGGCGGAAAGCCTGGCGAGTTCGCCCCCATGCCCCGTCCGGGGATCCCACCGAAAACGGCCAGTGCGCCGCGGATGACCGACGAAATGCGCCGCGCGATTGACCCGCGGCTGAGAGACCAGCCGTAGGGAGGCGTAATGGCGGGAGACCTGGACGTAGTCGGTAGCGTAGCCGTTGACGTCGTGCCGATTGTTCCCAATTTCCATGAGCGCCTGAAGACCCTCATCCTTCCCATTGCCGACCGCGTAGGCCGAGAGGCTGGGGAGCGGATGGGGGATGAGATGGCGAATCGCATCGTCATCGCAATCCCGCAGGCAATTCAGCGTGGCGGTGCTGCCGCGATTCGGATCGCAGGAAGGCAGGGCGACGACGCGGGCGGTGCATTCGCGCGCAGCATCCGGCGGAAGCTGGAGATCGCGTTTAAGGCGATGCCGAAGCTCGACGTCCGCCTGTCGGATACGGGTGTCGACGCACAGCTTGCCCGTGTCCGGGCCAAGCTGGAGCAACTCAGCGGCAAGAGGATCGGCATTGACATCAGCGCGGAGGACGCAGCCGCGCGGGTGGAGGCCCTGGAGGAGCAGCTCCGCCGGCTGGGAGCAGCGCACCCGAATGTGACTGTCCGGGCCGACACTGCCGTCGCTCGTGCGGCCCTTGCCGAAATCCGTGAGGCAATCGCGGAGATCAGCGCGACGCCGGGCCGAGTGCGTTTGGAGACCGACGGGGCGTTCGGCGCCCGACTCCGGGCGGTCGTCGAGCAGGCGCGTGCCTCGCTCCCAGAGATCAACGTAGACGTCGACACGTCGCCGGCCCGTGCCGAAATCCAATCGCTCCGGGCGCAGCTCGACACCCTGGCGGATCAGCGGGTTGGCATCGACGTGGACGCTGCAACGGCACTCGCGCAGATCAGTGCCGTACAGGAGCGCCTAGCTGTCCTCTCTGCGACGGCCGCGGACATCGACGTCCGGGCGGACACAGCCGCTGCTGCCGCACAGCTTGCAGCGCTTCAGGCGATGGCCGACGACACGAAGGTCTTCAGGATCCAGGCGTTTGCCGACACGTCGCAGGCGACCGGCGCGCTGATGCACCTGGCCGTGAACATGGCGGTGCTGATGGCGATACCTGCCGCGCCTCCGCTTCTCGCAGGGCTCGGCGGCATTGCCGCAATGGCGACGGCTGCGGCGGCCGGTGTTGGCTCCCTTGCTCTCGTCGCAGTACCCGCAATCAAGGGTGTGACCGAGGCTCTGACGGCGAAGAAAGCTGCTGACGACGAGGCGGCGAAGGCCTCTGAAGCCGGCGGCCGGTCCGCCGCGCAGTCCGCGCAGCGCGCGCTGCAAATGGCCGGAGCACAGGACGCCCTGTCGGCCGCCCACCGCAACGCCGCCCGCAGCATCTCGCAGGCCAACCGCCAGGTAGCCGACGCAGAACGCGCCGTCGCACAGGCAGCGCAGCGGGCCGCGGACGATAGGCGCCAGGCCGCGGAAGCGGTGGTCCGCGCTGAGCAGTCGCTCGCCGATGCGAAGCGCGCCGCCCGCCGGGCGGAGGAGGATCTCACCGACGCGCGTGCCGACGCAGCACGTCAGCTCCGTGATCTCAACGACCGGCTGGCTGACGGCGCCCTCGACGAGCGAGAAGCGACCCTCCGCGTCCAACGGGCGGAGATCGACCTCCAGAACATGCGTGAGCGTGGTCTCGCCGTCTCCGAGATGGAGCGCGAGGAAGTCGAACTCCGGTACGAGCAAGCCGTATTGGCCGCTAAGCAGCAGAGGCAGCAGTACGCCGACCTCCAGGCCGACGCCGCAAAGGCCAGGGCCGCGGGAGTCGACGGATCCGATGCGGTCCGGTCCGCCACAGAGCGGATGCAGGATGCACAGCGGCACGTGGCTGACCAGAGTAAGGCGGTCGCAGAAGCTCAGCGCGCAGCAGCTCGGACGCAGATCGAATCGGCGCAGGCCGTAGCTGACGCTCAGCAGCGTGTTGTTGACGCCGCAGAGAACGCGGCGAGCGCGCAGGTGTCTGCCGCTGAGGCCGTCGAGGCTGCGGAACGGGGCGTCGAGTCGGCCCGTCTTTCGGGTCTCGGAGCCCTGTCGCAGTCGACGTCGAAGGCGGATGAGTACGCCGCCGCTCTGGCGAAGATGACGCCGGCGGGACGAGAACTTTTCGACTCCATCGCCGGCCCGAACGGTTTGAAGGTAGCGTTCCGCGACTGGCACACGCAGCTACAGCCCGAGGTTCTGCCGCTATTCACCCGCGGAGTTAACGGAGCCAAGAACTCGCTTCCCGGACTGACACCGCTTGTGCTCTCTGCCGCATCCGCGGTCGGGACGCTGATGGATAAAGCATCGGCGCAGCTCAAGACGCCGTTCTGGCAGGAATTCAAGGCCGACATTCGCGAGAGCGCAGAGCCGGCAATCATCGGACTTGGTACGGCGTTCGGAAACGTCGTCAAGGGTATGGCGGGCGTCATTGATGCTTTCCTGCCGCACATGGACGGTATCGTTGCCGCCTCTGACCGAATCACGGGCCGATTTGCGACGTGGGGGACGAGCCTGAAGGGCTCTCCCGATTTCGAGCGATTCCTGAAATACGTCAAGGATACATCGCCAGGGCTGGCATCGTTCCTCGGCGATATCCTCCGTGCGGCCCTTGACGTCGCGCAGGCCCTTTCGCCGGTATCGCAGGCCATGATGACGGTGCTGTCTCCCGTGATTAGCTCCATATCGTGGATCTCACAGAATGCGCCGGAGTTTGTTATCGCCCTGTGGGGGATCTACTTCGCCTCCAAGGCAATATCCCTTGGTATGGCCGCTTTTGCGGTGGCGATGGGGATTTATGAGACCGTCATGGTGCTGGCGACGATTGCGACGTCGGGATTCGCGGTGGCTCTGGGAGCGACAGGTATCGTTCCGATCATTCGCGCCGTTGTCATTGTCATAGCGCTCCTCGCTGCTGCCGTCGTCTGGGCGTACAACAACGTCGGCTGGTTCCGGACGGCAGTAGACACTGCCTGGGCCGGTATCAAGATAGCGACAGAATTCCTGTGGGCGAAGGTTCTGAAGCCGGTATTCGAGGCGCTCTGGATCATCCTGAAAGCCGTCGGCGAAGGCGCCCTCTGGCTCTGGGAACACGCCATCGGACCAGCGTTTTCCTTCATCTGGGAAGCGGCGAAGATCCTTTTTCAGATCGTAGCCGTGTCCGTCCTGACGCCGCTCTACCTGCTGTTCAAGGCGCTCGGAGCGGTCGGCCTGTGGCTCTGGGAGGCAGTCTTCCGCGACGTCTTCCAGTGGATAGGCGACAAGGCTATTTGGCTCTGGAATGCCGGAGTGAAACCAGCCTTCCAGGGGTTCGCGGAGCAGATTGCATTCCTCGGCAAGGCCGTTCGCTGGCTCTGGGACAACTTCATTTCTCCGATCTTCTCATGGATCGGAGATAAGGCGGCGTGGCTGTACCGGGAGGGCGTCAAGCCCCAGGTTGATCGACTTCGCTCACTGCTCGACTCCCTCGCCGACGGGTTCTCGACGACGAAGGACAGCATTCGACGAGCTTGGGACCAGATTAAGGAAATCACAAAGGGTCCCGTCGAATTCGTAGCCAAGATCGTGTACAACAAGGGAATCCTTCCCGTCTGGAACGCGGTTGCCGGCATCACCGGTGTTGGGAAGCTGGAGGAATTCAAGGGATTCCACACCGGCGGCATCATGTCCGGCTATTCCCCGGGACGAGATGATCGGCTTATCGCCGTTGGCGGTGGCGAGGCAATCATGCGGCCGGAATGGACGCGGGCCGTCGGTGCCGACCGGATCAACGCCTGGAATGCAGCAGCGCGTAGCGGCGGTATATCCGGCGTGCAGCGCGCTATCTCGGCCGGCATGCCTGCCTATGCAGACGGCGGAATCGTCGACTGGATAAAGGGCAAGGCGTCGCGCGTCGGCGCCGTCCTGAAGGGCGGATGGGACGCACTGAGCGACCCCGGTGCGCTCTTCGACGAGCTGACTGGCGGAGTGCGCGACAAGGTCCGCGACCTGGCTTCGAACCGGTGGGCGCAGGCCCTCGGGAAGATGCCGCTGAAAATGCTCGAAGGCCTGAAGGAAAAGGCGCTCGAATGGTTCAGCTTCGGCGGTAGCGATGGAGGCCTTTGGTCCGCCCCCGTCGATGCTCGCCCCGGCACCCCATTCGGGCAAGCCGGCGGCATGTGGTCGTCCGGTCGGCACACTGGCCTCGACTTCCCCGCGGCAGTCGGCACCCTCGTCCGCGCCGTCGCCGGTGGTCGGGTCACGATGGCGACGGGCGGAGGCCCGTACGGCAACCACATCATGATCAACCATGGTGGGGGTCTGACGTCGCTGTACGCCCACCTGTCGGAGATTCTGACGAAGGTCGGCGACACGGTCCGCCAGGGACAGACGATCGGACGAGTCGGCGCGACGGGCAACGTCACCGGCCCGCACCTGCACCTCGAAGCGAGGATGAACGGGACGCCGGTTGATCCAATGACCTACCTCTCCGGAGGTGGGGGCGGGGGTAACGGCGGCTCTGGCGTTGCTCGTTGGCGCCCCGCGGTCCTCCGAGCGCTGAGCCTCGTCGGACAGCCGACCAGCATGGCGGACACGACCCTCCGACGGATGAACCAGGAGTCGGGCGGTGACCCCCGCGCCGTCAACCTCTGGGACGTCAACGCGAGGTCGGGCACGCCCAGTGTCGGCCTGATGCAGGTCATCAAACCGACGTTCGAGGCCTATGCGGGCGCCATGCGTGGTATCGGCCCGTACATGTACGGCGTCAGCGTGGACCCCATTGCGAACATCTACTCGTCGATGCGGTACGCGATGTCGCGGTACGGCTCCCTCCCGCGCGCCTACGACCGCCCCGGTGGCTACGCGAACGGCGGGTTCCCCGGGATCGGGGAGTTGGCATGGGTCGGCGAGCAGGGGCCGGAGCTAGTCCGCTTCCTCGCCCCGACGCAGGTCTACAGCGCGTCCGACTCCCGGGCCATGGTTCGCCAGGCGGCGAGTCTGCGCGGACTCACCCCGTCGACGTCCCCGACGCAGCTGTACGCCGACGTGCACGTCTACGTCGGAGACCGCGAAATCACAGACATCGTTGACGTCCGAATCGAGCAGCGCGACGCCCTCGCCGCTGACGCACTCATCACAGGAAGGCGGCTCTGATGCCAGATGAACCGACCGACGAGCCGACTCCCGTCGACGAGGAGTCGGAGATGCCGATCTACACGGCCCCTCAGGTAGAGCCGCCCCCGTCCACCACTGAACCGCTCCGCGGCGAGCAGGGCGGGGACGGCGGATGAGTGTCGGTACGAACCTGCTGCCTGCGAATACGAGCAGTGTCGAAACGAACACGAGCGGCTGGACTGCGGGCGCGAATACAACGCTTTCGCAGTCCAGCCGTTTCTATCAGGGGGCAAAGTCCCTCGGCCTGACGGCGACGGCCGCCGGCACGGTGACGGCGACGACGGCGACGAGGGTTGCCGTCGTGGCTGGCCAGGAGTATCAGGCCTACGCGTTCTTCGCGAACGTGGTCGCTGCCTCGGGCCGAACGTCGGCCGTGTCGATCTCTTGGTACGCCGCGTCGTCCGGGGGCTCCCCGATCTCGACGTCCGCGGGCGCTGCAACGTCCCTGGCCAACTCGACTGCCTGGAACACGCCGCCCCCTCAGGTGACGGCTAAGGCACCGGCTGGAGCGACGTACGCGGCCGTGACGATCACGGTGACTGGTCTCTCCGCCGGCGCCGTGGTTGCGGCGGACGTGATCACCCTGGGGCTCCCGCAGACATGGGCGGGGAACCTGCTCGGCTACAACCAAGCCTCAGCCGAGACAGACACCACAGGATGGGCCGCGCTCACCAACTGCACTGTTGACCGGGTCAGTACCGATTCCTGGGAAGGCTGGTACAGCCTCCGCCTGACGTCCGTCGCGGCTGGCAACACGCGCGCGAATAGCGCGGGCGGAACGACGATCACGACCGGGATTGAATACGTCGGTCTGGCCTACGTGAAGCCGACGGTCACGACTGACGTGATCCTCGAAATCCGCTGGTACGACGCCGCGGACGCCTTCCTTTCCGGCTCCGCCACGACGTGGCCAGCAGTCACCGCCGGCTCATGGAACCGCCTGACGGTCATCGGGACCGCGCCCGTCGGCGCAGCAGCAGCGCGCATCGCAGTCCGCCCGCAGGCCACGGCCGCCGCACAGACGTGGCTCTATGACTACGTGGGCCTCATGCCCGCGCCGCTGATCGCCGGAAATCTCCTGGGCTACGGCGCACAGTCTATGGAGGTGGACGTATCCGCCTGGACGGCGGCCTCCGGGTGCACCATCCAGCGCCAGACAGGGACCGTCTTCGCCGGTGGGGCGTCGATGGCGATCCTGCCTACTCCGGGCGCCCCTCTCTCCACTGTGCAGATGGCGGGCACGGTGCCAGTCACGCCGCGGACGACGTACAAGTGCACGGCGTACCTCTGGCACGACTTCGTGGCCCACACCGTCGATTTTGACGTCATCTTCACTTGGTACGACGCCGCCATGGCCGAGGTCGGCAGCGGCGTATTCCGATGGGTGACCAGCGGTACCGGCGGCTGGTACGCACTCATGGGCTCCGACGTCGCGCCAGACGGCGCAGTCTTCCTCAGGGTTGCGATCCGGATCCTGGCGCCGACGCTCATCGACTACTTCGTTGACGAAGTCATGGTGGGCGTGGGCGGCTTGGGTCTCTTCGCCGACGTGATCCCAGACGTCTACGGCGCGGCGATCACCCTTCAGGGCCTGACGACTGGAGGCCACACGCACTACGGCCTGTGGCGAGTGCGGGACGACGGCGCGATGACTCCAGTCCGCGCTGAGTCCGGCGACATGGTGGCGGTCCCCATCACTGGTGACGTCGCCATCGCGTCGGACTACGAGGCCCCGTTGGGCGTGCCGGTTCGGTATCACCTCCGGGTCTACACCGGAAGCGACTACCTCCGGACGACGTCCAGGCCTATCAGCCTGCCCGAGCCAGCCGCGACAGACATTGTCATCAAGGATCCCACGCAGCCCGTACGGTCCCTGACGCTCACCGTCGACACGGTCCCTGACTGGACCCGCGCCGCACGGCAAGGGGTGCACCAAATTACCGGGCGCGCAACGCCCATCGTGATCTCTGACGTCCGCACGAGCCGCACAGGGACGATGACCGTCGTAACGGCCACGCGGGACGAGATAACCCGCCTGTGGTGGCTGCTGGAGACGGGCGACTCCCTAATGATCCAGTGGCCCTCGACGTGGGGCGAGCAAGACGTTTACGTCCAGGTCGGCGATGTCACAGAGACGCACATCGTCCGGTGGGCGCGCTACCAGGACCGTACTTGGGCCCTGCCGCTGACGGAAGTGGACCGTCCCGTCGGGGGCCTCGTCGGATCGGCGACACGAACTTGGGCGTCGCTGGAGGCTGAGGCGACTGACTGGCTCGACGTCCTCACCGGTCACTCTGACTGGCTCAGCGTCCTCACCGGGAGCGCATGATGCAGACGACCACGCCGGCGTTCCGCCAGGCGCTCACCGTCTCTCACCGCATGGCGGTCCGGGTAGACGCGTACTACGACGGCGCGCTTACCCGGTCGGACATCCCGATCTCAGACGGCGCCGTGACCCTGGACCGCGGGTCGAAGGTACGGCGCTCCCTCGCCCTGACGGTGGCGGATCTGTCGCTCCTCCCATGGAGCCCGACGGATCCGCTCGCCGTGTACGGGCAGGAGCTACGCGTATACCGGGGAATCCCGTTCGCGGCTGGCACAGAGTGGATCCCTCTCGGGACTTTCCGAATTGACGAGCCGTCGGCCGACGTGCACCGCGGACCTATCACTCTCACAGGAAAGTCCGCGGAAGTTGCCATTCAGGACGACCGCTTCGCGGTGCCGACGTCGACGTACGGATACTCGACGTGCGTCGACGCAATCACCTACCTGATTCACGAAACCGATCCGTCGGCCGTGATCGTGAACGCAACGGCGGACAGTCGAAACCCCGTATGCCCGGTTGCTACGTGGAATTCGCAGGCAGACCGATGGGATGCGGTAGTACAAATAGCTCGGGCGATGAACGCGGAGATTTTTTGTGACGCAACGAACAGATACGTGATCGCCGACTCGCCCAACGTCCTAACGTCACCGGTTGTATGGGAAATCGCGGAGGGTGAGGGCGGGACGCTCATGTCGGCCGCCCGGACCATGTCACGATCGGCCGTTTACAACGCTGTGCAGGTCTCTGGAGAAAACACATCGGCAAACACAACGCCGGTGAGTGCGACCGTTTATGACGATGACCCGTCGAGCCCGACTCGTTGGGGCGGCCCATTCGGCAAGGTGACGAAATTCTATTCCTCCGCCCTGCTGACGACGGTGGCCGGGTGCACTGCCGCAGCACAGTCAATGCTTTTCGACGCCACGGCACCGAACATTCAGTCATCAATTTCCGCGTCCCCTAACCCTGCGCTGGAGCCGGGGGACGTCGTCAGAGTGCGCTACGCGGACCGACGAAATCTCTTCCTCGTCCAGGCCCTGACGATCCCACTGACGGCCGCGGGCAGCTCGACGATCACCCTGCGGGGCGGCAAGGAGGACACGGAATGACGCGCCTAGCGGAGGCTGTCCAGCGGGCCGCAGAGGCTGCTGTAGTGCAGCTCAGCGCCTCGTGGTGCATGGCCACGGTCGCAGCCGTCAACGGGGACGGGACGGTGACCATCACCACAGCCGCCGGCGCCGTTCCGTCCGTCCGGCGCCTCCGGCACTACACGCCAAGCGTCGGAGACCACGTCATGGTCGCCGTGAATGCGGACGGGAATTGGCTCGTCGTCGGCGCTACGGCCCCCTGACGTCCGGCCGTTGCTATTCAGCGCCCAATAGGCGCACTCGCTACCTATCAGGGGAGAATCCTGCATGCCTGGAGTCGACGGGCTGAATCAGAACGTCCCGTACCCGCTGCTCAGCGACCCGCCCAACATTGAAACGGCAGTCGGCAACCTAGTAAACGCCGCCGTTCCGAAGCTAAACATGCGTTTCGCCGACGCCAACGAGCGAGCGGCAACCGTTCCGTCACCGACGGCGGGAATGGAATGCTATCTGGTAGCCGAAAAACGCAAGGAACTCTATGACGGAACGTCGTGGGTGACGATGCTTCCGGGCGATTGGGTGCCACTGGCTTTCGACACGGGATACACGGGGTACACCACCACTGCGCCGGCTTACCGGATTATCAATGGCTCCGTGGAACTCCGCGGCAAGGTTCAGAAAACAAGCTTCGCGTCGATGACCAACGCAACGGCATTTCGCCTCACAAGCCTCCCGACGGCAATCCGCCCGGCACAGGAGCGGACATTCATCGTCGCAACCGAATGGGCGGCCGATCTTTTCGGGTGGCTGACGGTGCAGCCGAATGGAAACCTGACGGCCGTACTGCCGCCGACGGGCAGCGCCCCGGTCGGGGCCGTGGCCAGATGGATTGCCCTTGACGGCGTGCGCTACACACTCTCGTAACAAACTTCATAGACCACTTCGGACCCCGCCTCGTCGGGGTCTTTTTCATGCCTGGAGAGGACACGTAATGGGTGAGATTTGGATAGCTGAGGCTGAGCGACTCGGAGACGGCAGCATCGGCGGCGCGATGGATACGCCCGACGCTCCTCCGCGGGTCGTCTGGCACACCACGGAGAGTGGGGCAGGGGACGCGAGCTTCGCATCGGTCGGCCAGTACCTGATAGACGTCAGCTCCGAGCCGCACATCCTCTACGACCCGACGACCGACCGCCTGGCGCAGTACGGCCCGCTGAACCAGAGCGCGCGGGCACTGCGGAACGCGGGGACGCTGCGGACGAACAGGACTGGGCGGGTCTGCGTACAGATTGAAGTCCTGGCCCGAGCGAGCAAGCCTTTTACGGGCTACTGGCGGCCGGGAAAGAACTTCGCGGCCCTCATGCGCGCTATCCGCTCGTGGGGTGTCCCTGACGCCTGGCCTGCGGGCGCACTCGCGGACTCGTACACGGCTGCGTCGAGCCGCTCGACGTCGACGTGGACATCGCAGGGTGGCCACTACGGCCACTGCAACATCCCGGGCAACGACCACTGGGACCCGGGCGCAATCGACCGCGCGGCGCTGCTCGCCGCAGGCGGTGATTCGACGCCGGCCCCGCAGCCGTCGAAGCCGACCGTCAGCCTCTCCCGCCTGATCGCTGCGGCCCGGCGTGACCCTGGTCTTCCGCAGGGCGGGACGACGCACCCCAACGACGTCCGGCCGGTGGAGGCCGCGCTCCAGGCCGAGGGGCTGCTCTCCTCGACGTACGCGAAGGACGGTTCCTTCGGAAGCCTCACGCGAACGGCTTACGCAGGTTGGCAGCGCCGGCTGGGCTACTCCGGGGCGGACGCTGACGGAATCCCGGGCCGGACGTCGCTGACAAAGCTCGGCGCGAAGTACGGATTCGGGGTCACCGACTGATGGGGCCTGACGTCCTGGTGGCCGTGATCTCGGCGGTGGCGGTAGTCGTCGCCGCCGGGCTCGGCGCCCTCCCCGCCGTGCTGAACCTCCTCCGGCGGACCCGCGGCGCGGTGGCGGCAGAGGGCACGGCCACCCGCGAGGCGCTGGAGGAGTTCAAGTGCGCCGTACATCAGCGCATTGAAGACGTCCGTGTCGACGTCCGCGGCGACATCTCCGCAGTTCGCGAGGACGTCGCCGCTATTCGCGAGGACGTGACCCGGGTGCGCGAGTGGCAGGCCGGCCACGACGCGGAGCACCTGCTCATTGGCCGTCAGCCGCCTCCGAGAGGAGAAACCTAATGCCCATGCCTCCGGGCATCGCCACCGTCACGCTGAACGGGCGCTACGTCCGCCCCGACGGTACGCCGCTCGTCGGGACGGTCACGTTCACGGCTCCGGCCCTACTCACTCTCTCCGGCGCAGACACCATTGCGGCCGGCTCCGTAACGGTGACGCTCGACACGAGCGGGATGTTCTCCGTCATCTTGATCGCGACGGACAATCCGAACAGTCAGCCGACGGGCTGGCTCTACGGCGTGACGGAACGGTTCAAGGACGTATCGGCACGGACCTACTCCATCCCGCTTCCGCAGGGAACGCCGACGGTCAACTTGGCCGACATCGCGCCGGCCGATCCGTCGATGGGTACGTATTACCCGGTCGTCGGGCCTCCCGGAGCTAACGGTACGGACGGGACGGACGGCCGGACCATCCTCTCCGGATCCGGCGCCCCGTCGGTTGGTACCGGCGCGGACGGCGATTTCTACATCGACACTGCCTCGTGGACGATCTACGGCCCGAAGACGACGACCTGGCCCACCGGGCACCCGCTCGACGGCGTACCGCTGATCACGTCGGTGAACGGCCACACGGGTGCGGTGGCTCTGACAGCCTCCGACGTCGGCGCAGACTCGGCCGGCTCCGCAGCTGCCGCGCAGACGGCTGCGATATCCGCCGGACACACGTATACCGACGGCGCTATCGCGGCGGAGGTAACGAGGGCGAACAGCGCCTACGCCACCGGCGCCGCCCTGGCGTCGGCCACGGACCGGATCGCCGTCAACGAGGCGTGGATCGCCGGCCGTCAGCGCCAGACGATTCGGCGCGGAGGAATCGCGGACCTGGCGCTCTCCGACCCGCTGTACTCCGGCACGGCGCCGACGATCCAGACGACGCAGACGACGACGAGCAGTATCTCCGGCGCCGTCAAGTACGCGCCGCCGCTGGTGACGCTGAGCGGCTCTGACGTCCGGGGTGACTTCCTCTTCCTGGGGGCGACCGACTTCGCCATCGGTGCCAGCGCGCCCGATACCTCCTACGCCCTGCCAACGTCGCGGTATCCGCACAGCTACTCGACGCCGCAGAACAGCTGGGCGTTTGAGTTCGTGACGGATGCGCCAGACGTCGAGATGCGCTTCAAGTTCATGTCGGCAACGGCCTCGTTCTACAAGCTGAGCATTGACGGCCGGCCGCTGACCAACACCCCGCAGCTCATGGGCGGGACAACGACCGGTTCCGGTCACATGATCAAGTTTGCATTCGGCTCGTCGGCGACTCGTCGTCTGCGACTCGACCTGTACAACGTCCCGTTTGGCGGTATCTACATCGGGTCGTCCTACTCGCTGTGGCGCCCTGTGACGGCCCGCGGACGACTGATGGCACTAGGTGACTCCATCACCGACGGCAGCTCGCAGAACGCCGGCCAGGGCGTCGGCACATGGCTTTACCGCGCCGCGCGAATGATGGGCGTGACGGACGTCTGGGAGCAGGGACGAGGCGGTACGGGGTACATCACTGCCGGTACGAGCGCTGTCTTCGGTGACCGCCTGGCGGCCGACGTGGTGGCCTACTCGCCCGACGTGCTGATTATCAAGGGTGGGTACAACGACAACTCTGGTTCACAGTCGGCGATCCAGGCGGCCGCAGCCTCCCTGTACTCCGCGGCGAAGACGGGGCTCCCGTCGACGCAGATCATCGTGGTAGGCCCGATCTCCCCGACCGCCACGCCGGCGGGGAGCATCACGAGCACGGACACGACGCTCCGGACAGAGGCCGCGACGGCCGGGCTCCCCTATATCTCCCTCGTCACGGGGGAGACGCGGAACGGGGCAGGCACCATCATCAGCACGCAGAACCCCTTTGTGACGTCGGCGAACGCCTCGACGGTCATCGGCGTCGACGGAGTCCACCCCACTGACGCCGGGCACGAGCAGCTCGCCCGGTGGATGGTGCGCGCCCTGGCGCCGCTCCTGCCGCTGTAAACGATCACGTCGTCCGGCTGAACATCACGGACCGTCCACCCCATAACCCCTGCACGACCCATCGCAGGGGAGAGGGACACATGCATATCGGACTGATCGGCCGGGCCAGGTCCGGCAAGGACACCGCGGGCCAATGGCTCGTGGAGAACCGCGGGTACAACCGCGTCGCTTTCGCGGACCCGCTGAAGGACGCGGCGCTGCGGCTGGACCCGATCGTCTGGACGTCAACGTTCAGCCCCGACGTCGAACGGCTTACAGAAACAGTGTCGCGGGATGGCTGGGAGGTGGCCAAGGAGGAGCCGGAGGTCCGCCGCATCCTTCAGGAGCTGGGCGCCTCCATGCGCGCCATCGACGAGGACTTCTGGCTCCGCGCCGCCCTGGCCCGCGTCGACGAGGTGACCCGGACGACGGGCCGACCGTGTGTGATCACCGATGTGCGGTATCCCAACGAGGCCCGAAGTCTCGCGCGCGCCAGCTTCCGTCTGATCTACATCGACCGGCCCGGGATTCCTCACCTGGACCACGAGTCGGAGGGAGCCCTAACGGAGACCGACGCAGGCTTCGTCGTCCGCAATGAGGGGTCCCTCGACGACCTCAAGGCGCGCGTGAAGGAGGTGTGGGACGTCATCCACACCGACGAGTCGCGCCGCCACTACGCACGATCGCTCTCCTGAAAGGACCCCATGTCCAAGATCACCGAACGCATCAATGACGCCATCCTCCGCGCGTATGTCGCCCTCCAGCTCTTCGCCGCGCAGGAGCCGGTCCGGCTGCGTGCAGCACTCGCGTCCGTCATCCTCGCCGTCGGTGCGTGGCTCGGCCTCGACGTCAGCGGCTACGTGGAGCAGGCGGCCGTAGTCGGCGCCGTCATGCTCCCGATCCTCGTCGGTGAGTCGACGAGGCGGAAGGTAAGTCCAGTAACTGAGCAGTAACTCCCGAAGCCCCCGTCCTCCCCTTGTGGGAGGGCGGGGGCTTTTTGCGTTTCCGGGCATGACCATGAGTGGGCTATGGGCATGACCGAACCTACGCATGACCCTGTGACGTGCGACACATCGTGGGTTGAAACCGCAGGCGGGAGGGCATACCGGGCGGCGTCCGCGCGCGGGCTCATCCGTGAGTGCACTTACGGACGGGAGTGAACTGCACCTTCCGGGCGTACCCTGGCGATCATGCCGACCTCACCCGGCGCACTGGTGGAAGCCCTGACGGCCGCGTGGTCTCACATCCGAGACACGCATAGCGAACTCCCCCACGCGCAGATTGCTGTAGTGACCACTCCTCCCCCCGCTGACCACGGGCCGGACCGGTGGAGCCTGACTGACGTGGGCACGCTGAAGGGCCTCGTCGTCAGCACCGAGACACTCTCCGCGAGCGCTGAGTGCGCCGTGACGACGCTGCTCCACGAAGCTGCGCACGTGCTGTGCTGGCAGCGTGGCGTGCGAGACACCGCGACGCGGGGCTACTACCACAATGACGCCTATGTAAAGGCGGCGCTGGAGGTGGGTTTGGAGTGGCCGGATGATCGCGAGCGGGACAAGGTCAAGGGATACCCGGACCCGCGGATGAGCTCTGAGTCACTGGAGCGGTTCACTCGCGATATCGAGACGCTGACGCGGATTCTCCCGACGGTCCTCCCTCACCTCGAACCGCCAAAGCCGGCAGCCAAGCGTGCTGCTCGACCTAGCTTCCAATGCGGCGGCTGCGCGCCGGCGCGGAAGATTTGGGCGGCTCAGTCGACGGCCGACCTCGGCCCGATCATCTGCGGTGTCTGTCAGAAACCTTTTACGTAGTCTTCACGGGCACCCTAGACAGGGAACCCTAAGCTGCCGCTACTCTGGAACTCCCCGCCGTAAGGAGCTTACGCATCATGCCCTCGCCGTCGAAGGACCCCGTCCCCCGGAGCCGAGGCGCGGCCGTAGACAGGACGGATAGCGCTCCGACGCTCAATCTGCGGAGGGAGTCCACCAAGAGCCTGATTGCCCGGGGCGCCGCGTCGCTGCGCCGGCACGAGGAGATCCAGGGCGAGCAGACGATCTTGCTGAAGAACGTGGCGCAGGTCATGATCGAGCTGCGCAGGCGTACAGACGACTGGTCCGGCCGAAGTGGTGAGTACCGCAAGCTTGCGGCGGAGGTGTACGCGCAGGCGAACATTCCGCCGGACAGTCAGGCGGCGATCCAGGCGGCTGTGCGGTACCACATCGGCAACATGATCCGTCAGCAGCTTCCTCCGGCGGTGCTCAACGCATTGGGCCTGAAAGAGTTGGGCCCGGCGGAGCGGTGGCGCGAACAGCAGGCATCACGAACGGCGGTGATCGCTGTTGCGCGTAAAGAGGCGGCAGCGTCCGTTGCTTCCTCCGCGGCCCCGGAAGCCGAGCATGAGCCGGAGAAGCGGCAGGAAGCACCGGAGCAGCCTAAGGCGCGACCGATGGGCGCCTTCGTAGCCGACCACATCCGCTTGGCCAAGGGCGTGGCGTCGATCCTGAGTCAGCTGTCCGCGGCGACCATCGACGAGATGACCGACGGCCAGCGTGCCACTTTGGACGCTGAACTGGAGTCGGCGCAGAAGGTGCTGACCAAGCTTCGTCGGCACAGTCGCCGCAGGTCAGCGGCCTAACTGCCGCTCGACGTCGGCCGGCTCGTCCATCTCCCTGGGCCAAAGTGGCGAATCTGACCCCTTATTTCAACTTTCTCTATACGCGTGTAAAGAGAGTTGAAATAAGGGGTCAGATTCGCCACTTTGGCCCTCAGTCTGTCTCGGGCGGACGGCGAGGAAGGATCTTGTCGACGACCTGAACATCCTGACGCGCCCACCCCATAACCCCTCTGTAAGCACACAGCAGAGGGAGTGCACATGGCAGGAGTACGGACTCTGAGGCGGGGGTCGTCCCGCTTCTACATCGACCCGGACGACGCGCGGGTGAAGGTGCCCGGGGTGACGTCGGTCGTTGGGCAGCTTCCGAAGGACTACCTGACGTTCTGGGCGGCCCTGGAGTCTGCTAAGGCCGCAGTCGAGAACTGGGACATTGTCAGTCAGCTCGTGCAGCGGGACCCCGCGGGAGCGATCGACTATCTGAAAAACGCGCACCGACGAAAGAGCGCAGCCGCCGCGGATCTCGGGTCGGACGCCCACGACCTCTTCGAGCGTCTGGCGCGCGGGGAGACGGTCAACTCCCGCCACGTGCACGCGGACCTGAAGCCGTTCCTGCGCTGGTTCTCGGAGTTCCTCGACGTCGTCCAGCCCCGGTTTCTCTACCTCGAAGAGACGGTCTGGAGCGACACCTACGGCTATGCCGGCTCCTTCGACGCCGTGGCGGAGATCGACGGCGAGATCATCGGGCTGGACTGGAAGACGAGCAAGGCCGTTTACGAGTCGGTCGCGCTCCAGCTCTCCGCCTACCGGCACGCTGACCGGATCATCCTCGCCGAGACCGGGGAGTCCGTGCCGATGCCGACGTGGGACGGCTCCGCGGTGCTGCACGTCCGCTCGGAGGGATGGCAGCTCGTCAAGGTTGAGTCGGGGCCGCAGGTCTTCGAGCACTTCAAGGCACTGCGGAAGACGTTCGATTGGGAGTCGGACGCGAAGAAGCACGTAATTGGTCGGCCGCCGGTTGCGAGCGGCGGAGAGTTCGTCACCGGTACACAGCGGAGGGCGGCGTGAGGCACACGGACGGGCCGCTGGACTGGATTACAACTGGCGGATACACGCCGGAGAGCGTGCGCCGCTCGCACCACAGCCGGATGATCCCGGCGGGTGCCGTTAAGGCCATGCTCGACGCCGCAGACGAGGAACACACGCGGCTGATTCGAGCGGAGAACGGGCGTGGCGGAGATGCCCGCCAGGTCATCGCTGACGTTGCCCATGCATTGGGCATCGACATCGACGCCGGCCCCGGGCACCGATGGGACGTCGACCACATGCAGCGGGTAGTGCAGGGTGCGAAGTGCATCACCGAAGAGCGGGACGGTTTGCGGGCGGAGTTCCACGCACAGGCCGATCTTCTCCGCCAGGCCCGCGATCAGCGCGACGTCTGGAAGGAGAGCTTCGAGAAGCTGGACGCGAAGACGGTCCAGCCTCTTCGCCGCGAACTGCGGGAGGAGCGGGAGAAGAACGCGGCGCTCGTCGCGGAGGCGCGTGCGGCACGAGCCGCACTGCGTCGGGAGCCCGCCCGCATGGTGATCCACACTACGGCCGCGGAGAAGAGCGATTGGGAGTCGAGTGACCTCGTCACCGCCGACGTGTTCGCGAAGATCGCGGCGACTGCGCCCGTCGGCTCCCTCGTCGACGAGCTGAAGTCGGTCATCGTGAGCCAGGCGCGGGAGATAGCGCGGCTGAAGGGAGAGGGCGAGTGAACGCGGAAGAGGAGGTGACCGAGGCTTTGGTGAGCGCTGAAGTGCAGCTCCGCGGCGCCGAGGGTGCCACCGACCGGGCCGTCGATCTGCTGGTCCGCTACAACGCGGAGCGGGCGGCCGCTGCTCAGCCGGCCATGTCCCGCGCCGACGCCCTGAAATTGGCACGGGAGCACGTTGAGTCCATGAGTACCAATGCCCGCGGGTATCAGGACGGCGCCACGCTGACCATGAAGGTTCAGGCCGTCGAGCTGTTCGCCCGCTTCCTGCTGGGGGAGAGCGAGTGACTGTCCGAATCGAGACCGCCGACGAGGCGCAGAAGCGCCGGGAGCAGCAAGCCGTAGCGCAGCTCGTGGGCGCCGCCGCGCTCCTTCCCCTGGAGGCTTGGGTCGTCATGCTCGTCGTCGGCGCCGTCCACACGATCGCTGCACCTGTCGCGCCGATCGGCTACGGCACTGCCGTGCTGCTCTGTCTGGGCGTCGACGTCCTGGCGCTGATGGTCGGCAAGTTCCGCCGGCTGCGATAGCGCAAACCACTTACACAGCGGGGCGTCCGACGAGGGCGCCCCGCTCCCACGCATGCGCAGAGGAGAGGGCATGGACGCGAACATTTACTACAGCCCGGAGGCGTACGGGCTCACGACGCTGGGCGAGGTAGAGACGCTCGACAGCTACGACTTCACCAAGCTGGTGGCCTGGAGCCGCGACGCAGACGGGGCGCTCTTCTGGGCGACGGACTCCGGCTGCTCCTGCCCGTCGCCCTTCGAGGACTACACCGTCGAGAGCCTCGACCCGATCGTCGACGCTGCTGACTTCGCCCGTAAGTCCCGGGCGTGGCTGCGAGGGCGGTACACCACGCAGCACGGCAGCCGTGACGCGCTGGAGCGGATTATTCGTGAGGTTCAGCGGCGCATGACGGCGAAGGCGGTCGCGGCATGAGCCTCCAGGAGAAAGCCGGCAAGTGGGAGGCGGTGTGCGGTGTGATCCCGCGTTCCTACGTTCTCTTCGCGTCGGCCTTCGTGGTCCTGGCGCTGCTTCTGCTGACGGCGTGCGGCGCCGACGAGCCTGCGCAGTCGAGCTGTTACGAGCTCGACATCGACCGCCCGAAGTCGACGAAGTCGGCGCCCAAACCGCCCGCCCCGAAGCCGGCCGCCAAGGCCCCGTCGACGAGGAAGCGATGAGCGACGAGCGCAGCCCCGACTACTGCTGGACGCACGGCTGCATGCGCGGTCAGTGCCCGACACCGCACTGAGGAGTGAGCATGCTCGACCTGCTGATTATCGCGCTCGTCGGCTTCGTCGCTGGTTACGTGATCATGGGTTTGGTGATGCGATGACCTTCGACGAGTACGCCGGAGCCCTGGAGGCCGAACGGACCGCGCGGAACGACCGTGCGAAGTACGTCGTCGTCCCCGACGGTGACGCCTTCCATCTGACCCGCCGCAACGGCGCCCGGCAGGCGTGGGGCGTGACGCGGTACATCAGCCTGGAGACCGCGGAGCTAGCGGCGGCGCTTCTGAACCGCCTGAAGGAGGACGAGGCCTGATGACCCTCGAAGAGCACGCCCGCGCCATCGAAGCAGCGATCCAGGCTGCCGCGGACGACGGCTTCTATCTGGACAGTGGGAACGGAAGCGCCCCGGCCCGCCTGGAGCTGAACGAGGTTGATCAGCACGGCGACCCCGTGACGTGGGAGCGCCTGGAACTTCCAGACAACCCGATCTAGATGCATTAGGCATTCACGCATCACCACAGCCCCCGGTTGCTTCGGCGCCGGGGGCTTTCGGCGTGTACCCACACAGCAGAGGAGAGCGTTCGTGATCAACGGAGGACGCACCATCCACACAGCCACAGGAGCGACGATCACCGTGCGTCGGCGCGGGCTCGACGTCGACCTGGAAACGAGGAACGCACGGGGCGAGACGATCTCGACCGTTGCCATGCACGAGGACGACGCCCGCATGCTGCTGTCTCAGCTCGACGACGAGATGGGTGACTACCTCTACGAGCAGGGTTATGACGCCGGTCGGGACGTCGCGTGATCACCGCGGAGGAGCTGCTCGTCCGCCGGCTTGCGCATCTGCTGACGAAGCAGCGCGGCGGGACGTACAAGTACAACGAGGCCGATGCAAAGGCCATGGTCGCGCGGGTCAAGGAAGAGTGGAGGGAGTACCGATGAGCAGCACGCAGGCACGTTTGACGGAGTGGCTCCAGAATTACGCGCGCCTCGACGGGGTGGACGCGTCGCTCTTCGCGGAGCGGTTCCTCACGCAGCACGCTCACGAGCTTGCGGTGCGGGTTCGGGAGTACGACTACAACCCCGGCGAGGTCGGTCCCGTACACACGGCGTTCGAGACGGCCGCGGACCTCATCGACCCGGAGGTGATCTGATGGCCCGCACCGACCCTGCCAGCCTCTCGCCGACCGCCCAGGACGACGAGGCTGCGCTCAGCCGCCTCGACCGTCTCGCCGCCGCCTACGAGTTCATCAAGTCGCGCACATGGCCCGACGGCTACGGAGTGCACGACGTGCTGAGCGTGGCGCGGTTCCTGGGAGAGGAGCCGGAGTGACGGGTCGTCCCGTACCGCACACCGGCCGCCGGCGTTGGCACAGCCGCCGCAACAGGGCCGGGCGTCCCAACGGGGTGATCGGCGGTAGCCGCATCATCCCGCACCGGTACGCCGACGAGGGGGACAAGGGGCCGTGGTTCCGCCGGATCATCCGGCGACGTGAACGCGTGACGTGGACGACTGAAGCGCTGGAGGAGACCTAATGGCACGGATTATGACGGCGACCACCGTCGAGATCGAAGTGACCCGCGCGGAGCTTGCAGTGATTCACCGCGCGCTGCGGCTCGTACGGGACTTCGGCGACATGGCTGACTGGGACGCCGCGGATGAGATCCTCGTCGGCTTGACGGAGGTGGACTGATGTCCGTGTCCGACCTCGTAGCGGCTGGTGCGCCGGAGCTGCCTGCCCCGCTCTTCTACCGCGTCCGCATGGAGCTACCCAGTTGGGCCGGGCTCGTCCGCGTGGAGATCCGGGAGCCGTGGCTCATCGGGTCCTTTCAGGTGGAATGCGCCCGCGTCTGCCTTCACGACTTCCCCGACGAGTTGTCGGCCATCGTCCGTGGGTGCCAGCGGGCGGTGGAGGCACTGGAGACGCGCAGCAGGATCCGCCGGGCCAGTGAGTCGGTGCGGGACGACTACGCCGGCGACCACGGGAAGGAGCAGTGATGTACGGTCCGACACCCTCGACACCGCCCACGCCGGAGGAAATGAAGCGGCAGATCGCCGTGGCCATGCTCGACGTGACGGGCATGCTCGCGCCTGTTTACGACGCCGCGGACGGTATGAAAGCGGACCTAAGGAAGCGTGGTTGGTCCGACGCCATAGCGGAGCAGATTGCCGGTATGTGGCTGGCCACGATGCTGGCGAACTTCGCGGGAGGTGGGAAGCGATGACCGTCGCCAACCCCCGCCGCTACACCCTGGCGGACGCCATTCGCGACGACTTCGAGCGTCGGCACCCGCATGGGAAGAACACGCTCCTGTGCGGCCGATGCCGACGCCGCCTCGACCGGGAGGATTTTCGCGAGACTCCGTGGCACGGGCGCGCCGTGGACTGCAACCGGTGTGAGGGCGGCGGCTACCGGCTAATTCACGAGGAGCGCACGTATTGGGACCTGGCGCAGGCCCGGGAGAAGCTGCGCACCTACCGGCGTTACGCGCGGGCGCTTCAGCTCCGCCTACTGCTCGCGTCTGCGCCGTCGTCGAGCGAGGCCTTCGAGGCGTACCACGGCCCGTTTGAGCGCGCCGTAGCACGTAAGGCACACATGTGGTCGGCCGTTATTGCGCAGGCCGTCAGAGAGGCGGAGAGCGGTGTCTGAGCGCACGCGCGACGAGCGCATCGAGGCGTACTACCACGAGAGTGCGCGGGCCCTGGCGACGGACCTCGTCGACGCGGAGGACGAGGCGGCGCGGCTGCGTCACCTCTGCAACGGCTTCGTAGCCGCAAACCTCGGGCTCCTGAAGCAGGTGCGGCGCTACCGCACCGCCTGGCTCTCCGCCCGCCGGCGTGCCGTCGACGAGTTCAACCACGGCGCGGAGGCGCTGGAGCGGAAGGCGCGCGAGATTGCCGACCTGTCCGCGGAACTGCGTCGGCATCGTGAGTTCGCGGCGGAGGTGCATCGCGTCCGAAGCAAGACGATGGTGGATCTCGAAACAGCACGGGATCTCATGGAGAGCCACCTCCGGCCCGTGTACGAGTCGCTTCAGGAGTTGGAGGCCGCGCAGCGGGAGCGGAGGCCGTTCGTCCCCCGCGCTGAGCGGGAGTACGCGGCTGTCCGTGAGTGCACTTACGGACCCCCGCGACTGGAGTGCGCCGGTACGGAGGACGACGGCTCGACGGTGTGGATCCTGGCGGCCGGGCCCGATGTACCCCGGCGCAGGCACAGCGCATGACCCCGCGCAGCCGGTGGGCCCTCGTATGGGGCGGATGGGTCACGTACTTCGCCGTCGCGGAGTGGGTGGCCATCCGCTCGGGCCACGACGATGCGCCCCTCTCATCGCACCTGCGCTACGTCTTGGGCGCACGAAAGCGCAGCTTGCACACCCGCGCCGGACAGGTGGCTGCTGTGGCCGGGGTTGTATGGCTGGCCGACCACCTGTACGGGGGCGGGAAGTAGGTGGGGGTCCGCACTGAACATCCGACCGTGCCCACCCCATAACCAAAGTGTGAGCAAGGGAGACGGATTGGCTCACGCATAGAACTCACGCTGGAGGCACACACCTTGGCAGACAACATTCGCCGCATCTGGGAGACCGATCCGGACAGTAAGCCGAAGGAGCGGTCCTTTTCCGATGACTTCGTCGGCCGCTTCCGCTCCGGCCGGCTTGTCGGCAAGCAGCCGGAGGCGCTGAACCACTGGCGGGTCACGACGGGGGACCCGGTCGTCGCCGACAAGATTGCGCGGCTCATGGGCGGTGAGCCGGAGGAGTGGGACACCGACAAGGAAGACAGCCTCGAAGTCCTCACGGACTCCGCGTCGGTCGAAATCATCATCGAGTCGTCCGAGAAGATCGACGCGAGCATGAAGCTGTTCGGCATGACGGGCCTCGTCCACCACTGCGACGGCGTGGAATTCCTGTCGCCGGAGGAGGACAAGGGCGTACCGTGCGGCTGTCCGCCGCTTTTGCAGGATCGCAAGGACAAGGCCAAGTCCGGCCGCGGGCCGAAGCCCAGCATTGACGTGGTGTTCAAGCTTGCGGAGGCACCGGACCTCGGCCTCTTCCGCTTCAACTCCGGCTCGTGGGAGCTCGTCAAGGTGCTGCACAACGTGCTCGCCGACGTCGACGCCTACGAGGGCCGGCCGGTCCGCGCGACGCTCTCCATCGAGAACGTCAGCTACACGACGAAGGCCGGCCGGGACGTCTCGTACAACAAGCCGGTGATCAAGGTGCTCGGCCTGGCGGAGGCTGCCGCCCCGCTCGCCGACGCCGCCTGACGGAACACAGCTGCGCCCGCTCCTCCCGAATTGCGGTCGGGAGGAGCGGGCGTATCCACGATTCTACGCACACCAGAGGAGAGAAATGGGCAAGGCCAGACTGACCGACTTCACCGGCGCGGAGATCCGCCCCGGCGTTCTGATCGCCTACCCGACGCGCCAGGGCAACCGGGTGAGGAACTCCGAGGCGATCGTTAAGGAGCTGAAGAGCGGCCGGCAGAGCGGGCGCATCGTCCCGATGCTGAAGGTGAAGCCGACCGGTCGGGACTCCGGCTTCATCGCACGCTCGACGCTCGCGGAGCAGACCGTCAGTGCGGAACACGTCGTCGTCATCGGCATCGCGGAGGAGAGCAAGTGACGTTCAAGGTTGGCGACGCGGTTCGGCACAACATCCGGGGGCGCGCTGAGGTGGTGTACGGGCCCTACACGAGTCCGTTCGGGCGAGAACATTACGTGATCAGCCTGCCCAGCGGGCGCCAGACGGACGCGCCTGCGAACGTCCTGATTGCCGAGCCCAGGTTCGCCATTGGCGACGTGGTCCGCAACCCGCTGACCGGCATCCGCGGCCCGATCGTCGCCGGTCCCTACCTCGCCTGCGGCGACGGCGAGCGGTACTGGATCGTAGAGCAGCCGGACGGCCGTCACTCGACTCCGCGGGAGAACGGGCTCACGAAGGTGGCCACCGCCCGCGAGATCAACATCGGTGATCGGGTGCGCATCGTCAACAGCGGCTCTCGGGGCGCACTGGTCAAGGCCGGTGAGGTTTACGAGGTGCGCGCCGTAAAGACGCATGAGATCCAGGTCGATGGCGACGGCCGCGACCACCGTTGGTACCTGGACCCGGACGACGTCGAACGGGTCGACGAGACTGTGGCGGACACTTACACGCACGACGGCGTGACGTACGACCTGACGGCGGAGTACCGCGACAAGGACGGCGACACCTGGCGCTTCAAGCGCACGCACGACGGCACGGTTCGCGGTACGTGCTGGGGCGGAGTGATTCACGGCGACAGTGACTCGCTTGAGTACGTCGTCAGGGAGTACGGCCCCCTGACCAAGATCTAGGCTTCTTCCTCCCTTCAGCCCCCGGCGCCCACGTGGCCCGGGGGCTGCGGCGTTGGGAGACCAAATCGAAGGAGCAGAGATGGCGCTGACGGAGGAAGACGTCATCCGAATCGTCCACAGGGAGGTGCGGGCAGCACTGCGAATCCTGGCAGAAGCCGCCCGCGACTTCCCCGGGTACGAGACGGACCGCATGGATGACGCCGCCGCGCACGTCATGTGTCGCGTCGTGGAAGAGACCATGGACACGCTCCAGCACGAGGCCGGCTGTGCGTCGCGGATGGAGCGGTGGGGACGCTGCAACTGCGGAGCACTGGAGCGGTGAGCGGCGCCCTGTACCTGATCGACGACGCCGACGCGCCCGCCCTGGGCGACGTCCGCAGCGCCGGCCCGGATGACTGCATCTACATCCGCGCGTCCGCCTCGACGCGGAAGGACTGGCCCCGCTACTGGGAGGCGGCTGGCGTGGCGCTGAAGCGCGGGGCCTTCGTGCACATCATGAACCGAGGAGAGGGGCTGGTCTGATGGCCCGCCGCATGGTCGGGGACGGCCAGGAAATGTATCGCGTGATCATCACCCGACTGCCGCGCGTCGACAATCCGAAGTGGCAGCGGGGAGTGATCGGTCCAGGAGCCGAGCCCAGGTTCGTCTACGAGGGCGAGCCGGCTGAGACGAGCTATGGGCCGTACAACTCCATCGGGGCCGCTCGCGGGCAGGTTACGCATCACACGCTCGATTGGCGCGGAGAGCCTGCGCCGGGCGTTCTTGGCGGCCGGATCCAAAAGGCACACACGACGTGGGAGGACGTGAACTGATGGGCGTCTTCGACGGAATGATCTACCGCGTGCGGTCCCGCTTCGACGACGACCCGGACATGGGCGTTGTGACGGTCTACACCGACAACCCCCGCGGCTACTTCGCAGGGCTGGAGAAGCACGGGATTGCTCCCTCCGCGGCGAGGGTGGACCGTCTGAGCTACGTGGTGTCGACCACCGATCTCGGCTTTGGCGATTTGGAGGACGAGTGACAACGCAGCCGAACATGGAAGCTCAGTGCGCCCGCTACCGCGACGCGCTGAAGTACGACGCGTTCGCCTCGATCATTCCGAGCCGCCGCCCCGAGGTGAAGTATCACGCTGGGCTTGGGCGCGCGAAGTTGGCCGTGGGCTACGCCAACTGGGGCGGCGCCCGCGGAGGAGAGATCTACGAGCGGACGTCCGACGGATGGGCGCTGCTGTACCGAGTCGAGTCGGGTACGCCGGCCGACGAGCTGCCGTGGAAGGCGGACGCCGATGTCTGACCTCCCCATCGAAGGTGTCAGCACGCCGTCCGACAACGTGGAGGCCACCCTCGTCCGCAGCCGCTACCTCGACGGTCAGCCGCCCGTACTCGTCATCCGGGGCCGGCACGGAAGCGAGCAGCAGAGCGGCGGGACGCAGCTCGTGATCGGCGATTGGAAAGCCGCGGAGAACCTGGCGTACGAGATCCTTGACGCCGTTCAGTGCTGGCCGGGGGGTGCCGATGGCTAACCCCGCAAAGGCCCGCGGAACCGCGTGGGAGTCCGCCCTCGTCGGCTACCTCCAGGCGCATCACAATCCTGCCGCGCACCGCAACGTGCAGATGGGGAGCCGTGACATCGGTGACATCTCCGGCTACTACCTCCACGCCGTCGAAGCAAAGGCGGAGAAGTCGATCACCCTCGCCGACTACATTGCGCAGGCCAACCGCGAGGCGGTCCACGCTGGTCAGCCGTTTGGGTGCGCAGTCGTTAAGCGCCGGATGCGGGGAGCCGCGGACGCGTACGTCGTGCGGGACCTGGCGACGGACGTGCGGCTGATGAATCGGCTGAAGGCCGCGGAGGCGCTTCTTCAGTACCACGCCCCGGACCCCATATGGCGCATCTTTGACGAGCACCACCGGGGGGCGGCGTGAATTCTTGGCACCACGCGCAGTCGGCCGCCCGCAAGTGGGGCGGTACGCCGGAGGACTACCTCCCGATACAGGAGTTCATCGATAGCTCCAAGCAGATCATCGGCGACGTTCGGCACCGGTCGATGTACCACCACACGGCCGGCGTCTACCTCTGTCAGCGCATATTCGGCGACACCCTGACGGTGGGACGGAAGCGAATCCCCGTCCGCTTGATTGCGGAGCGACACATCTTGGAGGATCTTGGTTGGCTTCCCTCTCCAGCGGACTACATCGCGGGCATGGCCATTGCGCCATGGATGTCTGGTGCTCGCCGTAAGACAGTGCCGCTCTCTCATCTTCTGCTCAGCACGCCAGAAGGAGTCATGACGTGACCAGCGCCCGAAACTTCCTCAATATCCCCGTCGAAGGGGACTACTCCGAAGCGAGCGCCCGTGTAGCTCAGCGACCGATCGAAGATCTTCAGCCCGTTGTTCAAGCGGTTCTCGATGACCCGACGATCGTCGAGTTCGGCTGGAAGCAGTACACGCCCTACTTCAACGACGGTGAGCCGTGCGAGTTTTCCGCATATGGGCTGTGGGTGCGCACTGACACGGACGGGGAGATTGAAGACCTCTACGAGCTGGAGGCCGACAGCTCGCATCCCTCCCTCGGACGCCGGCCCTATCAGTGGGAGACCAGGGAGCATCTGCCGTACGAGGGCCCGGACGAGGCGCGCTACGAGCACGTTCAGGCGCTCCGTGGCGCAATCGAGGGCGGCGCATTCGAGAACGTCCTGATGGAAGCCTTCGGTGACCACGCACAGGTGATCGTCCGTCGGGACGGCATCGAGGTAGAGCACTACTCGCACGACTGACCACAACCGAACACCGCAACAAGGGGCGTCCTCCGGGGCGCCCCTTCTGCATACCCGCGAGAGGAGAGACCTTGCGACTGACCGACATCCTGGCGCGGCTCGACGGCGTGACGGAGGACCACGACGGACATCTTGCGCTCTGTCCGGCGCACCGGGACCAGCGGACGCCCTCGCTCAAGCTGACGCTGAAAGACGACGGGAAGCTTCTGCTCGTCTGCCGCGCCGGCTGCGACGGTGCCAACATTCGCCGTGCGCTGGACCTGGCGCCGTCCGACCTTTTCGACGTACAGGCCGACGGCGCCCGGACTGTGTCGTCTGCGCCGGTGGAGTCGGTCGGCATTGCGGAGACGGCCGCACTGCGCCTCTTCGTCGACGAGACGTCGGCGGCCCTTGTCGAATCGCCCCGGGCGACGGATTACCTAATGGCGCGCTTCGGAGTCTCTCCGGAGACGGCGCAGGATCTCGGCGTTGGCTTCATGGACGAGGGGCAGGCTGCGGCGCGTCCGTGGCTGAGCCGCAGCTTCACCCGGTACCCGCGGCTCACAGTTCCGCTCACTGGCTTCGACGGTATCGTCCGCGGTCTCCAGGGTCGGGACCTGTCGGGTACCTGCCCGGCGCGGTGGGTTGGGCTGACGAACGTGGCGGGCAAGACGTGGTCGAAGTACGGCGTCATGCGCTCCGGCGCCGGCTTCGACACGGTCCTGATCTGCGAGGGTCCGGGCGATGCCCTGACGGCCGTCGGTGCTGGCTATGACTCGGTGGCAATCCGCGGCGCAGGCCTGGCCCGGAATGCTGCGCTTGTTGCTGAGCTTGCCGCCGGCTTGCGGGACCTGGACGTCGTCATTGCCGGCGACAGGGACCGTGCGGGCGCTGGATTTACGGACTCCCTTGCCGTCGCCCTCGTCCGCGCGGGCGTCATGGTGCGCCGCCTGGAGATCCCCCGTGAAGGGGACGACCTGACGGACTGGCGTGAGCGTGACCTGGATGCCTTCCCCACGGAGCTGCACCGCGCCGTGCGCGCGGCGGCCGTCGTCGAGCTGGAGCAGCCGCCCGCAACGTCCGTCACGCCGGCCGTTCCCGCCACGGATGCCGCCCTTGAGTCGATGCCGCAGTCCGCGCGGGACATGTTCGACGGGACCGACGTCGGCATTGCCGTCCGCCTGCGGGACTTCATGGCCCGATCGGGCGGGGGTGTGCGCTACGCCCGTGGGCTCGGCTTTCTCGTCTGGGACGGCACCGTGTGGGCGCCGGGTGAAGCGGAGGTGCGTCGGCAGCTTCATCTGATGGGCGCGGAACTGATTGCCACCGGGGAGGAGGCGAGTCGAAAGCTCGCGCTCAAGGCACTGACAAATAAGTCCATCGATGCAGCGCTCAAGGAGCTTCCGTCTGTCCCCGGCGTGCCGGCGGACGCGGCCGACTTCGATGCTCGTCAGGAGCTGCTGTCAGTCGCCAATGGGACTGTGAACCTGCGGACGGGGACCTTGCACCCGCACCGTCCGGAGGACATGATTACGCGCCGCCTCGACGTGGCGTACCACCCGGACGCGCCCGCGGTTCGGTGGCTGTCCTTCCTGACGGAGGTGTTCCCGCACCACCCGGAGATGCCCGCTTACATGCGGCGCCTCGTCGGGTACGGCGTCACGGGGTCAACGGCTGAGCAGTGTTTCTGCTTCCTCCACGGCCAGGGGTCGAACGGGAAGTCGGCGTTCCTTGACGCTCTGATCTACACCTTCCGCGGAGTGACCAAGTCGACGGAGTTCAGCACCTTCGAGCAGCGCACGGCCGTGGGCCAGGCCTCACCGGAGCTTGCAGAGCTGCGTGGTGCAAGGTTGGTGACGGCGTCGGAGACGGAGAAGTACAGCCGTCTCGCGGAAGCCCTCGTCAAGCAGCTGACCGGCGGGGACCCGGTCACCGCGCGCCGGCTGTACGGCAACCCGTTCACGTATATCCCTAGCTTCCTCTTGCTCGTGGCCGGGAACTACAAGCCGGCGATCTTGTCGCAGGACTTGGGCGTCTGGCGCCGGGTGAAGTTGATCCCCTTCGAGGCCACCTTCAAGCGCGGATCGACGGCGGACACCGACCTCCCGTCCAAGCTCCGGGCGGAGGCTGAGGGCATCCTCGCGTGGGCGGTCCGCGGCGCGCAGGAGTGGTACGAGAACGGCCTCCAGGAGCCAGGATCCGTCGCCACCGCCACGCAGGACTACCGAGAGAGCGAGGACCGGTTGGCGGAGTTCATCGCTGCTCGCCTCGTCCAGGAACCCGGCGCGCGGGTCGCCCCGATGGCAGTCCGCCGCGCCTACGCGGAATGGGCGGAGGACGCGGGGTTGAGCCGGAAGGAAGTCCTGTCCGGCTGGGCGCTCGGCGTCGAGCTGGAAAGTCGCGGCTTCAAGAAAGCCAAGAGGGGCGACAGGTGGGGCTTTGACGGGATCCGTCTCGCCTCCGACACCGAGCGGGAGACGGCCGGTCGAGCCGCGGAAGAGATCACCTCTGATGGTCCGACCGGACCGGTGGACATCTTCGGACAGAGTTTGGAGGGTACGACGTGATCGAGCATTCCTTTCCCGTGTTGGGGCGACAGATACCTGTGCGCGTCCCCCAGACCGTCGACGATTTCCGAGCCTTTCAGCGATACATCATCGACGTGGCAAACCGTGGGGAGCGCCTGGCGTACGACACGGAAACGACCGGCCTTGGGACGTTCACCCGCGGCTTTCGCATCCGTACAGCGCAGTTCGGCACGCCGAACGAGGCATGGGTCCTCCAGGTGGAGAAGGGGGAAGATCTTCAGAGACTGGCCGCGTGGGCACTTCGCACCGCCCCCGCTCTGTCCATGCAGAACCGCAACTTCGACATGCTCGCCACTGATCGGCACCTGCCGGGGGCGTCGTTGGAGATGCTCGCTTCGAAAACGCTCGACACCTACATCTACAGCCATCTCTCAGACCCGCGTCGACGCGACCAGGGAGGCGTGGGCAACGGCCTGAAAGACGCTGCGGCGCACTACGTGGACCCGTCGGCCCCCGACACTGCCGCCGGCCTGTACGGCGAGTTTCACAAGATCGGCCACACGAAGGATACCGGCTGGGAACACATCGATATCGACAACCCGCTGTACCTCAGCTACGCCGGCGGGGACGTCATTCTCACGTCGCGTCTCCTGCCCAAGGTGGAAGCGCGTGTGCGGGAGCTGGGCGTTAACCCATCCCTCGTCCCGTTCGAGCACGAGGTGGGATTTGTCTGCGCGCTCATCGAGCGGCGGGGGATGCGAATTAGTCGCGAGTACACCACAGGCCTTTCTGCGCAACTGGCAGAGCAGGCAGCCGAGTGGGCAGCGAGGGCGGCACAGTACGGCGTAGCCAACGTGAACTCCACCCGTCAGCTCTCTGCCGCGCTGATAGGGATGGGAGAGAAGATCCCGGAGCGCACCGACTCCGGTGCTGTCAAGGTCGACAAGACGGTCTTGATGCGCCTGGCCGACGTGGACAAGGAGTGGGAGCCAATCGGGTCCCGCACCCCCAACCCGCTCGCCATGGCGGTCCTTCGCAGTAAGCGGGCGTCCAAGTGGCGCACGTCCTACTCGGAGGCAATGCTCCGCACCGCAGACGAGAACGACCGGGTGCATCCCAAGATCGGGGCACTCGCGGCCAGGACGGCACGCATGTCCATTAGTGATCCGCCGTTCCAACAGCTGCCGTCCGGCTCGTGGCTCGTCCGCCACTCGGTTAGGGCCGACGAGGGGTGTCGGATGATCACCGTCGACTATTCGTCGGTGGAGCCCCGCGTCATGGCGGCTCTGTCGGGCGACGAGCGGATGACTGCCGCCATCCTCCGCGGTGACGACCTGCACAACCTGACGGCCGCGTCGGTCTACGGATCCGACTTTACGCCGGGGCAGCGCAAGGTTGCCAAGGTGGTCCAGCTTGGGGTGGCCTATGGAGGAGGAGCGAAGACGATTGCTGCACAGACCGGGCTGTCGATGGCTGCGGCGCAGGACGCGGTGCGCGGCTACAAGCGGACGTACCCACGCCTCGCGCGCTACATCCGGCAGCTTCAGGGGCAGGTCATCCGCGACGGATATACCCTCCGGACTCCGTCCGGCCGGCGACTCGTCTTCGACCGCGACGCGGCGTATGCGAGCTTCAACGGAGAAATCCAAAGTACGGCGCGAGACATCTTCGCGCAGGGGCTGTTGGAGATCCACGCTCGCGGGCTCACGCCTCATGTCTTGCTCCCGGTGCATGACGAGATCGTGGCAGACGCCCCTGACAACGAGGCCCAGACAGTGGCGAAGGAGATCGGGGAGGCGATGACGATGTCTCTCCGCGGCATCCCCTTGGGTACGGATTCGGATGTGGGCGGCTCGTCGTGGGGATCCCTCTACATGAAGAAGGCGGCAACCATGACCGAACACGACCCGTGGTACGCGGCGCACCCGGAGGAGGCAGCCGCCGCGGAGCTGGCCCGCGCGTGACGGCGCTAAGGGCACGCACGGTAGTTGGCGTGGGACGGCCGGTGGCCGGAAATCGTCCCGTGGCCAGGCTGCGTCAGATCCGTCGCGTGCGCATCATGCCCCCATTGCGGCCCATTGGCCCTGCTCACGGCCTCTCCCGCGCCGACGTGGTCCAGCGATGGGAGGAGCTGGAATGGTGGTCGTGCACCTACTGCGGCGCCGACTTCGGGTCTGGCGTGGTGGCGGAGGTGGATCACATCGTTCCACTTGCGGTCGGCGGTCTTCACGAGTGGAGCAATTTGCAGCCGGCATGCGCGGAGTGCAACCGCTCCAAGTCGGACCGTGACGTAACTGAATGGCTGTCAGTTCTCGCAGGTCAAGGGGCGTGACGGCCCGATCTTCCCCGATGTCCGCGACGCGTGTCGCAGTTGACGATCGTTCACACCTCCTTCACCGGGTCACGATTTCATAACGGGAAAAGTTGAATCTTGAGCTGTGGCGTACGCCATATCCGCAGGTGAGGCGTGGCGTACGCCACAAGTCATACCCGCTGGCCGGTTTTTCGACATCGCCATGAAAGGTATTAAATGCGGACAGACCGGACGTCGACTTCCAGTCGCCTGGCAATTGCCCGGAAGCGGAGCGTCACATACAGTCCTGAACATGCTGGTGGTCATCACCTGACACATCTGATCAGCCGCCTATGTGAAGCGGTCGACGAGCTGTGCCAGGTGTCCGCCGCGTACGAGGACGCGCTACAGGCCCGGGGACGCCACGCCCAGGGTCATGACGAGACTGGACGCTCCGCCACGCGCGGCCCCTCTCGTCCCACGGAAGACATCGCATTGGATACAGCGCGTCAGGCGCTGACGAGAGAACTTCAAACGGGCGCCGAGTACCTCCCTTTCGCCATCGCGTACGTGCTCGGCGTCACTGCATCCATGGATCGTGCGCTCGCTCGCTGGGAGGGAGAGGACGCGGCTCAAGCACCTCGGGGGGTCGAGTGATTGTCATGACGGGGCCGCAGGGCACCGACGACGAGATCGGGGATTTGGCGGAGCGCGCCGGCCTCGTCGGTGCGCTCCTCGTGGCCGTACATCCTGTGCAGTGGGCGGCTGTAACGGCCCTCTATCGCACCCGCGGGTGGGAGCACTGTCCCCTGGCGCTGGCCGACGTGGCGATGGCACAGGCTCTGAGCATCCGGATCATCGACCTGCCGTAGCACGTCCGTAAGTGCACTTACGTAGCTGGCCCCCGTTCCCACGAGGGACGGGGGCTTTGTGCTTTCCGCACACCCCCGCAGATACGTGACTCACGTCACACGAACATCCCTGAACATCGCTTCGACTCCACCCCATAACCCCATCACGACAACCACTCACGAGGGGAACGACATGGCCCGGTCGGCAGTTACGGTCACGGACGAGATGATTCAGGCCGCGCAGGGGGGCGACGCAGACGTCATGTGGCAGATCGTCACCGCGTACGAATCCGTCCTCGTCGGCATCATCCGCTCGGTGGCGCCCAGGGCGGACAAGACGGCCGCGGAGGACCTGCTCCAGGAAGCGCGGGCCGCGCTCATTCAGCACGTGCGGGACTACGACACGTCCACGTCGTCGGCGCAGCTCCACACCTACGCGTACCGTGCCGTGCGCCGGGCCGTCGCCGAGGAATGGGTGCGCGCCACGGTCGGCCTGACGGTGGACCCGTCGGCCGCTCTCCGGGTACGCCAGGCCCTCTGGAGCACGGACGGCGACGTCGAGGGCGCCTGGACGATCGTCAGCACGCACCCGGAGCCGCGCAAGTGCATGGCCCGTGCCACTTTCCTGGCGGTCCTCGACGCACTCGGCGCTATGGAGTCCCTCGACGCCCCCGCGCTTGCCGGCGGGGATGACGCGGACGTGACCCTCGCCGACGTCATCCCCGACACATCCGCGGAAGTCACCGGCGCCATAGAGCGCCGTGACCTGGCCCGGTGGCTGGTGACGCAGGTGTCACCACGTCAAGCACTGGCGCTCCGGGCGTACTACGGCATCGGCATGGAGCGCCGGCAGGACGCCGACGTCTGCGCCGACATGGAGATTAAGCCCAACACCCTCCGGCAGCTGCGACACCAGGGTGTACAGCGCGCCCGGAGCGTGGCCGCTGCTCACGACATCGCCGCGTAAATCACTCCCTCAATGATCGGAGCTTCACCATGTCCCGACTCCCCTCTCTCGACGCCTACGACGTCCAAGGTGTGCGCCCCGACGAGGCCGCCCTCTGGGGCGACGACGTCACCTACGCGCTCGACGAGCTGACTGACCTCCCCGTCGACCTCGACGACGTCTGACGCCTCCGTAAGTGCACTTACGGAGGTCGCGAAAAAAGGGGGGGTTGTGGCGTACGCCATAACTGTGTCACTATGAAGTCACGCAAGGGGCTCACGGAGGGCCCGGCGGGGAAGGGGACCACTGTGGAATCCATCATGAGGAAGCGCGTACGTCTCGCCGACGGGCGAGAGGGGCGCGTGTGTCAGGAACTGCCTGCATACGCCCGGATCCGGCTCGACGTTCCCCGAAGTCCCATCCGCTGCGTAGACGTCGGCTGGGACAGGTTCATCGCCGGCGCGGGAGACGGAACCCCGGAAGCCCCGTACCGCATTCGCTAGCACCACCCGCCCCGGCCAAGCCGCGACGGTGCCGGATCGAATCCGGCCCGGGGCACGCGAAGCACATCCTCTCTACGGGAGCGATCATGAACCCGCTCGAACTGCGCTACGTCCTTCACAAGGCCCTGACGGGATCGGACGAGGTGCTGTCCGTGACCCTCGTCAGCCCGATGCCGGGCAAGCCCGTACAACTCGAAATCACCACGTCGGACCCCTACGCCCCGATCGGGCACCGCCCCGTCTCGGGCGGTCGCAGCTACCGCGTCACGGTGGAGGAGATCTGATGAACGACGGCTATGGCGCGTGCGATTACTGCGGGTGGAACGGCAAGCTCCGCAAGAACGGCACTATGCGGCGCCACCGTCCCCCGGTCGATGCCGGCAAGGTCGGTAGTACGGGCAGCCTCCCACAGGACATGCACGCGGACGCCTGCAAGGGAAGCGGCGCATCCCCGTACGTGGAGGGCACCAAGCCCCACGACATCCGCACGGCGGCGTTGGGCGGCATCAGTGCGGCGAAGGTTGATACGTCGGAGGAGGACTCTGGTCCGAGCCTCGACGACTACGCGACGGCAAGCCGGATCATCCAGAGCCTTATGCCTGGTGTCCGTCGCTGACCGAGCCGAAACGCCCTCCGGGGCGTCCGCGGAGGGTGGCCTCCCCGCGCTGATGAGGCAGGCCGTAGGAGGAGAGATGGCGCAGGTCTTCCAGTGCGCAGCATGCGGAGCGCACATCTGCGGGGCGGCGTGGTTCCCCAAGGCAGCTACGGACTCCATGGGCCGGCTGCGTGATCACGACTACGCCGGCCCCCACTTCTGCTCGCAGGAGTGCCGCGACGGTGCCGATAACTAGCTTGACCCGCCCCGCGACGGCCGGTCCTCCACCTCCCCGGAGGGCGCGCGGTTCGAGTCCGCGGCGGGGCACTCGAAGCACTGTCAGCAGCGTGGGAGTAGAGATGAACGGATTTCCGACGGGCAAGCCGGCCGACCGGTTCACCGGGGCGGGCTGCCACAGCAGGGTGGGAAGCGTCCTCCCTGACGACAGCGACATCACCCGCGCCGGGGTGGCTGACCTCGTGGTCACCTTCGCGACCGTCATGGACAGCATGACCCGCACGAACAACACCACGTCGCTCGCTCTGCTGGGCCGGTACGCCGGTCAGCTGTGGTGGGAGATGACCGGTCGCGGCGTCGAGTTCAAGTAGGGCGGCGACGGTGGCAAGCATCTGCGACGGCACGACGCACCAGGGCACACGGAACTGTCCCGGCGCTGGCCGCTGGATCGTTCGTCTGGCCGGGGAGGGCGGAGCCTTCCGGGCGGCGTGTGACCGGCACCTCTCGCAGGTCGGCCGGTACCTCCTCGACGGCGAGCGTGGCGGCCTGGAGGTCCACAGCATTCACGTCTACGAGTGAGACAACCGCCCCGCATAGGTCAGCCCTCCACCTCCCCGGAGGGCGCGCGGTTCGAATCCGCGGCGGGGTACTCGAAGCACCAACACTCCGGAGGACCCATGGAATTCATCATCGGTCAGCGCGTCCGCACCACCGTCGACACCCCGTCGATGTGGGAGGAAGGCACCTGCATCCCGGCCGGTAGCCTCGGCACCATCAAGCACACGCGCGGCCGATTCGCGTGCTACGCCGTGCTTCTGGACGACGACCCGGACCAGATGCCGGCGTCCTACGAGGTGCACGAGCTGGAGGCGGCGTGACCACCCACGTCTACCCCTACGACCTCCCGCCGACCGAAGAGCTGACCCCCGATCAGTGGTCCGGTTCCGACTGCGTCTACTGCCCCGGGGACGGTGACGGCTCCATGCGCGTCGTCGGCCGGCTCAAGGGACACGTCCTGTTCGCGCACATCATGTGCGCCGCCGACCACCGTTGGCCCGAGAGTTAGGAAGCATCATGCCTAGACCCCTCCAACTCGGAGACCGCGTGACGGTCACCTCGACTCCGAACGGCGACCACCTCGGCTCCCGCGGCCGGCTCGTCGCCGTCGACGTCCAGGCCGACATTTTGGAGCCGTACCACGTCAGCGACGGCCGCGGACACGCCGTCTGGGCGTCGACGGTGCGCCGCTCCCGGATCCAGTACCCCGACCTCCCGTACCGCCCGCTCGTCGTGTGCGCGGCCCTCGTCGCCGTCAGCGTTGCCGCCATCGTCGGCTACGGCCGGTACGAGACGCGCACGGAACCGATGCAGCCGGCGCCGTGGGTGGTGGAGTACGGGCCGGCGGAGATCGTGGCGCCGTACCTGCCGCCGGAGGAACGGGCGTCGCACACGGACCGGGTGGGCCCGCGAGTGGATTTCTTCGGCGGGTGAGTTGTGGCGTACGCCATAACTGTGTCATCATGGAGCCACGCAAGGAACACACGGAGGCTCGAAATGAAGGCTTACAAGATCGTCGGCACCACCAATGACTGCACCACCTGTGACCTGTGCGGTCGTGACGAGCTGAAGGGCACGGTGGTCCTGGAGTCGCTGGACGCCGATGGGAACGGGGAGGGCGCCTACTCCTACTTCGGCTCGTCCTGCGCCGCTAAGGCGGCCGGCTGGACGCAGCGGGAGGTCACCCGCCGCGTGAAGGTGGCGGCGGACGAGAAGCGCGAGCTGGAACGGCTGGAGCGTGAGGCGGAGCGGGCCGCGGAGCGGGAGTTCCTGGCGAACTGGTACATGGAGCACTACGGGACGCCGGACCTGATCGAAGCGGCCAAGCGCGCCGGCATGTCGACCGTGCGCACGTCCGACCCCGCGATTCGCGCCCTGCGGGCCCACCAGGCGGCGGAAGCGGCCAAGGTCGAGGCGGCGTAGGTCCGCCCGCCTGGAGCCCCTGCGAATTGCGGACGCAGGGGCTCCACTCGTTTCGTAACTCACTCATGGAGGTCTCATGCAGTACGAGGAGCGCTACATCCTGCGTCGCACCGACGCGACCACCGACGACATGGCCGAGGAGTTCGCCGACGTGGAGAGCGCCCTCCGCGCGTTCGACGACGCGCTGAAGTCCCTCCCGGCCGCCTCCCGCGTGGAATTGAGCCGGCGCATGACGGTCGTCATCGCCACGGCCGCGCGGTCGTGACCGCATGGTCTACCGAGTCAGCTTCGAAAGCGGCGTGACGGGGTTCATCGACGTCGAGGCGTACTGGCGCCTGCTGCGGGACGCTTGCGAGCGAGGCTGGGAGGCGACGCCGGTCCGTCGGGGCCACGTCCTGACCCTCCCGTCTGGCGCCCTGGTCGCCGTGCTGCGCGAGGGTCCGTAAGTGCACTCACGGAAGTTCGGGGTAGGGGGTTGTGGCGTACGCCATAACTGTGGCATTCTGAAGTCACGCAAGGAACTCACGAAGGAGCCAGAGATGAAGACCTACCGCGGGACGCTGTGTGAGAACGCCCGCATCATTTACGACTACGCCGCCAAGCCGTCGAACATGGGCTTCGGTGACAGTTACCCGGTCAAGGGCCTGGACTACTGCACCCGCCCGGCCGTTCTGACCACGACGCCCCGGTCCGGCCGTCAGCCGTCGCGTCTCTGCCAGGAGTGCGACGCCGCGACGGCCCAGAACATCAACGGCCGACTTTTCAACCACTGCCCCGACGTCTCGTACGACGTGACCGGGAAGAGGCTCGACGAGCGCGGGCGCCTCTCGCTCGACGAGGCGTGGGCGCGGGTCGGCGAGCGTCGCTGGAACTGAGCCACCCCAGGAGCCCCTGCGAATTGCGGACGCAGGGGCTCCACCCATGTACGAGACACACACACGAAGGGCGTCATGAAGAGACATCACCTGCGCCGCCTGCGCGACGTCGACCCCATCCTGATCCAAGCCGTCATCGCGGCCGCCATTTCCTTCAGCCACATCCACGACGTAGCGGAAGCGGCCGGTCAGACCGGCTGGAAGGCTTGGGCCTACCCGGTCAGCGTGGATTTGCTGCTCGTCATGGCGTGGCGCCGGATCCGCGCGGCGCGGAGGGCGCGGGAAGCTGCGCCAGGGCCGTGGCTGTGGTTCGTCCTCAGCCTGGCAGCCTCCCTGGGGGCCAATGTCGCCACCGCCGGAGTGCTGGACATGCAGGCGCTCCCCGTGTGGCTGCGGGTGTGCGTGGCCGGATGGCCTGTGCTGGCGTTCTTCGGCGGGTCACTGCTCATCCATCAGCGGAAGCGGGCGGCCGTCGACGTCGAGCCCGAACCGGGCGTTCAGACGCCCCAGTTGCCCGCTGGAGAGCCTGAAGTGGAGCCGGTGGACGATTCCCCCACGGATCCGCTGAAAGAGCCGCAGAAGCCGATTCTCAGGACGTACGCTCAAGTCGCTGACCACCTCGGGCTGTCCGAGGTGACGATCCGCGGATGGGCGAGCCAGGGGCACATCCGGAAGTACCGGGGCGCGGGCCCCCGTGACGTCCTCGTCGACCTCGGCGAGTGCACCGCCCGACACAGCATCCGCCGGCCCGTGAATGTGTGAGGAGAGGCATGGACGCAGTAGAGCTGACGCTGACCTACGTGAGCGACGAGGGGGAGGACATCGAACTCACCCAAGCCATCACGTGGGAGGGCTTGGCGGCCGTGCTGACGACGATCGACGACCACACGATTGAAGAGGACTGATCGACATGACCGTGCACGACACCCTGGAAGCTGCGGCCACCACCCTGAAGTCGCAGCCGACCGAAGAGGCCTTAGCCGCACTGCACGCCGCGCTTGCGGCCCTGCCGCAGGAGCCGGATCCCGACCGCGCGTACCGTATCGGTAAGGCGCTGGAGACGGTGCGCTTCCGGCTCCTCAACCTGACCGACTGGGTCCGGTGGTCGTCGCCGGAGCACTTGGAGCCCCTGCTCGACCCGCGCATCCGCGGTCGGTACCGGGAAGTCGACGAGGCCGCGGACGCGTACATGCGCCGCATGGCGAGCTTGAGGTCCGCCGTGATCGTGTACGCCCCGTTCGTCGGCCGCTCCGTCCTCGACGAGGCGGAAGCGGCGCTAAAGGCGCTCCACGTGGCGGTCGGCAACTACCACTTCGCCGCCCGTGGGGCTCACTCGTGGGCCGACGAGGAGGTTCCGGCGGTGGAAGCCGCCCGCGCCGACTTCGAGGCCATCATGCGGAAGGTCGTCTGCCGCGCGCCGTACGAGGACGCCATGGCCATCGCCCGGAGCTACGCCGTGCACTAGGCGCCGGCGTCAGTGCCCCCGTCGGATCACCGGCGGGGGCTTTCTGCGTTTCTGGGCCGCCCCTCAGGAACGTCCCGCTACGCAGGGGTTGACGTGGGCGCTCACCCGGGCGGATCGTGATCGCCTCAGCCGCACGATCGCTGGAGGCCTGCATGGCCGAGTATCACACCAGAACGTTCACTATGGCGGACGGCACCGTCGTCCGTACCTACGTGCCAGACTCCGAAGCCGACCTGACAGACGAGCAGCTGCGCGAGCGATACGGCCCTCTCGCGGAGCACGCGTTCCGGCAGGAGCCCAGGGAGGACGGCGCACGCCGGACTCGTGTGGCCCAGCCGTGGAGTACCTCGGACGAGTGACTGCGAACTCCCGCGGCTTTGTGCCATGATGAAGTCGTTCCCCCGGGAACTTGCTCCCCGCATCCAGCGGGGATGGACCGCGTTACGAGCACAGCTGTGCATTTTCCCCGCATCGCGGGGATGACCCTGTTGACGAGCTGAAATCGGGCTCTGAAGAGGATTGCTCCCCGCCTGGTCGGGGATGACCCTTGCGCATGCTGACTCTGTCGGCTGCTCCCCGCATCTAGCGGGGATGACCCTTGCGCATGCTGACTCCGTTGAGACAGCAGACGCTTGCTCCCCGCATCCGCGGGGATGAACCGTGATCCGTCTTAGCTCTGAGCTTACGGCGGTTCCCCGCACTCGCGGGGATGAGAAGAGGGCCCCTCACTGAGGGGCCCTTCTTATTTCAGATCAGTTCTGGCGCCTGGCCCCGGACGAGCCGCAGCAGCAGCCCGGACCGTCTCAGCGTCGTAGAGTGCCTGGATCCTGCCGGCCGCACTCTCACCTGTCTCGACCCGGCGCACATTCATTCTGGACAGAGCGCGTCGGGCGGTACCAGCCGCGGACGGGCCCGCATACCCGAGATACTCGGCCACACGGGCGATCGTCCACAGTTCTCTAGTCTCGCTACTCACGACCCCAGGATCTCATCGACCGTGGATTGGAGAAACGGCAGGTAGTCCTGGACGTCACGGTCGGACGGTTCGGCTCCCAGGTCGTCAACCACTTCGTCTCGGTGGGTCACGACAGTGCGATCGTTCACGCGGGACGAAGACCCGACGAGGACGCACACGGCATCACCGTCCCGCTGCACGTACAGCACCGGGTTACCTGCGTCTGCGGAGATCAACCCGCGGACGTCGGCGACGGTCACCAGAGTGTGCGGAGGCCGCGGGTTCGCGGCGGCAATGGCCTCCCGGATCGCCTCCTCGGCGGCGTCGCTGATCGTCAACCACTGGTACAGGTCGAGGTCATTCGGGTTGTACGCGACAAGCTTCGGGTCAACCCAACGTCGCTCAAGGATGACCGAGTCCGCCCCGTCCAGCTCGATGACCTGGTCCAGCATCGCGTGGATTGCTGCGTGGGCGTCGGATCGGTTGGGGATGTGGTTCTTCTGGATGTCGTCCAGAAGCTCGTACGGGTAGATGGCTCGGCCGGGGTTGAAACTGGAGATGGTCGTGGGCATGGCGCATGCCTCCTGGAGTCGTCCTCGGTGCTGCCTGACACAGGAAACCTTGCCTCACGTGAGGCAAGGTGTCAACTCTGGTGATCCGCCTCCGGGCACAGCAACGCCCGCCCCCGAACGCGTCAGGAGCGGGCGCTGTGGTGTGGTGTTGCGAGTTAGAGTTCGCCAGCCTTGACGGCGTCGACGAAGGCGCCCCAAATGGAGTCACCGAAGACGACGGCGGGGCCGGACGGGGCCTTCGAGTCGCGTACGGGGGTGACGCCGGCAAGCTGTCCGGCGGCCGTTTCGACGCACTGACCGGCGTCAGCGGTATAGCTGCTCTTCGTCCAGGTGAGCCCAGATGCGGCCGCGTTAGGGATCAAGGTCATGATCTGTCCTTCTTCAAGCGTGCGATGAGGTCGACCGACGGGGCGAGTGGCAGCGCGTGAGCCCGAAGGTGCTCGTACGCCGCCCTGTAAACCGCCACGTCCGCGGAGTCTTCAACGTACAGCGCCGATGCGAGGCTCTCCACGTGTACGACGTCGAGATCAGCCGACTCCGGAAAGCCAATCACGGTGAACGGACCTGGCATACCAGGGTGCGACGTGGCGCCCAAGGGGACGACCTGTATCGAGACGTTGGGAAGTTCGCTGACGTCGAGCAGGCGCTGAAGCTGCTCGGACATCACCCGAGGCTCCACGGTGCTGGCGTGGAGCGCAGCCTCGTGGATGATTGCCCACACTTCCAGGGGCTGAGGTCGGGTGAGCGCGGACTGACGCGCCATCCGTACTTCAACGAGCGCGTTGACGTCCTCCGGGGAGGAGCCGACGTTGATCGTCGAGATTGAGGCGCGAGCGTACGCGGCCGTCTGGAAGAGCCCTGGCACCAACAGAATCTGGTAGGACCGCATACTCTGGGCATCGGCCTCCAGTGCGATCAACTCCAGCAGCGCCGGCGAGACGATGTCTCGATACGTCTGCCACCACCCGCGGCGTGCGCCGTCGCGTGCCAGGGCGAGGAAGACGTCACGGCGGGCGGTGTCGTCGACGCCGTAGACGTCGAGGAGCGTCTCGACGATGTCCGGCTTCGCGCCCAGCTGCGCCCGCTCGACACGTGACAGCCGCGGGCCGTCCCAGCCGCCAGGAAGGATCTTTGCGACGTCATCGAGCTTCAGGCTTTTGTCCTCCCGAAGCCTGCGAAGCTCGGCCCCAAGTCGACGCCGACGTACCGATGGTGCGCCCATGCTGCCCCCTTCCTGATCCTCGGTCAGTGGTCTCTGTGCACAGGCATGTTGGCACATGGGCGGAGGAGCGCGCCCCGTGAATATGCAAGTTTGTAAATCTCGTCCGGGTGCTTGCAAAGCGCGGCTGGCGCTGCCACTCTCATTTTGCAACCACGGGGCGTAACTGAGTGAATGCGTAGGGGTGGCTGATGGCTGCTGACTGTGGCACGAGCGCGGACCTGGAGGTCAGCGCGTATTTCCCGAACAGAGGCCCGGAGCCGGTGCCCGGGTGCTCGAAATGCCGTGTGCTTTTCGATCAGTGGCTGAAGCAGTCGGACCCGCAGTCGATGGGGTATCACCGCGATTGGGCCAACAACTCGGCAATGGAGATCGACTGTCACCGACGCACCGGGAGTCACTCGCGTGGGTGACGAGCGAGGCTACCGAATGACGGCCGAGTGCGTCGCCGAACTCCGGGCAACGCTGGAGCACCGGGCCGCCGAAATGGCGTGGTGGCTGACCGCGGATCGTGTGGTCGACGTCGTGGAATCCCAGTTGGCGGCGGACCACTCATTTTCGGACCAGCGTCCCCCTCGAACCGCCGTCGAGTAATCGGCGTGCGGGAGCGGCGGGGCTGCCCCGCTGAGGTCGGCCCGCAGCCCCGTCCGCTCCAACCAAAATCCCCCGTCCCGCGGGACGGGCGCACGACCGGCACGGGGACCGATTCCCCGTTCGCATCGCGGAAGGGATAGACCATGACGCGTAACCCTGAATTCGCCTTCGTCAAGACGGCTGCGTGCCGTGACGCCCAGGTGGGCAACTGCCCGGAGGTGGCGACCAATGTTCCCGGCGTCGTCGCCTTGCGTGACAGCAGCCGGCCGGGCATCGTCGTCACGTACACGTCGGCCGAGTGGGCCGACCTGACGGCCGCCATTAAGGGCGGAGAGTACGACTTGAGCGTCTGAGGTAGCCCCCTGTGAGCCAGTGCCCACGCTGTGCCGACGAGTGCCCCACGGACCCAGAGAGCGGGTTGCCGTGGTGCGCGCGGTGCGGGAGTCACTTCGGTCTCTCGACGCCCTCGTGCCGGGGACTGTGGTGGTGGCGCGGCGCTGCCACCCGCGCGCCGGCAAGGCCGCGTGAGCACTGAGTCTCAGGCCCGCAAGCTGAAGCCCCAACCGTCCTGGGGAGGTTGGGGCTTCGTCATGTCCGCAGGTGGGGTTGACGTTGCACAGGTGTCTAGCTACTCTTCGGCATGGTCATGGGCAATCTCGCCTGCACGAGCCACGGCGCGGCGATGGTCATCCCCGCGCCTTCCTTCGACCCGGCGGCCACCCTGGCCGCGGTCGAGGCCGAGCGGTGCACCTCGCTGTACGGCGTCCCCACGATGTTCATCGCCGAGCTGGCGGCCCCGGGCTTCGCCCGGTACGACCTGTCCAGCCTGCGGACCGGCATCATGGCCGGCTCGCCCTGCCCGGTCGAGGTGATGAAGGAGGTCATCGACCGCATGGGCATGGCCGAGGTGTCCATCTGCTACGGGATGACGGAGACCTCCCCGGTGTCGACGCAGACCCGCGCCGACGACTCCCTCGAACGCCGGGTCTCCACCGTGGGCCGGGTCGGCCCGCACCTGGAGGTCAAGGTCGTCGACCCGCAGACCGGCCGGACCGTGCCGCGCGGGGAGCCGGGCGAGCTGTGCACCCGCGGCTACTCGGTGATGCTCGGCTACTGGGGCGAACCGGAGCGCACCGCCGAGGCGGTCGACGCGGCGCGCTGGATGCACACCGGCGACCTGGCGGTCATGGACGACGACGGCTACCTGAGCATCACCGGCCGGATCAAGGACATGGTGATCCGCGGCGGGGAGAACGTGTACCCGCGGGAGATCGAGGAGTTCCTCCACGCCCACCCGGACGTCCTGGACGTCCAGGTCATCGGCGTGCCCGACGCCAAGTACGGGGAGGAGTTGATGGCCTGGGTGCGGATGCGCGACGGCGCCGCGCCGCTGACCGCGGAGGCCGTCCGCGGGTACTGCGACGGACGGCTCGCCCGCTTCAAGATCCCGCGGTACGTCCACGTGGTGGAGGAGTTCCCGATGACCGTCACCGGGAAGATCCGCAAGGTCGAGATGCGCGAGATGGCAGTCGGCCTGCTGGACCTCCCCGTGTGACGTGTCCACGGGCCCCGCGGGGCCCGTGGGGGAACGGCGGGTCAGTCGCGCGGCGTCAGCTCGGCCATGGCGTTCCAGCCGTCGCCGGGCACCTCGACGTGGATGATCTCCGGCCGGGTGGCGATGGCGCCGGCCATCGCCTCCATGCCGGCCTTGAAGTGGTCCGAGGCGACGTGCACGGCGCCGGCGTCGGCGTCGGCGAAGCCCTCCAGGAGCGTGTACTTGGTGGGGTCGTCGACGCTGCGCGACCAGTCGTAGAAGAGGTTGCCCGCCTCGTTGCGGGTGGCCTGGGTGAAGTCGTCGACGATGGTGAGCCACTCGTCGCTGAACTCGGGACGGACGTCGAACCTGACGGCGATGAAGATCATGAGGCCAGCCTGACAGGCGGCGCCGGGCGGCGCACGCGGGACGGGCCGTTTTCCGGCACCGTCGGAAACTCCGCGCGGGGCGGCGTCACCGGGGGCCGGTGGCGAGCACCTCGGCGGCCGTCCGGACGAGGACGGCGCGGATCTCCTCGGTCCGCCGCCGGAACTCCGCGGTCGGCAGCGACACCGACAGCGCGTGCACCGCATCGCCGGCACCGCCACCGCCGCCGCGACCGCCGCCCCGGCCGTCGCCACCGCCCGCGTCGCGGGACAGGGCCACGGCCGCGCAGGTGTACGCCGGGTCGGCCTCCCCGACCGACACGGCGAAGCCCTGCCCCCGCACCCGCGACAGCTCGGCCTCCAGTACGTCGGCGCGGGTGATGGTGGCCCCCGTCAGCCGGGCCATCCCGTGTTCGGCCAGGTAGCGACGCAACGCCGGCCGTGGCAGCTCGGCCAGCAGCGCCTTGCCGTGCGCGGTGGCGTGGGCGCGGGTCTCCCGGCCCGGGGCGAAGGGGTTGGCGGTGTCCGTGACCGGCGCCGTCGTGTCGACCACCGTGATCAGACCGCCCCGGTACGCGGTGTAGTACGCCTCGGCTCCGGTGGCGCGGCGCAGCCGGGCCAGCACGTCCGCCATGCGCGGGGCCGGCTCCAGCTGCCGCAGCAGGCTCCGGTGCAGCCCCGGGATCCGGGGGCCCAGTACGTACCCCTGCGCGGTGCGCACCAGGTAGCCGCGCTCGGTGAGCGGGGCCAGCAGGTGGTAGGCCGTGGACAGCGAGCACTCCAGCCGGCGCGCCAGGGCCTTCGCGCTCACCGGCCCGCCGCCCGTGTCGGCGACGGCGTCGAGGATCGCCAGTGCTCGGTCGACGGACTGTGGACCGGTACCGGGACCGGTGTACGGCATGGCGGGTTCCCCAAGGTGGACGGCGCGACGGGCGTACGGGACGGACGTACGAGCCTACGGCGCCCCGCGGCGTTCATCGAACGTTGACCGGATGCAGAGGAGTGCCGGGCAGAGTCGTGGCATGGACAGCGAACACACCTGCGACACCACGGCGGCGCCGCACGGCACCGGCACGGCTCCCGATCTCACCGGCATCCGGCTCGCCAACCGGGCGATGCTCGCCGACATCGACCGCCTCGCCGGACTGCTGGCCGGACTCGCCGCGGCCGGGCGGCCGGTGCCCGCCGGGCGGGCCGCCGCCATCGCCGGGTACGTGCACCGCTACCACGCCGCCGCCCGCGGCCACCGCCGCGGCGAGGACCGCATCCTGTGGCCGGTGGTCCTCGACGCCGTGCCCGACGCCGCCGACACCGTCGCCGGCCTGGTCCGCTTCGCCGACGACCACGCGGCGCTCGACGCCGTCCAGGCCGCCTGCGACACCGCCGCGGACGGCTTCGCCGCCGACCCGGAGCGCCACGTACGGGAACTGGCCCGCCTCCTCGCCCGGCAGCGGGACCTCCTCGCCCGGCACGTCGCCGCCGAGGAGGAGCACCTCTTCCCGCTGATCGCCGGCCGGGTGCCCGGGGCCGCGTACGCCGCCGCAGTACGGCCGCTGCTGCGCGCGTACGCCGACGGGGCGCAGGCCGTCTTCGCGGGCTGACGGCGGCCCGCCCGGCCGCCGGCGCCTCAGGTGCGCAGGTACGAAGCCCCGTTCACGTCCAGGACCGCCCCCGAGGACCACACCGCCTCGGGCGAGGCCAGGTACAGGACGGCGGAGGCCACCTCCTCGGGCGCGGCGACCCGACCGAACGGGCTCTGCTCGGCGATCCGCTCCCCCTCGGGGGAGGCCAGGCGACCGGCGACCCGCTCGGTGGCGACGAAGCCCGGTGCCACCGAGGCGACCGTGATGCGGTGCGGCGCGAGCGACACGGCCAGGGACTGGCCGAACGCGTGCAGCGCCGCCTTCGTGGCCCCGTACGCGGGATGGTCCGGTTCGCCGCGGAACGCGCCGCGCGAGCCGACGTTCACGATGTGCCCCGCCCGGCCCTCGTCGACCATGCGGCGGGCGACGCAGTAGCTGGTGTTGACGGTGCCGAAGAGGTTCACCGCCGCCGTGCGCTGCCAGGCCTCCTGCCAGTCCGCGTACGAGGTCGTGGGCAACGGGTGCGCGACCATCACCGCCGCGTTGTTCACCAGTACGTCCACGCCGCCCAGTGCACCGGCGGCCTCGGCGACCAGCGCCTCGACGCGGGCCGGGTCGGTGAGGTCGCCCTCGACCAGGACGTGCCCGTCCCCGGGCAGCGCGGCCAGCGTGTCCAGGGCGTCGGCCCGCCGGCTGGAGCAGTGCACGGCCACCCGGTCGCCCTGCCGGGCGAACGCGGCGGCCACCGCCCGGCCGATGCCCCGCGACGCCCCGGTGACCAGCACCCCGCGGCTCATCGGGCGGCCACCCTCGCCTCGTCCGGGAACGTCCGGGCCCGCGCCAAGTCATCGGCGGACAGGGTGGGATGGAATCCGGGTCGGTCCATCGAGGTCTCCTTCCGGTGGGCTGCGCCCCGACTTTGACCCGCCCGTTGTCCGAATGTCAACATTCGGCGTATGGACACGAGGGAGACCGCATCACGTACGGGCCACGCCCTCTCGGGGGAGGTCGGCCCGGCCCGGCGCCGGGGTCTGGCCGACGAGGCCGCCGATCGCATCCGCGCGGCGATCCTCGCCGGGGGGTTCCCGCCGGGCGCGGCGCTGCGCGAGGTCGAGCTCGCCCGGTCGCTGGACATCAGCAGGGGGTCGGTGCGCGAGGGCCTGTCCGTGCTCGCGCACGAAGGGCTCGTCCGCAGCGAATGGCACCGGGGCACGAAGGTCATCGACGTCACGGCGGACGGGGCGGAGGACCTGTACGCGGTCCGGGCGGCGCTGGAAGGGCTCGCCGCCCGCCTCGCCACCGAACGGGCCGCCGAACCCCACTTCACCGAACTGGACGCCCGGGTCGACACGATGGCGGAGGAACTCGCCCGGGGTGCGCAGGGCCCCCGGCTCCTCGCCCTCGACCTGGACTTCCACGACCGGATCCACCGGATCGCGGGCAACCGCCGACTGTACGACGGCTGGGCGGGCATCCGCTCGCAGGTCCACCTCTACCAGCTGACCCGGGTCCGGCTCGGCCACGACGACTACCGGGCGGCTGTCGTCGAAGAACACCGCGAGTTGGTACGGCTGCTGCGCGCGGGGGAGGGGCGGGCGGCCCGCGAGGCCGCGGAGCACCACGTCCTCTCCGCCTGCCGGGAGCTCGCCCGCCACCTCACGCCCGCGACGCCCCCGACCTCCTGACGCCACGGGCTCCGCCGCGGCCCGCCGCCCCGTCGGCCGGGGGGCGGGGCGGCGGGGCCTCGGTCAGGGGCGGGGAGAGTTGCCCCGGACCGTGTTGCCCGTGACCGTGCCGTCCTCGCCGTTCAGGGTCACCGCGTGGCGGACGCCGTCGGGGCCGAGGACCACCGCGAGCCAGGCGCTCTTGCCGCCCTCCTGCGGCACCGCCCGCAGCGCCTCGACCTTGCCGCCCTCCACGGCGGCCGCCGCCTTCTCCACCGCCTGCGCGGCCGACAGCGCGGGCAGCGGCACCGGGGCCTTGGCGCTGCCGCCGCCCTCGCCCCGGCCCGGCTTCAGGCCCGGTACCGGCCAGCCGCGCTCCCCGTCGACCATGGGCGGCTCGCCGCCCTTGAACCGCTTCTGCCCGAACGGGCCGTCCACCGGCCCCTCCCCGCGGCCGTGGTGCGCGCGGGCCTCCGCGGCGAACTTCGCCCGCGCGTGCTCCCGGTGGTGGTCGTGCCCGGCGGCCACGGCCACGGCCGCCGCACCGCCGCCGACCGCCGCGACCACGCCGAGCGCCACCCATCGGGTGCGCCCCTCGCGGACCAGCCGGGCCACCCGGCCGCGGTTCGCCGCCGCCGCACCGGCCTTGGTCTCGTCCGCTCCCGTCGGGGACTCGGCGGGCTGGGGGCTGGACTGAGTCATGGGACTGCTCCTCGCGTTCTCCGGGCACCGTGCCCGGCTCGCCGGATCCTGCCCGGTCGATGCTGAAGCCCCGCTGAAGCCGGCTGAAGACCTCTTCAGCTATCCGCTGCGGCGACCTGAGAACCTTGTCCCCATGCGCGTACTGGTGGTCGAGGACGAACGGCGGCTCGCCGCTGCCCTGCAGCGGGGCCTGCAGGCCGAGGGCTTCTCGGTGGACGTCGCCCACGACGGCCTCGAAGGGCTCTGGCTGGCCTGCGAGCACGACTACGACGCCATCGTGCTCGACATCATGCTGCCCGGCCTCAACGGCTACCGGGTCTGCGCCCGGCTGCGGGCGAGCGGCTGCGAGTCCGGGATCCTCATGCTGACCGCCAAGGACGGCGAGTACGACGAGGCCGAGGCCCTCGACACCGGTGCGGACGACTTCCTCTCCAAGCCGTTCTCGTACGTCGTCCTCGTCGCCCGGCTGCGCGCCCTGGTCCGGCGCACCGGCCGCCGCAGCCCCCAGGTGATGGAGTTCGGCGACCTGGTCGTCGACCCGGCCCGGCAGCGTTGCACCCGCGGCGGCACCGAGGCCCGGCTGACGTCGCGGGAGTTCGCGGTCCTGGAGTACCTGGCCCGACGGGCCGGGGAAGTGGTCCCCAAACGGGACATATTGGAGAACGTCTGGGATGCCGCGTACGAGGGCGACCTGAACGTCGTCGAGGTGCACGTGAGCGCCCTGCGCCGGAAGATCGACGCCCCCTTCGGCCGGTCCGCGGTGGAGACGGTCCGCGGTGCGGGCTACCGGCTGGCGGCCGACGGTGGCTGAACCCGCACCCGGACCGGCTCGCGGACCGGCGACCGACCCCGGCCACGCCTGCGACCCCGACCCCGACCCCCGCGGCACCGCCGCCCGGCTTCGGGCGGCGGTGCGCCGGCTGGGCCCCCGCTCGGTACGGGCCCGGGCCACCCTCGGCGCCACCGCCGTGGTGGCCCTGGCCCTCGGCGCGGCCTCCTTCGCCCTGCTCGGCATCCTGGACGGCAGGCTCGTGCGCGGTGCGCAGGCGGACGCCGAGCGGCAGGCGCTGGCCACCGCGGCCCTGGCGGCACGCGGCCGGCTCGACAGCGTGTTGACCCCGGGCCTCGGCACCGACTTCCTCCAGGTCGTCGACGCCGAGGGCCGCGTCCTCGCCGCCAGCCCCGAACTCGCCGGCCGCCCCGCGCTGACCCCGACCCGGCCCGGCAAGCCGGGCACCGTCCGCAACACCTGGAAGCCCGCCCCGGCGCGCGGAGAGCACCGCCTCCGCGTCGTCCAGGTCACCACCGTCACCGGGGAAGGGCTCGTCACCGTCTACGCGGGGACCTCCCTGCGGCAGGCCGATGCCGCGGACGAGACCATCACCGCCGTCCTGGCCGTGGTCGTGCCGCTGCTCGTCCTCACCGTGGCCCTGGTCACCTGGCGGGTGACGGGCTGGGCGCTGCGCCCCGTCGAGGCGATCCGCGCCGAGGTCGCCGAGATCAGCGAACGGGACCTGCACCGCAGGGTGCCCGTACCGCGCAGCCAGGACGAGGTGGCCCGGCTCGCCGTCACGATGAACGCCACCCTGGACCGCCTGGAGGCCGCCGGGATCCGCCAGCGCCGGTTCATCGCCGACGCCTCGCACGAACTGCGCAGCCCCATCACCGTCCTGCGCACCCAGCTGGAGGTCGCCCAGGCCCACCCCGACCCGGCGCTGTGGGGCGAGCTCGTCGGCGGCGCCCTGGAGGACACCGTACGGCTCCAGGACCTCGCCTCCGACCTGTTGCTGCTGGCCCGCCTCGACACCGCGGAACCGGCACCGGACTCCCCGGTCGACCTCGCCGGGGTGGCCCGGGAGGCGGCCCGCGCCCGCCGCGGCGACCGGATCCCCGTCGATCTGGAAGTCGCGGGCGAGGTCACCGTGCGCGGCAGCACGCTCTTGCTGTCCCGTCTGGTCACCAACCTGCTGGACAACGCGCAGCGCCACGCCGAGCGGCAGGTCCTGCTGTCGCTGCGGGTCGACCGCGGCCGCGGCACGGCCGTCGTGGAGGTACGGGACGACGGGCCGGGCATCCCGGCGGCGGACCGCGAGCGGGTCTTCGAGCGGTTCACCCGCCTCGACGACGCCCGCAGCCGCGACGAGGGGGGCACCGGCCTGGGCCTGGCCATCGCGCGGGACATCGCCACCCGGCTCGGCGGCACCCTCGCCGCCCTGGATTCCCCGGTCGGCGCCCGCCTGGTGGCCACCCTCCCCCTGGACCCGGCGCACCCGGGCGCCCGGCGGCCGGACCGCGGCTGACCTGCGGGCCCCGGCCCGCCGGGCCCGTCCCCCGCACCGGCTCCCGTCCCGCCACCCGGGCCGAAGCCCTTCCGGGCGAATCTGATTGTTCCCCGTTCTGCTTTTTTCGCGCCTGTCCATCTCTGTTCACTCCATGCTTGCCTCGGCTCTTGAAGGGGGGGGCGTGAGACACCGCCAAGGGCCGTGTCCCGAACGGAATTCGCCCATGGCACAAGCAGCCGGAGGACGGCGCGATGAAGAACAACCGGATGATCGTCACGGTGGTGGCGCTCTTAGCGATCTTCGCCTTCAGCGTGGTGATGGTGGTGGCGGGCCAGCCCGTCGCGGCGATCACCGCGCTGATCCCGTCGGCGGCCCTCGGCGTGCAGCAGATCGTGCAGGCCGGTACGGGAGCCGCCGAGGGCCGGCAGGAGCGGCGCCCCTCCGCGCAGCCCGAGCGGGACGAGGAGGCGCAGGGATGACCGTCCCCTCGGCACCCCGGGACGTGCCCCAGGACCGGCGGGGCAAGCGCGGGCGGCGGCTCGGGCCCATCGCCGACGGCGCCGGCGCGGCGCACCGGGCCTGGCTGGAGCCGCTGCGCGCCGCCTTCCACGGCAGCGGCCTCACCCTCGACGAGCTGCAGGCCCGCACCGGCTGGCCCAAGTCACACATCTCCGAACTGCTGCGCGCGGTCGAGCGCTACCCGCGCTGGGCCTTCGTCCGCACCGTCCTCATGGTGCTCAGGCCCCGGGTGTCGTACGAGGCCATGCGGCTGCGCTGGGTGCTGGCGGCGCGCGACGCCGGCAAGCGGACCTCGTGGATCAAGCACTGCCTCCACGAGGCCGGCGGGGCCGGGAGCCGCGCCGTCGCCGCCGCCGGCCCGGCACCTCTGGACTACCTGGCCTTCCAGGAGATGCACCGTCCCCACTACACCCGCTACGCCGCCGCGTTCCTGCGCCGGCCGGCCCTCGTCGAGAAGGCCGTCGGCGACGTCTTCACCCTCCTGCTGCTGCTCTGGCACGACGCCCTGGCCAGCGAGAACCCCGAACGGTTCGCCTGGCCGCTGCTGCGCCAGACCGTGCTCGAACACGCCCCGAAGGAGAACGGCCGCCCCTCGCTCGCGCTGGCCGCCTTCGACACCGTCGCCCTGGCCGCGGCCCCCGACCCGGTCGGCCAGGTCGAGGAGACCATGGCCCTGTTCCGGGCCGTGGCCGAGCTGGCGCCCGTACAGCGGGACGTCGTCGTACTGCTGCACCTGTGCGGTCTGGAGGACACCCAGGTGGCGGACGAACTGGGGGTCTCCCTCGCGTCCGTCCGCTCCACCGCGCGGCACGCCCGGCGCAACCTGGACGCGGTCCTGCTCCCGACGGGCACCACCGAGGAGGGACACCCCCGTGGCCTCGACCATTGACGAACTGCTCGCCCGCGCCCGCCTCCACGAGGCCGCGCACCCGCCCGCCGACATCACCGACCGCGCCCGCCCCACGGGGCCCGTGGAGCCCCCGGGGCCCGGCGCCGCCGGCGGGGCCTTCCCCGCGGACCCGCACCCGCCGGCCCTCCCGGCGCCCGCCGCCGACCGGCAGCGGGCCATGCGGGGCGCCGCGGACGACCTCCAGGCGCTCTGCGAGACCGCCGTCACCAGCGCCGCCGTTCGTGCGCTGGGCGGCGGCTTCCTCACCCAGGCGCTGCCGCAGCCCTCCGGCGCGCGGGTCCTCGGCTGCATCCTGCTGCTCACCGACGCCGAGGACTCCGCGCGCTTCTGGTGGCAGTACGCGGCCGGCGCCGGCGACCCGGTCGCCACCTACTGCCTGTACCTCCACCACCTGGCCCTGGGCGAGAACCGGCAGGCGGTCTGGTGGCGCCGCCAGACGGCCCCCGTCGGCGACGCCGGCCTGCCCGCCGCCCTGCGCGCAGCGCAACGGCCGGGGCGGGACCACTGCCATGGCCCCGGCCCCGGCCCCGGCCACGACAGGGCGGCGACGGTCGACGCCGTCATGGAGTACGTCTCCGCCGCGGTCCGCTACGTCGATGACGATCTCGAACTCCCCCTGCCCGTACCGGACTTCAGTGCGCGGATCCGGGCCATCACGGCGGCCGGCGGCCCCCCGGCTTGACGTTCCCCGATCTTTCGCTGCACCATTCCACTAACACATTAGTGGAATGGTGGTGAAGCAGAGAGATGATCGAGTTCCAGGTGGACCGGCACAGCGGTGTCGCGACCTACCTCCAGCTCGTCAACCAGGTCAAACAGGCGCTCAGGCTGGGCGTCCTGGAACCGGGGGACCGGCTGCCGACCGCCAGGGCCGTCGTCGAGGCCACCGCGATCAACCCCAACACCGTGCTGAAGGCCTACCGCGAACTGGAGCGCGAAGGGCTCGTCGAACCCCGCCCCGGACGGGGCACGTTCGTCACCCGCTCCCTGTCGCGCCCGGAAGCGGCGGCGGACTCACCGCTGCGCGCCGACCTCCTCGCCTGGACGGCGAGGGCACGGGCGGCAGGGCTGGGGCGCGCCGACATCGTCGCCCTCGTCGAGGCGGCACTCACCGAGACGACGGCCCCCGCGCCCGAGCCCCGACCCGGCCCGGACGCACCGTGACGAGAGGACACCACGTGAACGACCCGACCGCCCCCGCGGCGCTCCGGGCAACGGCGATCCACCACGCCTTCCGGGGGAAGAAGGCCCTGGACGGCTGCGAGTTCGAACTCCCGCCGGGCCGCATCGCCGCACTGGTCGGCCCCAACGGGGCCGGCAAGAGCACCCTGTTCCACCTGATGACCGGGCTGCTGCGCCCCGACGCGGGCTCCATACGCGTCTTCGGTGCCGCTCCCGGCAGCCGTGAGGCCCGCGTCCGCACGGCGTACCTCTCCCAGGACAAGCCGCTGCACCCGCAGTTCACGGTCGCCGACACGCTGGCCCTGGGCCGCTGGCTGAACCGCCGCTTCGACCTGGCGAAGGCCGAACGCATCGTGCGCGCCGGGGACATCCCCTTCGGCACCCGCGTCGGCGGCCTCTCCGGCGGCCAGCGCACCCGCGTCGCCCTGGCCCTGACGCTGGGCAAGCAGGCCGACCTCCTGCTGCTGGACGAACCGCTCGCCGATCTCGACCCGCTGGTCCGCCACGAGGCGATGGGCCTGCTCATGGCCGAGGTCGCCGACCGCGGCCTGACCGTCGTGATCTCCTCGCACGTACTCCCCGAGCTGGAGAACGTCTGCGACCACGTCCTCCTCCTCCAGCAGGGCCGGATCCGGCTCGCGGGCGACACCCAGGACCTCCGCGAGGCCTACACCCGGCTCACCGGCCTCGCCGACCCCGGCACCGCCGACGGGCTGCCCCGGGAGGCCGACCGTGACGCCGTCGTCCATGCCACGACCACCGGCCGGCACCTGAGCGCCGTCGTCCGCAACGCCCCCGGCGCCGCCCTCCCGGCCGGCGCCGACGAGCGCTGGATCACCGCGACCCCGTCCCTCGAGGAACTGCTCCTCGCCCACCTGCGCTCCGCCCCGCGGGCGGCCGCACCGGCCCCGCGGTCCGCGGCCGCCGGAGAAACGGAAACGGAGGCCGCCGCATGACCGGCTCCCTGTGGCTCGCCTGGCGCCAGCAGCGCCTCCTCGTGCTCGCCGGGCTCCTGCTCGTCGCCGCCTGCACCGTCTGGGCGGCCCTGCGGCGCGCGGACCTGATCGACGCCGTCGCCGGCTACGACCTGACCGAGTGCAAGGGCTGGAACGGCGAGTGCCGGCCCGAGGTCCAACTGGCCGTGTTCGAGCAGAGCCCGGAGATCCGGGTGCTCGGCACGATCGGACTGCTCGTCCCCGCCGCCATCGGCATGTTCTGGGGAGCCCCCCTGATCGGCCGGGAGATCGAGCGCGGCACCCTCACGGTCGCCCTCACCCAGGGCGTCGGCGCCCGCACCTGGTTCGCCGCCCGGTTCGGTCTCGCCGCGCTCGGCACCGTCGCCGTCTCCGCCGCCCTCGCCGCGCTGATCGCCTGGTGGTGGGAGCCGATCGCGAACATCCTGGCCGGCGTCTACTGGTACGACCCGTACGTCCTGAACGCCTCCGGCCCCTCCGCCGTCGCCGGCGCCCTGTGCGCGCTGGCCGCCGGCACCGCGATCGGTCTGCTGGTACGCCGTACCATCCCGGCCATGGTCATCACCGGTGGCGTCGTACTGGGCCTGGCCGCCGCCCTGACGTTCTTCCGGCGGGACCTCATCACCCCGGTGGACCGGATCACTCCGGGTATGACCCCCAAGCAGCTCATCGGCAGCGCCTGGTCCGCGGGCTACCGCTACCTGACCCCGGACGGCGCCCAGCACCCCCTGGAGAACTGCGCGTTCTCCGGTGACGAGCTGCGCGCCTGCATGGCGGAGCACAACTTCGTGGGCCGGGTCCACAAGGTCTACCCGAGCTCCGACTTCTGGACCTTCCAGGCCCTCGACTCGGCCGTCTACCTGGTCCTCGCCCTCGCCTTCGTCGCGCTGACGGCCGTACTCCTGCGCCGCCGCCACCGCCTCGTCTGAGCACCCCGGCCGGCGCCCCACCCCCGTGGGAGCGCCGGCCGGGGCGCGGTCGCGTCAGCCGCGCTCCGGCAGGTCCGCCTCCGCCGGGGCGGGCCTCGGCGCCGTCGCCGAGTTGCGGGCCGCGGGCCCGGCGGCGGACTTCCCGCCGCAGAAGACCGCCTCCAGCGTGCCGCCGAGCGCGGTGTTGGCCCCGCCCCGGTTCGAGGTGTTGGCCATGGCGGCCAGGGCGCGCCGCCCGTCGCGGGTGGCGAAGGCGTACGTGTAGTAGCCCTGCACCGTTCCCGTGTGGCCGTAGACCCGCACCCCGCAGGTCAGGTCGTAGCGCCGCAGCCCGAGCCCGTAGAACCGGGTGTGCGCGGCGTCGGTCGGGCTCATCACGAGCATCGCGTCGAGCATGCGCGGCGGCAGCAGCCGGCCCCCGAGCAGCGCGGACACGAAGGTGTTCAGGTCGGCCGGGCTGGAGATCATCGCCCCGGCGGCCTGCGCCCAGGAGGCCGTCTGCTCGGTGGAGTCCACCAGCGGAGCCCCGGCCTCGTCGGGGTGGAGGTAGCCGCGGACGTGCAGCCCCGCGACGGCCGTGGCCGGGTGCACGTACGCCGTCCGGTCCAGCCCGAGCGGCCTGATGATGCGCCGCTCGTACTCCTGCGCCAGCCCGTGCCCGGAGGCCTTCTCGATGAGCATGCCGACGATCAGGAAGTTGGTGTTCGAGTACGCGTACGCCGCGCCCGGCTGTGTGGTGCGGGGCTCGCGCACCGAGAGGGCGACGAGGTCCCGCGGGCTGAACACCTTGTTCCGGACGGCCTCGAAGCCGGGCACCGTGCGCTCGAACATCGCGTCCGTGTAGTCGGCCAGCCCGCTGCGGTGCGACAGCAGGTGGCGCACCGTGATCCGGTCGCCGTCGGGCAGCAGCCCCGGCAGGTGCCGCTCGACCGGGTCGTCCAGTCCCAGCCGCCCCTCGGCCGCCAGTTGCAGCAGCACGACCGCGGAGAACGTCTTGGTGACGCTGCCGATCCGGAAGCGGGCCCGGGGGTCCATCGCCGCGCCGCTGGTACGGTCCCGCACCCCGACGGCCTTGGCCACGGGCCGGCCCGGTCCGGTGAAGCGGGCCATGGCCCCGGGCGCGCCGGCCGCCGTCGTGCTGCGCAACGCCCGTACGAGGGCGTCGAGATCGGGCCGGGGCGTCGGTGCGGCGGAGCCCCCGGAGTCCGCGGTGGCGGGTGTGACGGGTGTGGCGGCCGGCCGGATCACGGCGGCGGCGTGGGCGGTGGCGGCCGGTGCCACGGCGGCCACTGCGGCCAGCAGGGCGGCGCCGACGGTCAGACGGCGGTGGGCGGGCAGGCGCACGGTGCTCCTCGGCGGGTGCGGAGAGGGAAGGAGAGCGGGCAGCGGGGGACGCGGGAGAAGCGGGGGAGAGCGGGGAGGGGGAGGGGGAGGGGGATCGTACGGCCTGCCGGTGGGCGGGCCGGGCACCGCAACGCGTCAGAAGGTGCAGGTGGGCACCGCTTCCAGCCATGCGGGTCCCTGGATGTAGATGTTGGTCATCCACGCCCGGTAGTCGGGCAGGTAGGACCAGACGTCGTTGGTGTAGCCGTCCGAGGTCACCTCCTCGGCGTGCTTCTGGCACTGCACGCGGATCGTCGTCGGCCCCGGGAAGGCGTACACGCGGGCGGCCGGGACGGACGGGAGGGCCTTGGTCCAGACACCCGTGCCCCACGTCCGGAAGAGGGACCCCGTGACGGGACCGGGGTCGACGCGCACCGCCCCGTAGTAGTCGCCGGACAGCCGGACGTCACTGACCATCAGCTTGGTGCCCGACTGGCGGGCCTCCGCCATCCTGCCCGCCCCCAGGTAGACGGCGATGTGGTGCAGGTCCCGGGAGGTCCCCCACACCAGCAGGTCGCCGGGGAGGAGCGGCGCGAGGCCCTGGCCGGCCGTGAAGCGCTCGGCCGCGCGGTGCGTGTAGTACTGGGAGGACGCCGTGCCGTCCAGGACGTCCGAGCCGGCCGCCCGCGCATAGGCGTACCGGACCAGGCCCGAACAGTCGAAGCCGAGCCGTTCGGGATCGTGCTCGCTGGCCGGGTCGCCGGGGTCCACCCGGCCGTACGTGGCACCCGGTTCCGGGCCGTGACCACCGCCCCAGGCGTACCAGGTGCCGGCCGCGACCTGCTCGCAGGCGGCGGCCACGGCCCGTTCGGCCTCGGGGGAGGCGCCGGGGGCCAGGACCCGGCACGCGGTGTCGGCGGCGGCCGGGGCGGGGCCGGGCGCCCACAGGAGGAGGGTCAGGAGGGCGAGGAGCGTACCGATGGGACCGGACCGGCGGAGCATGCGGGACCCCGTTTTCTGTTGCTGCGGCGCGTACGGCAACGAGCCTGGTGGCAGCGCGCCCGCGGCGTCGAGGTCCGGGCGTCACCCCACCCGTACGGGCAACGGGAAACCCCCGGGAAACCCCTGCCGTTCAGGGCTCCGGGGGTTCGGTTCAGGGCCGCCCGGAGCAGCGCGGCGCGGTCGGCGGCGGGTCCGCCGGGTCGTCGGCCCGGCCGCCTGACACGACGTCGGACGGGCCGCCGGACGGGCCGTGGGCCGCGCCGAGCCGGCAGACGGCTTCCAGCCGGGCCGCCGGGTCCGGGTTCCACAGCCGGACCGTGCCGTCGGTGCTGCTGCTGGCCAGCGTCCTGCCGTCGGGCGAGAACACCACGCCCCACACCGCGTTCCCATGACCCGTCAGGGCGGCCCACAGCCGCTTTCCCGGCACGTCCCACAGCCGGACCGTGCGGTCGTTGCCGCTGCTGGCCAGGGTGCGGCCGTCGGGGGAGAAGGCGATGCCCCGGGCGGCGCCGACGTGTCCGGCCAGCACCGCCGTGACCGCGTGCCGCCGCACGTCCCACAGACGTACGGTGCCGTCGTTGCCGCTGCTCGCCAGGGACCGCCCGTCCGGGGCGAAGGCGACGGCCCGCACCGCGCCCGCGTGCCCGGTGAGGGTGGCCAGTGGCGCCCGGCCGGCCACGTCCCACAGCCGGACCGTCAGGTCGTCGCCCGCGCTGGCGAGGGTGCGCCCGTCGGGGCTGAACGCGACGTCGTTGGCGAAGTCGGTGTGCCCCGTGAGGGTGGCCAGCGGCGCCCGTCCCGGCACGTCCCACAGGCGTACGGTGCGGTCGGCCGACGCCGAGGCGAGCGTCAGCCCGTCCGGGGCGAACGCCACCGCGTACACGATGCCGCCGTGGCCGCTCAGCGTGGCCGTCGGGGTGCGTGCGGCGACGTCCCACAGCCGGACCGTGCCGTCGGCGCCGGCCGAGGCCAGGGTCCGCCCGTCCGGGGAGAACGCCACCCCGTACACCGCCTCGGCGTGCCCCTCGAACACCGCGGCCACCCGCCGCCGGGGCACGTCCCACACGCGCACCGTGCGGTCCCCGTCGGCGGTCGCCAGCAGCGTCCCGTCCGGGCTGTACGCGGCGTGCCAGACCTCGGCGAACGGCCGGGACGCCAGCACCGGGCCGCGCAGGTCCCACAGCACCACGGACTGGTCGAACGAGGCCGTGGCCAGCGTCGCCCCCGCCGGGTCCACGGCGAGTGCGAGCACGTAGTCGGTGTGCCCGGCCAGGGTGGCCGTCGTCCGGCCGCTGCGCACGTCCCACAGCCGGGTCGCCCCGTCGCCGCCGGCGCTGAGGACCGTCGTGCCGTCCGGGAGGTAGGCGACGGCGTTCACGTCGTCGCTGTGCCCGGTCAGCGTCCCGGTCGCCCGCCGCTCGACGACGTCCCACAGCCGCACCGTGCGGTCGCTGCCGCCGCTGGCCAGGCTCCGCCCGTCCGGGGAGAACGCCACGCCCAGCACCCCGCCGGTGTGCCCGGTCAGCACGGCCGCCGGGCGGTCCCCGGACGGGTCGCCGGACGTGTCCCACAGCCGCACCGTCCGGTCGGCGCCGGCCGAGGCCAGGGTCCGGCCGTCCGGCGCGTACGCCAGCGCCTCGACCCTCCCCGTGTGCCCGGTCAGGATCCGCGCCGGGCCCGCCCCGGCCGCCGGATCCCGCAGCTGCACCGTGCCGTCGGCGCCCGCCACGGCGAGGGTGCGCCCGCCCGGGGAGAACGCCACGGCCCGGGCGCCCGCCGTCTCCGCCGGCAGTTCCGCCGTGACGTGCCCGGCGGTGTCCCACAGTCGTACGGGGCCGTCGGTCGAGGTCGCGGCGAGGGTCCGACCGTCCGGGCTGAAAGCGATCGAGCGGACCCGCCCGGGCATGGTCAGCGTCGCGGCCGTCCGCCGGTCGGAGACCCGGCGCAGCAGCACCTTCCCGTCGGAACCGGCCGTCGCCAGCAGCCGGTTGCCCGGCGCGAAGGCCGCCGCGTTGACCGGGCCGCTGTGCCCGGTGAGCCGGCCGAGGAAGGGCTGCGACTGGGTGCTCAGCAGCGCCCCGCGCGCCTGCGCGGTCGCCTCCGTGAGGTACGCCTCCTCGGCGAGCCGCATCGAGGCCTCGGGCCGTCCCGCCGCCAGCGAGGCCGACTCCGCGGCGAGCGCGTGCGACCGGGCGGCGCGTTCCTGGACGAGGGCCTGCGCCCGCTGCCGGTACGCGACCCCTCCCGCGGTCACCGCCAGCACCAGCAGGACCAGCAGCAGCGCCAGCGTCCGCTGGCGGCGCCGGACGTGGCGCCGGGCCTGCGTGCGCCGGGCGTCCTCGGCGGCCGTGCTCGCGCGCAGGAACTCCGCCTCCAGCGGGGTGAGCCGGCTGCCGCCGTCGAGCTCCTCGGCCCAGGCCCGGGCGGTCTCCAGCCGGGTCCCGCGGTGCAGGACGGACGGGTCGCGGCCCTCGCGCTCCCATTCGGCGGCGGCCGCGGCGAGCTGGCGGTGGACCAGCAGCCCGTCCCGGTCGGCGTGGATCCAGCCGTGCAGCCGTGGCCAGGCGTGCAGCAGGGCCTCGTGGGTGATCTCCACCGTGTCCCGGTCCGCCGTGACGAGCCGGGCCCGTACGAACGCGTCCAGCACCCGCGCGGCCGGCGCCGCCCCGTCCGCGAACTGCCCGAGCAGCGCGTCCCGGCCCGTTCTGCGGCGGGTCGCACCGACGTCCTCGGCGACGTGGACGAGGGCCGGCAGGATCCGGCGCACCATCCGCTGCTCCGCCGGGTACAGCCGGGCGAACACGCTCTCGGCCGTCTGCGCGACCGCCCCCTGGATGCCGCCGGTGTGCTCGTACCCCGCGACGGTCAGCACCGCTCCCTCGCGCCGCTGCCACGTCGCCAGCAGCGCGTGCGACACCAGCGGCAGCGCACCGGAGGGCGCCGCCGCCCGCCCGGCCCCCTCCGCGTCGGCGAGGCCGTCGCGTACGCCGGCGTCCCGCAGCAGCAGCGGCACCAGGCCGGGTTCGAGGGCCAGCCCGGCGTGCTCGGCCGGGCGGGTGACGGCCTCCTTCAGCTCGGCCACGGACATGGGCGGCAGGACGAACAGGCCGTCGGTGAAGACCGCGGCGAGTTCGGGGAGGTCCAGGCAGTTGCCGGAGAAGTCGGCCCGCAGGCCGAGGACCACGACGGCGGCCACCTGCTCCCCGGCGCCCGGCTCCGGCTCCGCGCCCGGCTCCGGCTCCGCGCCCGGCTCCGGCTCCGCGCCCGGGTCCGGTGGCGGCGTCGGGTCCGGGCGGGCCGTGGCCACGGCGCACAGCACGCGGACGAAGGCCTGCCGTTCCTCCTCGTCACCGCAGAGGGTGAAAACCTCCTCGAACTGGTCGACGAGCAGTACCGGCCGCACCGTGCGCCCCCGCCACCCCCGCCGCCCCACCGCCTCCAGCAGTCGCCCGGGCCGCTCGGCCAGCTGCTGCGGGGTGACGCCCAGGTCGCCGCCGAGCACCTTCGCGGTGCAGTCCAGCAGCTCCTGGAGGGGATGCGGGGTCGGGGTGAACCGGACGACCGGCCACGACTCGGCGCCTGCGGCCGGGAAGCCGCCGCGGCGCCGCAGCGCAGCCACCAGACCGGCGCTCAGCAGCGACGACTTGCCCGCGCCCGACCGGCCCACGAGCAGCAGCGGGCCGCGGTCCATCCGCTCGAAGACCCGCTCGACGAGCGCGGCCGTCGCCCGCTCCCGGCCGAAGAACCGGTCCGCGTCCCGGTCGGTGAAGGCCGCCAGGCCCCGGTACGGGCACTCCCCGTCCGACTGCGGGACGGCCGCCGCCCCGACCGTGGCGGCGCCCGGGACCGGGACGGGGCCCGGCACCGGGACGGGCGTACGGGTGGGGGCGGCCGCACGGGCCGCGGCCGCCTCCGCCTCCCGGGCCAGCCGCAGCAGCGTGCCGTCGGCCTGGAGCACCCGGTCGCAGCGCAGGGCCACGTCCACGGTGACCCGCTTGGCGCCGGTCTCGATCTTGCTCAGGTAGCCCTTGCTGTAGTGCGTCTGACGGGCCAGACCCGCCAGCGACAGCCCCCGTTCCACCCGCAGCCGGCGCAGTTGCGCCGGGAACTCCGCTGCCGCACCGCCGCCGCGGTCGGCCGCCGGCACGGGCGTCTGCTCTGCTGCGGACGGGTCGGGGCGGTCGGTGGTGTTCCGTCCGCGGTCCGGGTCCGGATCCCCCACGGCGTCCCCCATGGCAGTGCGCGCCCAGGTCGTGAGATGGCGGCCCCAGGCTACAGCGGGGGCCGGGCGGTCCGGCGCGCACCGCTTCCGGCGTGGCGGAAAACCGTACGACGGGGGCGGTCCTGCGGGGCCGCGGGCGTCGGATCGGCACCACCGCCCGAACACGTGCCCGGTCATGCCCGTCCCCGGCGGTCACCCTCCGTCGTGCGGCGGCCACGGTCCGCCGCCGGTGGTGTCCCCGGACCACAGGGCGCGCAGAATTGAGGAGGCGGCCCGCGACCTGCCGTGCGGGCCCGGACAGCCACCCGCGCGGGCCTGCGCGCACCGGGCGGGCCGTGCGCGGAAGGGGGCACGGTATGCCAGCGGCCCGGCCGGGGGGCGAGCACGAGCCCAGCCCGCTCCGCTCCGAACCGGGGGCTCTGCTGGAGGACGTGGCCGTCGCCGTCTTCGGCATCGACGCGCAGGAGCGGGTCTGCTACTGGGGCCCCGGCGCGCAGAGCCTCTTCGGCCACCCGGCCGAAGCCGCGCTGGGTCGGCCCGCCGCGGACCTCTTCCCGCCGCCGGACCCCGGGGAGCCGGGCGGCGCCGCACGCCTCGTCGAACGGGCCCGCACCCTCGGCTACTGGCGGGTGCGGATGCCCGCCCTGAACCGGGACGGCGCCGTCATCGACTGCGGGTTCCGGGGCTTCCCGCTGGCCGGCCCCACGGGCTCCTCCGTCGTCCTGGCGCTGGCGGCCCGGGGCGACGAGCTCAACCGGGTCAAGAGCAACCTCGTCTTCCTCGACGCGCTCTTCAAGACCTGCCCGATCGGCCTGGTCATGCTCGACGAGGAACTGCGTTACGTCCACCTCAACCAGGCCCTGGCCGACATGGACGGCATCCCCCTCGCCGACCACCTCGGGCGGCCCGTCGGCGACATCATGATCACCTCGGACGGCGGCGAGTACCAGCGGATGCTGCAGACCGTGGCCCGTGGCGGCCGGACCGTCGTCGGCGCCCTCGTCGGACTGCGCACCCCGGGCCGCCCGGACCGCGACCAGGTCCGCTCCGTCAGCTTCTTCCCGCTGAGCGGAGCCGGCGACACCCGGCGCGGCGTCGGCGGCCTGATCGTCGACGTCACCGACCGGGAACGGGCCATCCTCGAAGCCAGCGCCGCCCGCCAGCGCCTCGCCCTGCTCGACCGGGCCGCCGCCCGCATCGGCACCACCCTCGACCTCGACGTCACCGCGGACGAACTGGTCCGGGCGGCCGTGCCCGACTTCGCGGACGGCTGCGTCGTGGAACTCGTGGAATGGATGGACGAGACCGAGGACTTCGACCCGCAGCTGCCGCTCCTCACCCGGCGGATCGCCTGGGGCACCGTCCTCGACGCGCCCGCCGGCGAACTCGTCCGCGGAGCCGAGCGGGTCGTCTACCCGCCCGGCTCCCACATCCACGAGATGCTCAGCACGGGCCGCCCGCTGTCCTTCCCGGTCGACGCGGAGTTCCTGGCCCGGAACGTCGCCCACGCGCAACGCGCCCGGCTGCTGCTGGAGAGCGGCTTCGCCGACATTCTCATCGCCCCGCTCATCGCCCGCGGCACCGTACAGGGCATCACCATGTTCGGCCGGTCCGCCCGCCGGCCCGCCTTCGCCCCGGAGGACCTCAGCCTCGCCGGCGAACTCGCCTCCCGCGCCGCCCTCTGCCTGGACAACGCCCGCCTGTACGGCCGGATCCAGGACATCGCGCTCACCCTCCAGCGGGCGCTGCTGCCCAGCGCCCCGGACGCCGGCCCGTACGTCGACATCGCCCACCGCTACCTGCCGGGCAGCCGCGTCACCGAGGTCGGCGGCGACTGGTACGACTCCATCGCCCTGCCCGGCGGCCGGGTGGCCCTCGTCGTCGGCGACGTCATGGGGCACGGGGTCCTCGCCGCCGCGTCCATGGGCCGCCTGCGGATCACCGCCAAGACCCTGGCCCGGCACACCTCCGACGACCCGGCGGCCCTGCTCGCCGAACTCGACGAGTGCGCCCAGGAGGCGGGCATCGAATGGGCGACCTGCCTGTTCCTCGACTACGACCCGAACACGGGCAGCGCCCGCATCGCCAACGCCGGCCACCCGCCGCCGCTGCTGCGCACCCCGGACGGCACCGTGCGCACCCTCGGCGAGAACCTCGGCGAGAGCCTCGGCGTCCCGCTGGGAGTGGGCGGCGTGGCGTACCGCGCGATCACGGTCGACGTCCCCGAGGGCGCCGTCCTCGCCCTGTACACCGACGGCCTCGTCGAGGCCCGCGGCCACGACATCGACACCGGTGTCGACGCCCTCCGCAGCCGTCTCGCCGGGCCCGTCGACTCCCTGGAGGAGGCCGCGGACCGGATCCTCGCCGAACTCCTGCCCGACGCGGGCGCCACGGACGACACGGTCCTCATCCTGGCCCGCGTCCGCCGCCCGCCCCCGCCCCCCGGCGCCGCGCCACGATGACCCCCGCCTACCGGCCCGCTCCGACCCGGTCGCGCAGCCGGGCCCGGGCGGAACCGGATCCCCGCCCCTCCCGTCTTCGTTCCGGGACGTGCGAGGGGGCCGGGTCGGAACATGGCGCAGGGGAAGTACGGGCTGCCGCGCGGGGCGGCCGTCCTCGGGTGGGGAGCGCTGGCCGGCGGTCTGCTCGCGTTCCACCGTGCGCTGCCGGACCTGCCCGGCCGGCCCGCCGGGCTGCTGGAGACCTTCCTGCCCTGGCTCGGCCTGATCGTCCCGGCCCTCCTCGGCGGGGCCCTGCTGCGCCGGTCGGCCCCGGCCGCGTACGCTGCCGCGCTGCCCGCGGCCGCCTGGCTCTGGCTCTTCGGCGGCTTCCTGCTCCCCGGCCCGGACGGCGCGGACGGGGCGCCGGACGCCGCCGGCATCGTCGCCGTCCAGCACAACGTCGGCGACGACAACCCCGACCCCGCCGGCACCGCACGGGCGCTGGCCGCCACCGGCGCCGACCTGATCGCCCTGGAGGAGCTGACCCCCGCCGCGCTGCCGGCCTACGCGGCCGCCCTGGCCCCGCAGTACCCGTACCACGCGGCCGTCGGCACCGTCGGGTTGTGGTCGCGGCATCCCCTCGCCGACGCCCGGCCCGTGGACATCCGGCCGGCGGGCCTGGGGGAGGACTGGAACCGCGGGCTGCGGGCCACCGCCCGGACACCGCGCGGGGAGGCGGCCGTGTACGTGGCGCACCTGCCCTCGCTCCGCCTCGGGGCCCACGGCTTCGGATCCGCCCGCCGGGACGAGAGTGCGGTGCTGCTCGGCCGGGCGCTCGCCGCCGAGCCGCTGCACCGGGTGATCCTGCTCGGCGACCTCAACGGCACCGTCGACGACCGCGGGCTCGCCCCCGTCACCGCACGCACGACCCGGCCCGGCCGGGACTTCGCCTTCAGCTGGCCCGCCGCCCTGCCCGTGGCCCGGATCGACCAGGTCCTCACCCGCTCGGCGACCGTGGTACGGATCCGGAACCTGCCCGCGACCGGGAGCGACCACCTCCCGGTCGCGGCCGACATCAGGTTCTGACGCCGGCCCGCGCCGCGGCCGCCCGCGCGAGCACGAGGTCCGCGAACCGGGCGGGCCCTTCCGCCTCGTGGTCCATGAACAGGTTCGGCTCCACCAGCTCCAGCTCCATCACCACCGGCGACCCGTCGTCGGCTTCGGCGATGTCCACCCGCGCGTACAGCAGTGCGTCCTGCCGTCCCGGTACGGCGGCCAGCGCCGCCCCGGCCAGCGCGAGTTCGGCGGCCGACGGCCGGTGCGGCCGCAGGTTCGGGTGGGGGACCCGCTCGTTGTCGACGACGCCGGTCTCGGTGAGCAACGGGTCCTTGCGTATCGCATGGCTGAACGCGCCGCCGAGGAAGACCAGCGCCCGCTCGCCCTCGTCGATCCGGGACAGGTACGGCTGCACCATCACCGTGGCCCCGGCGCCGTGCAGTTCGGCCACGTGCCCGGCCGCCAGGTCGTGCTGCGCCTGCGTGTAGCGGGCGGTGCCGTACGCGCCCGCCGACACGGAGGGCTTCACCACGAACTGACCGCCGTCCGGCAGGACCACCTCCTCGCCGGGCGCGATGAACCGGGTCGGGACCACGGGCACACCGAGCCGGGCGAGGTCCTGCAGGTAGACCTTGTCGGTGTTCCACCGCACGACCCCGGCCGGATTGTCCAGCCGTGACACGGCCTGGACGGCATCGGCCCAGGCCAGGAACTCGCTGCGGCGCAGCGGGTAGTCCCAGGTGGACCTGATCACCACCGTGTCGCACGCCGACCAGTCGAAGTCGGCGTCGTCCCAGGCCACGGCCACGGCGTCGACGCCCCGCGCCCGCAGGGCCTCCAGCAGGGCCGGCATGTCCGAGTCCTCGTCCAGGCCCGGGGTCGAGGTGGCCAGGGCCACCCGGGTGGTGACGGTCATCCGCATCTCCTTCGCAGCAAGCTCGTGCGCCGGAGTGCGCCCCGGCGCGGCCGCATCAGGCTAGGTGCCTGCGGGCGGGCGCGCGACGGCCTTTTCTCGCGCACCCGCGGACCGCTGCGGGGGAGGGGAGGGAGGTGCGCGGCCCGGGGCCCGCCCGAGGGGGCGGAGGGAGGAGGCGGGCGGCGGCCGGAGGAAGGCGGCAGGTCAGCGGCTACCGGGGCGGGATGCGCCCCGGGCCGCGGACCCGGCGGTGTGCCGGACGCGCACCCACAGGGGCAGCGCGTACCAGCACACCAGGTACCAGAGCAGCACCCCGGCCACGATCCACGGCACCGCGGCGGCGTCCGTGGCCACGCGCAGGATCAGGAACAGGGCGGCGACGAGCGTGGCCAGCAGCAGCACGATGCCGACCATCGTGAGCCGGGAGGCCCACACCACCGCCTGGGGTTTGACCCGCCGCCCCGCGACGATGCGGTGCAGGGAGACGGGCCCGATCAGCGCGCCGGTGGCCAGGGAACCGAGGACGACCGTGACGGTGTAGATCGCCCGGTCCGTCTGGGACAGTTGTTGGAAGTGCTGAGTGAACGCCACGGTCAGCAGGAACCCGAACAGGATCTGGACGCCCGTCTGGGCGACCCGGATTTCCTGGACGAGTTCCTGCCACTGCCGGTCGGCCCGCTCCTCCTCGGTTTCGTCCCGGCCGCGTGCGGCGCGATCGGCGTCAGGTTTCAAGGGTGTCCTTCGTCTTCTCCTCGGCCTCGCGGATGTCGCCCTTGATCCGTTCCGCGCGGCCTTCGGTGGTCATGCGCTCGTCGTCCACGATGCGGCCGGTGGCTTCCTTGGCCTTGCCCTTGAGCTGCGCGGCCTTGGCCTTGGCCTTCTCCTGGCCTGACATGGTGACTCCCTCCTGGGAACGGTGAACACGCATGCGTCTGACCCGTGGTACGGGCCGCAAACGCGCCCGACCGGAAGTCCCGGGCCGGGCGGGGCCCGTCAGGGCTTCGAGGTCTCCCCGCCCATGACGTCGCGGAAGGCGGCCATGCAGGGCACGCAATGCGCATCGGTCTCGGTGTATCCGGACGGGAGGAGGGGGCGGCCGCACAGGGTGGCGGAGCGGTCGCGGGCGACGACGTGCCAGACCGGGTCCTGCCCGGTGGCCGCCTCGCCGAGGTGCATTTCGTACATGAGACTTCCCCGTGTGCTCGACAGCTCGTGCATCCACCACACCAGGGCCCGGCCCGGACGGCCCGACGAGTGGGCCGTCCGGGTGACGCCGGGGCGCCGCGCGGGCACGTCCGGGGATACGAAAAAACCCTGGACCGAATTGGCGTCCAGGGTTTTCATCCGCGTATATTGGAGAGTTCACGCCCCCCGGTGAAGGTAGGCGTGAAGAAGCTTTACGAGGACACTGTATCGGGTCGGGAGTGGAATTGTCAACCGAGGAATTCCGTAAAGAGCAGCAATTCATCGACGCGCTCTACGCGCGCCTCGATGACCTGCGCGATCAGGCCGAACGCGCCGTGCACGGCGCGTTGGCGGCCGGCGCGGGAAACAGCGGACAGGCGCGCCTGGAACGCGACATCCTGGTCGCCGAACAATCCGGGCTGCTTTCCGCGCTGAACTCGGGCGAGAGCGGACTCTGCTTCGGCCGTCTGGAGTTCTCCGACGGGCGCGACCACCACATCGGCAGGATCGGAATCCGCCGCGACGACGCCGAGCGCACCCCCCTCGTCCTCGACTGGCGGGCCGAGGTCGCCCGCCCGTTCTACCTCGCCACCGGCCACCACCCCATGGGCCTGCGCCGGCGCCGCCACCTCACCACCCAGGGCCGCCGCGTCACCGCCCTGCACGACGAGATCCTCGACCTCACCGACACCGAGCGCACCGGACACGAGGGCGCCGACGCGGACGCCGTGCTGCTCGCCGCGCTCGACGCCGCCCGCACCGGCCGCATGCACGACATCGTCGAGACCATCCAGGCCGAGCAGGACCGGATCATCCGCTCCCCGCACCGCGGGGTGCTGGTCGTCGAGGGCGGCCCGGGCACCGGCAAGACGGCGGTCGCCCTGCACCGGGCCGCCTACCTGCTGTACGCGTACCGCGAACTGCTCGCCAAGCGCGGCGTGCTGATCGTCGGCCCGAACCCGGCGTTCCTCGGCTACATCGGCGAGGTGCTCCCGGCACTCGGCGAGACGGGCGTCCTGCTCGCCACGATGGGCGAGCTCTTCCCCGGCGTCCGCGCGACGGGCACCGACCGGCCCGGCGCGGCCGCGGTCAAGGGCCACGCCAGGATGGCCGGGGTCCTGGCCCGCGTCGTGCAGGACCGGCAGACCCTGCCGGAGACCGTGCCCGCCGGCAGCGGCGAGGACAGCGCCGTCGTCCCCGAGCCGGCCCTGGAGATCGACCACGACGAGTACGGCACGCTGCTGCTGGACCGGACCATGGCGTACGAGGCCCGGGACCGGGCGCGCGGCACCGGACTGCCGCACAACCTGGCCCGCCCCTACTTCGCGTTCTCCGTGATCGACGCGCTCACCGAGCAGCTCGCCGACCGGCTCGGCGCGGACCCGTTCGGCGGCCCCAACCTGCTGGGCCCGGACGACATCGCACAGCTCGGCAAGGAGATCGCGACGAGCAGCGCGGTGCACGCCGCGATCGACGTGCTGTGGCCGCCGCTCACCCCGCGCCGGCTGGTCGCGGACTTCCTCGCCGACCCCACCCACCTGCCGGACGGCGAGGCCGAGCTGATCCGCCGGGCGACGTCCGCGCCCGGCGACTGGACGCCGGCCGACGTCCCGCTGCTCGACGAGGCCGCCGAGCTCCTCGGCATCGACGACAGCGCCCAGCGGGCCGCCGAGGAACGCGCCCGGCAGGAGCGCATCGCGTACGCGCAGGGCGTGCTCGACCTGTCCGCCGGGTCGGAGTCGTACGAGTTCGAGGACATGGAGAACGAGTTCCTCGCCGCGCACGACATCATCGACGCCGAGCGGATGGCCGAGCGCCACGAGGAGGACGACCACCGCAGTACGGCCGAGCGGGCCGCCGCCGACCGTACCTGGGCCTTCGGACACGTCATCGTCGACGAGGCGCAGGAGCTGTCCGCGATGGCCTGGCGGCTGCTGATGCGGCGCTGCCCGACCCGTTCCATGACGCTGGTCGGCGACCCGGCCCAGACGGCCGACGAGGCCGGCTGCGGTTCCTGGGGCCAGGTCCTGGACCCGTACGTCGGCGACCGCTGGGAGCTCGTCCGCCTCGGCGTCAACTACCGCACGCCCGCCGAGATCATGGACGTCGCCGCCGCCGTGCTGCGGGCCCGCCACCCCGGCTTCGAGCCGCCGCGGTCGGTGCGCTCGACCGGCCGGCGGCCCTGGGTGCGGGCCGAGGACGACCTGGCCGCGGCGGTGGCCGACGCCGTGCGCCGGGGCACGCCCGCGGAGGGCCGGCTCGCGGTGATCGCGCCGCGGGCGGTGCACGAGCTGCTGGTCCGGGTGCTGCCCGGCGCGCACGCCGGTGCGGAGCCCGATCTCACCCGGACCGTGGTGCTGCTGGAGCCGCGGCAGGCCAAGGGCCTGGAGTTCGACTCGGTGATCGTCGTCGAGCCCGCGGACTTCGCCCCGAGCGACCTGTACGTGGCCCTGACCCGGGCCACCCAGAGCCTCGGCGTGGTCCACACCGGCCGCCTGCCCGAGGGGTTGGCGGAGGCGGTGGCGGTGTAGCGGCGGACCGGACCCGCTGCCGGGTCGTCAGGCCGCGACCGGGGTCCGGCCCGGGCCGCGGTCCGAGTCGCCGGCCGAGTCGCGGGCCGGGCTCTGTTCTCCGTCCCGGGTCTCCGTCTCCGCGAGTGCCCGGAGCTGCTCCAGGCGCGCGCGGGTCTCCTCGTCCCGGGGCGCGTACGTGACGAGACGCGGTCCCGGCGCCGGGCCGAGCCACAGGCTGGTGTGCTCCAGGTGCAGCAGCCCGACGTGCCGGTTGAGGATGTTCTTCGTCCTGGCGCCCTGGTCGACCACCTCGCGCCGGGCCCACACCTCGCGGAACTCCGGGGAGTGCGCATCCAGCCGGGCCACCAGCGCCTTCCAGGCGGGCTCGGCCAGGTGCTCGGCCATCGACGCGCGGAACTTGGCCGCGAGGATCCGCAGCATCTCCGCGTGGTCGACGACGGCCTCCCGCCAGTCGGGGTCGGTGAAGGCCAGCCACAGGCAGTTGCGGTCCTCCGCCGGCAGTGCGTCCAGATCGCACAGCAGCCGCCCGTACGTGCTGTTGTACGCGAGGATGTCGTACCGGCTGTTCTGCACGCAGGCCGGCAGCGGCGCCAGCTGGTCCAGCATCTCCCGCAGCGCCGGGGTCACGCTCGGGCACGGCGTGTTCGGCGCCGGGTCGGCCGTGCCGGCCAGGGCGAACAGGTGCGTGCGCTCGCTCGCGTCGAGCAGCAGGGCGCGCGCCACGGCATCGAGGACCTGCGCGGACACCTGGATCTCGCGGGCCTGCTCCAGCCAGGTGTACCAGGTGACGCCGACCGCGGAGAGCTGGGCGACCTCCTCCCGGCGCAGCCCCGGCGTGCGCCGCCGGCGCCCGCGCGGCAGTCCGACCTGTTCGGGGGTGATGCGCTCGCGGCGGCTGCGCAGGAACTCGGCCAGCTCGTGCCGGCGCACGTCGCTCCGGGGTGCCACAGTGGTCATGCCACCAGGGTGCCGCACCGCAGATCCGGTTGCCAGGTACTGCGGGTACCAGGATAAGGAGACTCTGGTACCAGGCTGGGCGGGGCGCGATCGTCGGTGGTGTGAGTGAGACGACCGTACGAACCATCGCTGCCGCCGCCCCGGACGCGGCCGCCGCCGCGCGCGTGGCGCCCGCCGCGGCCCGCGCCACCGCCCCTGCACCCCCTCCCGCCCCCGCCCCGGCCGCGCTGAGCCCGATGGGGCTCTTCACCGTGCTGCTCGGCGCCGCCCTGCCGATGGTCGACTTCTTCATCGTCAACGTGGCACTGCCCGCCATCGACCACGACCTCGCCGCCGGCCCCGCCGTGCTCGAACTGATCGTCGGCGGCTACGGCGTCGCCTACGCCGTGCTCCTCGTCCTCGGCGGCCGCCTCGGTGACACCGCCGGGCGGCGCCGGCTCTTCCTCGCCGGCATGGCCGCCTTCGGCCTCACCTCCCTCGCCTGCGGCCTCGCCCCCACCGCGTGGACCCTCGTCGCGGCCCGGGTGGCCCAGGGCGCCGCGGCCGCGCTGATGCTGCCGCAGGTGCTCGCCACCATCCAGGCCACCACCCAGGGCCCGCGTAGGGCCCGGGCGATGAGCCTGTACGGGGCCACGGGCGGGCTGTCCATGGTGGCCGGGCAGGTCCTGGGCGGCGTCCTGGTGGCCGCCGACGTGGCGGGCCTCGGCTGGCGCTCGGTGTTCCTGGTGAACGTGCCGGCGGCCCTCGTCGGGCTGGTGCTCGCCGCCCGGACCGTGCCGCAGACCCGCTCGGACCGGCCCGCTTCGGTCGACGTACCGGGAACGCTGCTGCTGGCCCTGTCGCTGGTCTCGCTGCTGCTGCCGCTGACCGAAGGGCGGGCCACCGGTTGGCCGCTGTGGACCTGGCTGCTGCTGGGCACGTTCCCCGTTGCGGCCGTCGGCTTCGTCGCCGTGGAGCGCCGCGCCGACCGGCTGGGGCGGACCCCGCTGGTGCCGCCGAGCCTGCTGCGGCTGCCGTCGCTGCGACGGGGGCTGGTCCTGCTGGTGCCGTTCTCGATCGGGTTCAGCGGCTTCATGTTCGTGATGGCCGTGGTCCTGCAAGAAGGCCTGCACAAGGGGCCGGTGGCCGCCGGGCTCGCCCTCGCGCCCATGGCCGTCGCCTTCTTCGGGGCCTCGCTGGCCGGGCCGCGGCTGACCGGCCGGTTCGGCAGCCGCGTCGTCACCGCGGGCGCGGTCCTCCAGGCCGTCGGCATCACCGTGGTGCTGCTCACGCTCCGGTACGGCGGGCCGCAGCCCGGCGTCGTCGAGCTGGCCCCGGGCGTGGCCGTCGCCGGCCTCGGCCAGGGCTTCCAACTCCCTGTGCTGATCCGGCTGATGCTCGCGGACGTGCCGGCCGAGCGGGCCGGGGTGGGCGGCGGCGTCGTGACCACCACCCAGCAGTCCGCGCTCGCCCTCGGCGTCGCCACCCTCGGCAGCCTGTTCCTCGCCCTGACCGCCGCGCACGGCATGCGGACGGCGCTCACCACGGCCCTGCTGGTCCAGCTGGCCCTGATCGCCCTCACGACCGCCCTCAGCCTCCGCCTCCCCCGCACCATGCAATGAGCGGCCCCGGTCGCCATTTTTCCTCGCCAGGCAGACGGCGCCGCCGCGCTGCTGGCAGACTTCGACGGGGTGGGCGGCAAATGCGTTGCTCCTGCGGGCGATTGGGGTCTCAGGTTGCGAACCCGGCGTGCTGGCCTGGTCTACCTGTTACTTGCACTGGCGGGGCCGATCGGATCCCTGTGGATCGCTCACGAGCGTGGACTGGGGGTAGCGGCAATAGCGGCGCCCCTGTTGCCGACGATCGCTTCGTCGTATCTCGCCTGGGCGGCGTTCCGATCTGATCGTTCCGAGGCCGCTGCGGAGGGCGGACTGGGGCAGATCGCCGACCACCTGGCCCTCGCCGTGCGCCGTCAGTGGGAGGCGGAAGCACGCGTACGGCGGCTCAATGACCCCTATCCCTTGCCGGTCTCTTGGGTGCCGGTGGACGCGGGCCTGGTGGAGGATTGGGCACGGCTGGAATCCATTGCCGTGAGCTGGCCCGGCCAGTCGCAGCCCGACCGGGGCGGATGGTCCACCGGCCCCGCAGAACTCGCCGGGACTGCCGGGCAGATCGCCGAAGTGCTGCTGCAGAGAGTCCCTACCGGCCGGCTGGTGGTCCTCGGTGCCCCGGGCTCGGGCAAGACCATGCTGCTGGTCCGTCTGCTGCTGACGCTGGCCGAGCAACGTTCTTCCGGCAGCGCCGTCCCGGTGCTGTTCTCCCTGTCGCCGTCCCGGTGCTGTTCTCCCTGTCGTCGTGGAATCCGGTCGAGCAGGAGTTGGATGCCTGGTTGAGCGAGCAACTCGTCCAGGACTACGAAGGGCTGCGGGAGCCGGCTCCGGGCTCTTTGGAACGGATGAACTGCGCCCAGGCGCTGCTGGCACACCGACTGGTCCTCCCTGTTCTGGACGGCTTCGACGAGATACCCCCATCTGTGCGTCCAGCCGCGTTGGACCAGATCAACGCGGCATTGCCCCTGGGTCAAGGCGTGGTTCTGTCGAGCAGGGTTCAGGAATACCGACAGGCGCTTTCTCCTGCTTCCTCCATCCCCTCGAAGCTCGCCGGGGCGGCGGGGGTCGAACTGCAGCCGGTCGAGACCGAAGTGGCCGCCGACTATCTCAGGCGAGACTCCGGCGGCGAGGCGACCGCGGCAGCGGCACGCTGGGACCCTGTGGTCGCCCATCTGCGCCGCGGCCTGGTGGCAACTGCGGCACGCCGCCCCGCTGCCCCTCGTCGGCATCGTGGTCGGTCTCGCGAGCGGCGTGGCAGGCGGGCTCGTGGCCGGACTCGGAGCTGGCATCGGCATCGGGTTCGGCTCAGGTTTGGGCACGGGCATCCTCCTGGGCTTCGGCGTCGGACTGCCGATCCGGCGGGTGAGCCAGACCGGCCGAGGCCCCCTGAGCGGGCTGGCAGGCGGCTTGGCCGGTGGGCTCGGCGGCGGTCTGGTGGCCGGGCTGGCGAGCCAGATCGGCGTCGGACTCGCCGTCGGGCCTGCCGGAGGAAGCGCGGCCGGCCTCGGCGTCGGGCTCGCAGTCGGGCCCGCAAGCGGTCCGAGAGGAGGCCTGGTCGGCGGTTTCGTCGGAGGAGCTGCAGCCGGCCTGATGTCCGGACTCGGTACGGGAGTTACTTCGGGCATCGTCAACGGCATCGGAATCGGGCTGGCGGCTGGACTGACGGCTGTGCTCACAGGGAGGAACGAACCGGCGCAGAGGCTGCACTGGTCCCCGGTCGGCATCGCCGGCGGCCTCGCGGTCGGGCTGGCGCTCGGACTGGCAGCCGCGCTCGTTGCCGGGCTCGCTGCCGGGATCACCGTCGGCCTCGTCACCGGAGTCGTCGGCACACTGATCGCCGGGCTGGCAGGGGCACCGACGAACCTGACTGCAGCAGGTGATCCGAACGCCGTACTGATCCGGGACTTTCGCACTTTCGCAGTCATTGCCCTGGCAACAGCCCTTGCTGTCGGAATCGTCGTCGAGTTGGTGACCGGACTTGCGGTCACCACGGAACGGCAACTGGCCACGAGTTCAGCTGTGTTGCTCACGGCCGGAATCGTTCCCGGCGTTTGGATGGGGCTCGTTTCCGGCCTCGCGCTCGGACTTGCCCAGGCCGCCTGGGGTGCCTTCGGCATCGTGCGCTGCTGGCTGGCCCTGCGGGGCAAACTGCCATGGCGGCTCATGAGCTTCCTGGCCGACGCTCACGAACAACGAGGGGTTCTGCGCCAAGTGGGAGCGGTCTACCAGTTTCGTCATGCTGAACTGCAGCGTCGGCTGGCGGCAGGCGACTGAGACTGCAGGAGACCCTGACGATCTTACGAGGCCCCATGCCCCGACCGGCGCGACGAGCCGGGCCCCACGGCCTCGGGGCCCGACAGGTCGTCCGGCGGGCAGATGTGATCGCGGCGCACGCGCCACCGGCCGCGGCGGGGGTGTCACCGGGCGCCCCACCTCCCGTACAGTCCGTGATGTGGTGCCGACGCTCCGTCAGGGAGCGCTGCCGGGTAGGCGACAGCGCCAGGAAGCAGGAGGAGAACCGTGGCCACCGAAGCCGGTGTCGACCGGGACCCGCTCCCGCGGTCCCCCCGACCGGGCCGTCCGGTCCCCGAGCTGGACCCCGTCCACGTACGGCGGTGGCGCGCGGAGGGCGGCGAGCTCGTCGATCTGCTCGCCCTCGCGCGGGAGCGGCTCGGCGGTGTCGCAGCGTTGCACCTCGGGCCGGTGGACGCGGGCACCCCGCCCACGGTCCTCGTCACCGACCCCGCGGCCGTCCGGCACGTGCTCGCCCTCCACCCCGACCGGTACGTCAAGCGTTCCCACCGGGCCCGTCTGCTGATCGGCGACGGGGTCCTCGCCGCCACCGGGGAGGCCTGGAAGCGGCAACGCCGGCTGCTGCAGTCGCAGTTCACCGGCACCGGCATGCGCCGCTACGAGCGGCGGATCGAGCGGGCCGCCGACACCGCCGCCGCGCGCTGGGCGCGGTACGCCGCCACCGGTGAGCCCCTCGACGTCGGACGGGAGATGCGCCGCTTCGCCCTCGACACCATCTGGCGCTCCCTGACCGGGCGCCCCCTCGACGTCCGGACCGAGGGCGAGCTGGGCGCCGTGGAGGACCTGGCGGCGGCGCTGCCCACCCTGCCCGCCGACGACGCCGGAGCCCGGGACGCTGTCGCCGCGGACGTCGCCCGGATCGACGCCGTCGCCCGGTACGCCATCGACGCCGCCCGCACCGGTCCCGCAGGACCCGACGGGCCCGGGCTGCTGCACGTCCTGATCGACGCGGCCGCCGAGCGGCCCGAGTACACCGACCGCCTGATCCGCGACGAGCTCGTCACCCTGCTCTTCGCCGGGCACGAGACCACTGCGACCACCCTGACCTGGTTGTACCTGCTGCTGGACCGGAACCCGGGGGCCCGCGGGCAGGCCCTCGCGGCCGGCGGCCCGGGCTCCGCGGAGCGTCGGCAGGCGGTCCAGGCGCTGGTCCACGAGACGCTGCGGTTGTACCCGTCGGCCTGGATGCTGCCCCGCCACGCGGCCGAGGACGACGTTCTGGTCGGGCATGCGGTCGCCGCCGGCACCGACCTGCTGGTGTGCCCGTACCTGACGCACCGCGATCCGGAGCTGTGGCCGGACCCGGAGCGCTTCGACCCCCGGAGGTTCACCGCGCCCCGGGGCCGTCCGGCCGACCCGGGCGGCTACCTGCCCTTCGGGCTGGGCCCGCGCGCCTGCCTCGGCCTGCGGTTCGCCCTGCGCGAGTCCACCGTCCTGCTGGAGCGGCTGCTGCCCGCGTACACCGTCGCCTTCCGCTCGACGCCCGACCGCACCGCGTACGGCATCACCGTCCGTCCCGACGGGCCCACCCCGGCGACCCTGACCGCTGCCGCGCCCTGAGGCGGCTTACCGCCCGCCCGGCCGCGGGTGGCCGGCCGGGGCTTCCGTGAAGCGGTGAATCGGTGCTTCAATCCTTCCCATGCCCTACCGTCGCCCCCCTGCCGTGCAGGCCCGACTCGACGCCCGCCGCGACCGGGTGCTGGAAGCCGCCGTCCGTCTGCTCTCCCGGGAGGGGTACGGCGGCTGCTCCGTCGCGGCGATCGCGGCCGAGGCCGGCATCTCCACCGGCAGCGTCTACCAGTGCTTCTCCGGCAAGTCCGAGCTCGCCGCCGCGCTCTTCCGCACCCTGGTCGCCCGCGAGCTGGAGGCGGTCGCCGCCGCCGCGGACCGCCCCGGAACGGCCGCCCGGCGGGTGGCCGCCGCGGTGGAGACCTTCGCCTCCCGGGCGCTCCAGGCCCCCCGGCGGGCCTTCGCCCTCCTCGCGGAGCCCGCCGACCCGGCCGTCGACACCGAACGCCTCGTTTTCCGCCGCGCCTTCCGCGACGTGTACGCCGAGCGGATCGCCGCGGGCGTGGCCGCCGGCGAACTGCCCCCGCAGAACCCCGAGCTGACCGCCGCCGCACTGGTCGGCGCCATCGCCGAGGCCCTCGTCGGGCCCCTCGCCGACGGCGACGCGGCCCCCGGCGACGTCATCCCCGGCCTGATCACCTTCACCCTGCGCGCCCTTGGAGGACACGATGCCGCAGACGCATGAGGTCACCAACCAGGTACCGCCGCACCACGGCTACGACGCCGCCGACGACCCGGCCCTGCTGGCGGCCCTCGACCGCGAGGGAGCCGGCTGGGCGGCGCCCGAGCTGCACGCGCTCGGCGTCCTCGCCGGCTCCGAACGGGCCGCGGACTGGGGGCGCCTGGCCAACGAGAACCCTCCCGTGCTGCACACCCACGACCGCTACGGCCACCGCGTCGACGAGGTCGAGTTCCACCCGTACTGGCACGAGCTGATGCGCACCGCCGTCGGCCACGGCCTGCACGCCGCCCCCTGGGCCGACGACCGGCCGGGCGCACACGTCGCCCGCGCGGCGAAGTTCCTCGTCTGGAGCCAGGTCGAGGCGGGCCACACCTGCCCGGTCTCCATGACGTACGCGGCCGTCCCCGCCCTGCGCGCGACGCCCGCACTCGCCGAGTGGCTGGAGCCGCTGCTCGCCTCCCGCACCTACGACTTCGGGCTGCGCCGCCCCGACAGCAAGCGCGGGCTGATCGCCGGCATGTCGATGACCGAGAAGCAGGGCGGCTCCGACGTCCGCGCCAACACCACGACCGCCGTCCCCGCCGGGGACGGCACGTACCGGCTGACCGGGCACAAGTGGTTCACCTCGGCGCCCATGTCGGACGTCTTCCTCACCCTGGCGCAGGCCCCGGGAGGGCTGTCCTGCTTCCTGCTGCCGCGGGTGCTGCCCGACGGCAGCCGCAACCGCCTGCTGCTCCAGCGGCTCAAGGACAAGCTGGGCAACCGCTCCAACGCCTCCGCCGAGATCGAGTACGACGAGGCCTTCGGCTGGCTGGTGGGGGAGGAGGGGCGCGGGGTCGCCACCATCATCGAGATGGTCAACATGACCCGTCTCGACTGCGTCCTCGGCGGGGCGTCCGGGATGCGCCTCGGCGTGATCCGGGCGGTGCACCACGCCACCCACCGGCGCGCGTTCGGCAAGGCCCTGATCGACCAGCCCCTGATGCGCAACGTCCTCGCCGACCTGGCGCTGGAGTCGGAGGCCGCCACCGCGGTCGCGATGCGGCTGGCCGGGGCCACGGACCGGGTCGCCAGGGGCGACGGGGACGAGGCCCTGCTGCGCCGGCTGGGGCTGGCCGTGACCAAGTACTGGGTGTGCAAGCGGGCCCCCGGGCACGCGGCCGAGGCCCTGGAATGCCTGGGCGGCAACGGCTACATCGAGGACTCGGGCATGCCCCGCCTGTACCGGGAGGCCCCGCTGTCGTCCATCTGGGAGGGCTCGGGGAACGTGGCCGCGCTGGACGGGCTGCGGGCCATGGCCCGGCAGCCGGAGACCGTGGAGGCGTTCTTCGCCGAAGTGGGGCTTGCCGCGGGTGCCGACCGGCACCTGGACGCGGCGGTGGTGGGGCTGCACAAGCAGCTCGCCGACCCCGACGAGGCCGAGTACCGGGCCCGGCAGCTGACCGAGACGATGGCCCTGGTGTTCCAGGCGTCGCTGCTGCTGCGGCACGCACCGGCCGCCGTCGCCGACGCGTTCTGCGCCTCCCGGCTGGGCGGGGGGCACGGCGGCGCGTACGGCACCCTCCCGACCGGGGTGGACACCGAGGGCGTCCTCGCCCGGGTCCGTACGACGGCCGCCTGACGCCGAGGGACATGGCCGGGGCCGGGCCCCGGGCCGATGGCCGGGGCCGAGGCCGGCGGCGGGACCGCTGCCGACCCCGGCCCCGGGGATGCGGCGCCCCTTACGGGTGCCAGACCTCCTTGATGGTCTTGATCTTGCCCTCGCCGTCGACGGTGATGTCGTAGATGCTGCCCGAGCAGGTGTACGGCTGCTTCACAGGGGTGTTCGTCAGGCAGTCGCCGGCGTGCATCCACAGCTCGCCGACCGGGACGGTCTTGGTGGAGCCGGAGCCGGTGGACAGCTCCGCCTTGACCTCCTCGGCGAACAGGTAGTACTTCGCCTCGCCCTTGCCGTGGTAGATCCAGTCGTTCGGCGTGCACTCCGGCTGGGCGTCCTTGGCGGACATCGAGCCCTTCGACGGCGGTACGGCGACCTCGACCATCTTGTGGCCGGCCGGCAGCTTCGGCGGCTGCCCGCAGTCGCCGCCCGGCGCGGCGGCGCCGGCGGAAGGGCTCCCGCCCGCGGGCGCCTTGGCGGACGGCTTCGCGGAAGGCTGGGCGGACGCGCCGGAGGCGCCTGCGGTGCCGCCCGCCTGTGTGTCCTCGGGCCCGCAGGCCGCGACGGAGCCGAGCGCGGCGACGAGCGCAAGCGCGCTGATGGTACGTCGAGTTGACCTCATGTCAAATCCCCCGATGGCTGAAACGTGTTGTGATCATGCCTGATCGGTGATGTGTTCTACACCAGACGTGGTTGAAGATCCAATTTGTCGCGTGCAACCGCGCCGCCGCCCCGGACGTCTCCGCCCCCGGCGGCAGACGGCCGCATCGGCGACGGGGGGACGGACATGGCACGCGCACGCACCCACGTGATGGCGGCCACCGCGGTGGCGGTGGCACTCATCGGGCTCTCGGCCTGCTCCCCGACCGAGGACCCGGCCACCCCGGGCACTCCCGGCCCCTCCACGGCCTCCTCCGGTGCACCCGGGCCCGCGCCGACCGTCCCGCCGGGCGGCGGCGGTGCCTCCGGCGCGCCCCGCCCGTCCGGCGACCCCTCGGGCGGTACGCCGCCGTCCGGGAAGCCCGGCGCCGCGCCCGCCCCCCGTACGGGGGTCTCCTGGAACCTGGACCGGATCGACCAGCGCAGCCGGCCGCTCGACGGGACCTTCGCCCCCGGTACCGACGGCAGAGGCGTACGCGTCTACGTGCTCGACACCGGCCTGGACGTGAAACACGCGGAGTTCGGCGGCCGCGCCTCCCTCGGCGCCGACTTCGTCGGCGACCCGGACGCCGGCGACTGCCTCGACGGCGGCGGGCTGGGGCACGGCACGTTCGTGTCCGGCATCATCGGCGGCCGCACCTTCGGCGTCGCCCCGCGCGCCGAACTCGTCCGCGTCCAGGCCATCGCCTGCGAGGAGGGCAGGGGCAGTTCGGCGCGGGCGAAGGACGCCGGCCCGGCCGCCGGGGACTCCGTCGTCAAGGCGGTGGACTGGGTGGCCGAACACGCCCGCCGCCCGGCGGTGGTCAACATGTCCCTCAACCTGGAAAAGCCCTCCGCCGCCCTCGACGCCGCCGTCGAGCGCCTGATCGCCTCGGGCATCCCCGTCGTCGTCTCGGCGGGCAACTTCTCCGACGACGCCTGCTCGCACTCCCCGGCCGGGGCGCGCGGCGCGCTCGTGGTGGCCGCCTCCACCGCCGACGACAAGCACTGGCGGGACAGCGACGCGTTCGGCTCCGGGTACGGCACCTGCGTCGACCTGTACGCCCCCGGAGAGAAGATCACCTCCGCGGCGGCGGGCGGGGGCACCGTCACGAGCGACGCCATCGCCACCTCGTGGGCCGCCCCGCACGTGGCCGGTGCCGTCGCGCTGTACCTGTCCGCGCATCCGGACGCCACCCCGGCGCAGGTCCGCGCCTGGATCACCGAACGGGCCTCCCGGGACGTCCTGACGGGGGTCCCGCCCCAGACCCCCAACCGGCTGCTCGACGTGAGCGGCAGGTAGCGGGGGCGGGTCGGGCGGGGGCACGTCTCAGCCGCGCGGGTCGACCGGGGTCAGGACGCCGAGCCGGTCCTCCACCGCCTGGGCCGCGTCCAGGCACAGGTCCTCGCGGAACGCCCGCCCGACGATCTGCACCCCGCTCGGCAGCCCGTCGGCGTCCGTCCCGGTCGGCACGGCCACCGCGGGCAGGCCCGCGAAGCTGGTGGCCGTGCACAGGCGCAGGCCCGCCGCGACCCGGTCCCGGCCCGCCCGGTCCCGTGACTCCAGACCCGGTTCGACGGGCGGTTCGGTGAACGACGGCCCGAGCAGCAGCGGCCACTCGTCCAGGAACTCCGCCCACGAGCGGCGGACGCCCAGCCAGGTGCCCATCAGCCGGACCAGACCGGCCGCGTCCACCGGAGGCGTCCGCTCCATCGCCATCTCGATGTAGCGGCTCCCCTCCGGCCCGAGCAGCCCCCGCACCGCCGGCCAGGACGGTGCGAACTCCGTCATGATGATCCGGTCGTACGCCTCCAGCGTCTCGTCCAGCCGCGGCACGTCCGCCACCTCGCGCACGTCGTACCCGGCGTCGCGCAGCGCCTCCGCCGCCGCCTCCACTGCCGCCCGCACCTCCGGGTGGACGCCGTGCCCGCCCGGGTCCGCCACCACCGCGACCCTGACCGGCCCCGGCAGCGGTTCCCCGCGGACCGGTACGGGCAGCGCCCGCGGGTCGCGGGGATCGGCCCCGGCCAGGACCTCGTACGCCAGCCGCAGATCGCGTACCCGGCGGGCCAGCGGGCCGTCGGTGACCAGCATCTGCGAGGCCGGTCCGGGGTCCTCGGGGCCGAGGACGCGGTGGTCCGCGGGGAACCGGCCGGTCGTCGGCTTGAGCGCCGCGACCCCGCAGAAGTGGGCCGGGACGCGCAGCGACCCGCCGGAGTCGTTGCCGAGTCCGAGCGCCGCCATGCCGGTGGCTACGGCCACCGCGTCGCCCCCGCTGGTCCCGCCGGGGGTCCGGGCCGGGTCCCACGGGTTCACCGTGTCCCCGAACAGTTGGCTGCGCGTGTGCATTCCGGCCAGGACCAGCGTCGGCATGTTGGAGTGCCCGACGGGGATCGCCCCGGCCGCGCGCAGCCGCGCCACCGGGGGCGCGTCCGCGGCCGCCACCAGGTCCCGGAACCGCTCCGCGCCCAACGTGGTCGGCACCCCCGCCACCGCCGTGGTCTCCTTCACGGTGAACGGCACGCCCGCGAGCGGCCCCGGCTCCTCGCCGGCCGCGCGCCGCCGGTCGAGGGCGGCCGCGTCCGCCCGGGCCCGTTCCGCCATCAGCTGGGTGACCGCGTTCACCTGCGGGTTGACCTCGGCGATCCGCTCCAGGTGGCTGTCCACCAGCTCCACCGCCGAGACCTCCGCCCGGCGCACCGCCTCTGCCTGCTCCGCCGCCGACAGCTGCCACAGGGGATCGCGCACGACGTCCCCACCTCCCCGTACTCGTTGTGATGCGCTTGCATCGGAACGATAACCCAGGAACCGATGCGGTTGCATCGAATAAAGTGCCCCGTGCGGCCGTGCACGGCCCCGAACGACCCGCCCGGCACACCAGGACAGGAGACGCACATGCCCCGGCAGGTGGACCACGAAGGCCGGCGCCGCCGGATCGCCGAGGCCGTCTGTGCGCTCGCCGACGAGAGCGGCCTGGAGGGCGTCACCCTGCGCGACGTCGCCGAGCGCGCCCAGGTGTCGATGGGCGCCGTCCAGCGGTGCTTCCGCACCAAGGAGGAGATGCTCCTCTTCGCCCTCGGCCACATCGGCGACCGCATCGGCGAGCGCGTACGGGCCCGCCTGGTCCGCAGCCCCGCCCAGTCGGCCGGCACCGCCCTGGGCCACGCCGCCACCGAGGTCGCCCTCCTGCGGGGCGAGCACCGCGCCGAGGCCCGGGTGTGGCTGGCCTTCCTCGCCCAGGCCGCCGTCAGCGAGCCGCTGGCCCGGGCGGTGCGGGCCAACTACACAGTCCTGCAGGACGTGTTCACCCGACTCGTCACGGAGGCCGCCGGGGACGCGGCCGCCCACCCGGACCCGGCCCGGCAGGCCCGCACCCTCCTCGCCCTCGCCGACGGACTGACCGCGCACGTCCTCATCGGCCACCTCAGCGCGGACCAGGCGCAGGACGTCCTGCACGCCCACCTGGCCGCCCTCTGGGAGGGTGTCAACACGCCCTGAAAAACTGACCTGTGTCCGGGAAAAACCGTTCGGCGCGGCGCGGCCGCCGGTGACCCGCGTGCCTCTACTGTCTCCGCATGGCTGAGACGTTCGATCACAACCCCCAGGTATGGACCGCCGGCCGGCTGCGCGAGGTGCTGGCCGCACTGCCCGACGACACCCCGATCCACATCGGCGTCGCGGACGGCCCCGGCGACTTCGAGAGCTACGGCGAGTACGTCCTCGTGGACGCCGAACCGGTGGAGCTCGACATGGACGGCGACGCGGGCGGCGCGGGCGCCACGACTGGTCCGGCCGAGCCCCGGGTGCAGTTCACGCTCTTCGCCGACGCCACGGCCGGCGTCTACCACCTCGACCTGGACTGACCGGCCCGCCGGCCGACCCCCGCCCCGCGAGGGCGGGCGCGGCCCGGGCGGATGCGCATGCCGGAAGGTCGCCGGGGCAGGGCCGGGCAGGCGTCAGGCGGGTGCCGGGCGGTCGCCGGGACGGTGCGGCCCACCCGGCGTAGCCTGGTCTGAACGCCGGAACCGCCCGTGAGCCTGGGAGGCGGCGCATGACCGATCCGCACGGTTTCCTCCGCACCCCCCGCAGCCCCGTCCCGGCCCGGCCCTCGGGCGAGCGGCTCGGCGACTGGCAGGAGGTGCACGCCGGGCAGGCCCTGCTGCCCCTGGTGTCCGCACAGGCCAACCGGTGCATGGACTGCGGGATCCCCTTCTGCCACGCCGGCTGCCCGCTCGGCAACCTCATACCCGAGTGGAACGCGTACGCCGCGCACGGCGACTGGCAGGCGGCCTCGGACCGGCTCCACGCGACCAACAACTTCCCGGAGTTCACCGGCCGGCTCTGCCCCGCCCCCTGCGAGGACTCCTGCGTCCTCGCGATCAACTCCGACCCGGTCACCATCAAGAACGTCGAGCAGACCATCGCCGACCAGGCCTGGGCACACGGGTACACCGCCCCCGTCCCGCCCGCCCGGGCGACCGGCCGGACCGTGGCCGTCATAGGGTCGGGCCCGGCCGGGCTCGCCGCGGCCCAGCAACTGACCCGGGCCGGGCACACCGTCGTCGTCCACGAGCGCGCCGACCGGATCGGCGGGCTGCTCCGCTACGGCATCCCCGCCTTCAAGATGGCGAAGTCGCACCTTGACCGCCGTATCGCGCAGATGCGCGACGAGGGCACCGTCTTCCGCACCGGGGCGTACGTCGGGGGCGGCGTCGACCCGGCCGACCTGCGCAGACGGCACGACGCCGTCGTCGTCGCGGTCGGCGCCGGCGAGCGCCGCGAGCTGCCCGTACCGGGCCGCGGCCTGCACGGCATCCACCAGGCCATGGAGTACCTCACCGGCGCGAACCGGGTCCAGGAGGGCGACCTCGCGGCGGCCCCGATCAGCGCCGAGGGCCGGCACGTGGTGATCGTGGGCGGTGGGGACACCGGCTCCGACTGCCTCGGCACCGCCCTGCGGCAGCGCGCCCGGTCGGTGGTGCAGCTCGACATCAACCCGGAGCCCGGCCCCGGCCGCTCCGACATCGAGCCCTGGCCCGTGTACCCGAAGGTCTACCGGATCTCCCACGCCCACCAGGAGGCCCGCGACCGCCACGGCGACGACCCGCGGATCTTCGCCCACGCCACCCTGCACTTCGACGGCGACGCGCAGGGCCGGGTACGGGCCCTGCGCCTGACCGAGGTGGAACCGGTGACCCGGCTGCCCGTCCCCGGGACCGAGCGGGTCATCGAGGCCGGACTGGTCCTGCTGGCCCTCGGCTTCTCGGGACCGGAACGGGCCGCCGCCCTGGAGGAGCAGCTCGGCCTCACCCGGGACGATCGCGGCGCCTACGCCCGCACCCCCGGTTTCGCGGCCCTCCCGCAGCCGGCCCCCGCAGCCGGCGGCCCGGACCGCGCCGACGGGGTGTTCGTTGCCGGGGACGCCGGGCGCGGGCAGTCCCTGGTGGTGTGGGCCATCGCGGAGGGCCGGGCGGCGGCCGCCGCCGTCGACCGCTACCTCACCGGCTCGACCTCCCTCCCCGCGCCCGTGTGTGCGCACGACCGCCCCATGAGGCCCTGAGCGGCGGCGCGGCCGCGGTCCGGAGGGGGATGCGTCACCGGGCGGCCGGCCCGGACGGCACAATCATGGGGTGACTGGTGAAGATCCGTTCCTGTGGTTGGAAGACGTCGAGGGCGAGGCCGCGCTGGGCTGGGTCGCCGAGCGGAACGCGGAGACCGCCGCCGCGCTCACCTCGGACCCCCGCTTCGAGGCACTGCGCGGCGCACTGCGCGAGGTGCTCGACGACGCCGAGCGCATCCCCTACACCGTCCGCCGCGGGGCGTACCTCTACGACTACTGGCGGGACGCCGACCGGCCGAAGGGCGTCTGGCGGCGCACCACGCTGGAGCAGTACCGCAAGGACGATCCCGCCTGGGAGGTCCTCCTCGACGTCGACGCCCTCGCGGCGGCGGACGGCGAGGAGTGGGTGTGGGCCGGGGCCGCCGTCCGCTACCCGGACTACCGGCGCGCGCTGGTCATGCTCTCGCGGGACGGCTCCGACGCGGTCGTGGTCCGCGAATTCGACCTGGACGACCGGGAGTTCGTCGAAGGGGGCTTCGAGGTCGCCGAGGCGAAGACCCGGGTCGCCTGGATCGACGAGGACACCGTCTTCATCGGCGCCGACCTCGGCCCCGACTCCCTGACGGCCTCCGGCTACCCGCGCACCGTCCGCCGCTGGCGGCGCGGCACCGCCCTGGAGGACGCCGAGACCGTCTTCGAGGCCGAACACGCGGACGTCTCCGCCTCCGGCTGGTACGACGCCACGCCCGGCTTCGAGCGGGCCTTCGTCTCCCGCGCCACCGACTTCTTCCACCACGAGCTGCACCTGCTCGCCGACGGCGACCGGCTGGTCAGGATCGACGTGCCGGCCGACGCCGGGGCGTACGCGTACCGGCAGTGGTTGGTCGTCACCCCGAAGAGCCCCTGGCTCGGCCACCCGGCCGGCTCGCTCCTCGTGTTCGACTTCGAGGCCTTCATGGCGGGCGACCGCACCGCCCACGCCCTGTTCACCCCCGACGGGCGCACCGCCCTGTCGGGCCACTGCTGGACCCGCCACCACCTGGTCCTGGACACGCTGGCCGACGTCGCCACCCGGCTGGAGGTCCTCACCCCCGGCCCCGACGGCTGGAGCCGCCGCCCGCTCGCCGACGTGCCGCCGCTGTCCTCCGCGTGCATCACCGACACCGACCCGGACACCTCCGACGAGTACTTCCTCGACGTGGACGGCTTCCTCCAGCCCTCCACCCTCACCCGCGGCCACATCGGCGGCGACTCCGAGGTGCTCAAGCGGGCCCCCGCCCGCTTCGACACCGCCGGCCTGGACGTACGGCAGTTCTTCGCCACCTCGCGGGACGGCACCGCCGTGCCCTACTTCGTCGTCGGCCCCGCCGACCGCGAGCGGCCCGGCCCCGCACTGCTCTACGGCTACGGCGGCTTCCGCGACCAGCAGACCCCCGGCTACAACGCCGTCACCGGCCGCGCCTGGCTCGCCCGCGGCGGCACCTTCGTCGTCGCCAACATCCGCGGCGGCGCCGAGTACGGCCCCGCCTGGCACCAGGCCGCCCTCGGCGCCGACCGGGTCCGCGCCTTCGAGGACTTCGCCGCCGTCGCCGCGGACCTCACCGCCCGCGGCATCACCACCCCCGAGCGGCTCGGCATCACCGGCGCCAGCAACGGCGGCCTGCTCATGGGTGCCATGCTCGTCCGGTACCCGGAGCTGTTCGGCGCGGTCGTCGCCAAGGTCCCGCTCCTCGACATGCTGCGCTACCACCGGCTGCTGGCCGGTGCGTCCTGGATCGCCGAGTACGGCGACCCCGACACCGAGGCCGACCGGCCGCACCTTCAGGACATCTCCCCGTACCACAACCTCGCCGCAGGGCGGCCGTACCCGCCGGTGCTGCTGATGACCTCCACCCGCGACGACCGGGTGCACCCCGGCCACGCCCGGAAGACCGCGGCCCGGCTGCGGGAGCTCGGCCACCGCGTCCTGTTCCACGAGAACACCGGCGGCGGCCACGGCGGCGCATCCGACAACGAACAGGCCGCCCACAACCAGGCCCTCGCCTACACCTTCCTGTGGCAGCACCTCGGCGACGACGCAGCGTCCTGACCGCTCCCGGCCGGTGGTCGGGGAGCCGCGGCGGGCGGGCGGAAAATGCTTTGCCGTCCGCCGCGGCCCTCACGGACCATGAACCGCTGTGAGTACCACCCGCCGCCTGCCGAAGCTGTTGCCCGATCTCTCGCCGTGGCGTTCCAGCCGTGACTTCCGCACCCTCTTCTTCCAGGGCGCGGTCACCTTCTTCGGCTCCTTCATGGCAATGATCGCCCTGCCGCTGCAGATCAAGGAGCTGACCGGCTCCCCGCTCGCGGTGGGCGCGATGGGCGCGGTGGAACTCGTCCCGCTCGTCGTCTTCGGACTGTACGGGGGCGCGCTCGCCGACGCCCTCGACCGGCGTCGGCTCATCCTGCTGAGCGAGGCGGGCCTCGGCCTGCTGGCCCTGCTCCTGCTCGTCAACGCCCTGTTGCCGGATCCGCTGCTGTGGCCGCTGTACGTGGTCGCGGCCGGCGTCTCCGCACTCTCCGGCCTCCAGCGGCCAGCCCTGGACTCGCTGCTGGCGCGGATCGTGCCGCACGAGCAGATGACCGCGGCCGCCGCGCTCAACGCCCTGCGCTACCAGATCGGCGCGATCGCCGGCCCGGCGCTCGCCGGCCTGGTCGTCGCCTACGCCGGGTACGCCGCCGCGTACGCCGTCACCGTCGTCGGGTTCGCCGTCTCCGTCGCCCTGTGCACCCGGCTGGCCCCGGCTCCGCCCGCGCCGGGCGCGGAGCGGCCCTCGCTGCGCGGGATCGCCGAGGGCGCGCGGTACGCGTGGGGCCGGCCGGTGCTGCTGGGCACCTACGCCGTGGACCTCGCGGCGATGTTCTTCGCCTTCCCCCACACGCTCTTCCCCTTCCTCGCCGACGAGCTCGACGCCGTGTGGGCGCTGGGCCTGATGTACTCGGCGGGCGCGGTGGGTTCGCTCCTGCTCGGCGTCACCAGCGGCTGGACCTCGCGGGTGCGCCGGCACGGCCTGTTCGTGGTGTGCGGCGCGGCGGTCTGGGGCGCGGCCGTCGCGGGCGCGGGCTGGTCCACGGACATCCGGGTCGTGCTGCTGTGCCTGGCGGTCGCGGGGGCCGGCGACATGCTGAGCGGGCTCGGCCGGGCGACCATCTGGAACCAGACGATCCCCGAGGAGCTGCGCGGACGGCTCGCCGGTATCGAGGTGCTCTCGTACAGCGTGGGCCCGCAGCTCGGCCAGGTCCGTGCCGGAACGATGGCCGGCTGGACCGGCACCCGTCCCGCCTTCTGGGGCGGCGGGCTGCTGTGCGTGGGCGCGGTGGCGGCCCTCTGCGCCCTCCTGCCCGCCCTGCTGACGTACGACGCCCAGACCGACCGGGACGCCCGGCGCCGCCGCGAGGCCCGGGAGGCGGCAGAGGTCGAAGTGGCCGAAGAGACCGCCGGGGCGGCACGGGCCGGCGGGGCGACCGGGGCGCAGGAGAGCGGCACGCGCGCCTGACCGCCCGCGGGCGCGGCCGCGACCCGCCCCGGATCGACCACCTGCACCGGCGCATGCCGGATGCAAGGGGGCGCGTACTGCGCTGGATGCGCCATTTCCGAAGAAATTCGTGGACCACGCGTGCACAAACGGGCGTCCGGTGCGATGGGCTGAGGATGGGGAGCCCTTTTCCGGAACTCCCGGGTGCCGGAGCGGGAACCGGCCCCTCCCGACACCCCATCCCACCGGAAGGTCGCGTACCGACGTGAACGCCGTCCAGACAGTTGCCCACGTGCTGATAAAGGCCGCCGCCGCACCGACGACCGGCCCCGTCACCGTGAGGTACCCGCCGCGCCCCTCCGCGGCGACGAGCAGCTGTGGGGGAGTAGCGCATGAACGAGGGTGAGTTCGACCCATCCGCGGACCAGGCGGTCTCCAGCGAACTGGCCGGTGTCCTGCCGGTGGACTTCACGGCCTTCCATTCCCAGCACCACCGCGCCTACCTGCGCTACGCCCACCTCCAACTGGGCACCCGCAGGGACGCCGAGGACACCGTCGACGACGTGTTCACCTTCCTGCTGAAGGTGTGGCAGCACGCCCTGCGCCAGGAGAGCCTGCACGGCTTCGCCTGGGCCGTCCTGCGCGAGCACGTCGAGCGCCGGCTCGCCGTCCTGGGCCGGCCCGTGGCCATGGTGGAGACGGCCTGGTTCGCAGCCCTGCGCCGCGCCTCGCGGGAGCGGCTGGAACTGCTGGAGTCCAAGCTGGGGCTGTACGCGGCCATCGCCGAACTGACCGAGCGGCACTACGACGTCGTCCTCCTCGCGTTCCTGATGGGCAACGACTACGACACCGTCGCCCGGATGATGGGGATCAGCCCCGCCACGGTCCGCTCGCACATCCGCGGCGCCCGCCGGACCCTGTCCCGGAAGCTCGGCCTGGACTGGGCCCCCGGAGAGGAGAAGAGCCAGTGGGCGACATGACGCGCGACCGCGGCGCCACCGGCTGCGAGCTGGCCGCCGCCCTGGCCGACGCACAGGTGCTGGCCGAGGAGTACGCCGGCTACGACGAGTACGCGGCCCTGCGCCGCATCGCCCGCCGGGTCGCCGCCGACCGGGCCCGCGCCGCGGCCCGGACCACCGGGACCGGGGTTCCGCCCGGGCACGCCGCCGGGGCCGAGGCCGACTCCCTCGTCCTGGACGCGGCCTGCCACGTCCGGGCCGGTAGAGCGCTCGACGCCCTGGCCGGACAACTGGTGGACAGCAGACCCCTCGCCGAGCACGCCCTCGCCCCGCAGTCCTGGCCCCACGGCCCCGCGTCCGCGCTGCTGTTCGGCTGCCTGCTGCACCTGGCGGGCCGCGGGGAGGGCGCCCGGTTCTGGTTCCAGTACGCGGCCGGCGCCGACTCCCGGGCCGCCGCGCACTGCCTCTACCTGCACCACCTGGCGCGGGCCGAGGTGGCCACCGCCCGCCACTGGAAGCGGTACGCCCGCGCCCTGCCCCCGGACCGCGGCCTGCCGGCGCCGCCGCTGCCCGACAACCTCGAAGGGGCGCTCGCCGCCTCGGTGATCTGGACCTCGCCGCCCATCACCACCCAGGACCTCACCGCCCTGCCCGCCACGGGCCGTCGGGGCGGGGCCCGTCACCGGCCGGCCGTCCGGCTGCGGCGGGCCGTCGCCGGGCTCGTGCCGGAGGAGGACCCCGACCTCGGGGAGGTCTTCGTCCCGGGCCCGCAGATCGCCGTCGCCCTGGCCCGGCACGCCCGTCTCGACCCCGCCCGGCTGACCCGGGCGGCCGACGCCTGGGCGCTGGCGCCGCAGCGGACCCCGCAGCGTCCCCCGGCCCCCCGCCGCTCTCCGGAGGCGGGGCGCGCTCCGGGCGCGCTGGAGGCCGTACACCAGGCGCTGCGCGTCCTGGAGGTGGTGGGGAGGTTCTCCGGCGGGGTGAGCCTGGCCCAGATCGGCCGGCTGACGCGGCTGCCGCAGCGGGTCCTGGCGCGGGTGATGGAGCGGCTGGTCCGGGCGGAGCTGGCGGCCCCGGTCGGCCCGGGCGCCTATGTGGCGGGGACGGCCCTGACCCTGACCGAGGCCGTCGACGGGCCCGGCCGGCTGCACGAGACCCTGGCCCGGGTCCGCGACGCGGTGGGCGCGGCCGTGTACCTCGCCCGCTACGCCGACGGCGAGGTCGCCATCACCCAGTACGCGGACTCGCCCACCGCACCGCCCGTCGAGGAATGGGTCGACTTCCGTGCCGCCGCGCACGCCTCCGCGGTCGGCAAGGCGCTGCTGATGCAGCTCCCGTACACGGACCGCAGGGACCACCTGGCCCGGCACCGGCTCGACCGGTTCACCCCGCACACCGTGACCAGCGAGCGGGACCTGTTCCGCGAGCTCGACACCCGGATGCCGTACGAACCGCTGCTGGACCTCCAGGAGTACGCCATCGGCACGGTGTGCGCGGCGGTGCCGATCACGGTCGGGCCGGACGCGGAGTGCCTGGCCCTGTCCATGCCGGCCCCCGACCCGCGGCGCCTGCGGCTGGCGGCCAGGATCCTGCAGAGCGAGGCGGCCGCGGTCCTCCTCGCCCTCATCGTCTCCGGAGGCCCGCAGCCGCAGCCGCGGACCGGGCAGGAGACGGCCCCGGGCGGGGGACGGAGCCCGGGGGCGTGCCGTCACGGAGCGGACGGCACGGACAGAGCCGGCCGGTGCCCCTCGGGGGTGTAGCGGGCCCGCCGCCGGACACGGCGGGTGCTCCGCAGGGGACAGCGGGCACCCGCCGTGGGGGCCGATCGAAGGTAAAAGACCCCAACATCCCACTTATTGATTGATTCTGACCGTTTCACTCCATATGGTCCTCAGGCGTTCGACGTTGGTAGTCCCCCCCACCCCGCGCGACCACCGGAGGTCCGTATGCCCGGCCGCAAGTCCCACCTGATCCTGGCGGCGGCAGCGCTGCTCTCCCTCGGATTCCCGACGGTGGCCGCCGACGCGGCCGAGGAGGCGACCTGCTTCGGGCGGGTCGCGACCATCACCGGCTCCGGGACGATCAACGGAACGGAGGGCAACGACGTCATCGTGGGGTCGGCGGACGTCGACACCATCGACGGCAAGGGCGGCGACGACGTGATCTGCGCCCTCGCCGGCAACGACACCGTGTCCGGCGGGCTCGGCAACGACCAGGTCGACGGCGGCGAGGGCAACGACCTCGTGCGCGGCGACCTGATCGGCACCAGGGCGAGCGTGGACGGCGGCGGCAACGACATCGTCTTCGGCGGCGCGGGCGACGACCGCGTCGGTGGCGACAGCATCTCCTTCGGCGGCAGCGCCACGGGCGGCGGCAACGACATGGTCTTCGGCGGGGACGGCAACGACCACCTGGTCGGCGACAGCCGGGGCGGCATCAACGCCTCCGGCGGCGGCAACGACGTCGTCGACGGCGGCGCCGGCGACGACAACATCACCGGCGACTCCTCCGCCGAGGCCACGGCCACCGGCGAGGGCAACGACGTCCTCATGGGCGGCGCGGGTGCGGACACGATCATCGGCGACGGCAACTCGGGCCACGCCTCCCGCGGCCGCGGGGACACCGGCACCCCCTCGGCCTCGCGCCCGAAGCCCGCGGTCACCCCCGCGGCCACCCCGGCCCCCGCCCCGGCGGCCCCGGTCGACGGCACGGCGGACGCGGCTGCGGGCGGCAACGACGTCATGGACGGCGGCGACGCCGCGACGGACTCCTGCGACGGCAAGGGCGGCGCGGACATCTCGGTCGCCTGCGAGACCACGACCAACGTGCCCTAGCCCCACCGATACCGGGGTGAAGTCCGGGAGGCGTGCCGTGCCCGAACGCGTCCTCGCGCTCGGGCACGGCGCGCACCACGTACCGGGCGCCGCGGGCGTCCCGCGGTGCGAGGGCGCGGGTCAGGTGTCCTGCCGGCGTACGCACTCGATGAGGTAGTCGCCGTTGTCGGGGTCGACGGTGACGCCGTGCGCCTCGCTGCCGAAGCCGGGGAAGGCCCGGTCGAAGGCCTCCAGGGCGCGCAGGTAGCGCAGCAGCGGGCCGTCATCGGCGCCGGTGGACTCGCCGGGCATGAGGACCGGGATGCCGGGCGGGGTCACCGTCACCATGGCCGCGGCGACGCGGTCGGCCGCCTTGCGGAGCCGGACCCGCTCGGTCCCGCCGCGGATGAGCTGCTGGTAGCAGTGCCGGGGCGGGGCTACCGGCTCGGGCAGTTCCCGGAAGGCGGCGTCGAGGGCGTCGATGAACGCCCCGTCGGTGAGGTGCCGGTGCATCTGCCGGCACAGTGCGCCGAGCGTGGTGCGGGCGTAGCGCCGCGGGAACTGCTCGACGAGCTCCGGAAGGACCCGGTCCAGCGGGGCGTCCTCGTCGTACAGGGCCTTGAAGTCCATGAGGGCGTCCATCAGCGTGCCCCACTTGCCCTTGGTGATGCCCATGGAGAACAGCACCAGGGCGGTGTAGCTGTCGGTCTTCTCCACCACGATCCCACGGGCGGCCAGGTACGCGGTGAGGACCCGGGCCGGGACGCCCCACTCCGAGGTCTCGCCGGAGGCGGTGACGCCGGGGCAGGTCACGGTGACCTTGATCGGGTCGAGCAGGCAGTAGCCGTCGGTGAGACCGTGGAAGCCGTGCCACGCGGCGCCGGGTTCGAGCTGCCAGCAGCGGGGCTCCCTGCCGAGCAGGGCGGTGGGTGCGTCCTCGAAGGCGATGCGCTCGCCGGTGGCCGGGTCGGTGACCGTGTCGGGCTGCCACACCCCGAAGAACCAGGACGGCCGGTCCCCGGCGGCGGCGATCCGGCGCCCCGTGCGGACGACGGCCTGCCGGAACCGGATCGCCTCGGTCACGGCCTCGTCGATCAGCCACCGCCCCTGGGGGCCGTCCATCATGGCGGTGGCCACGTCGAGGGAGGCGATCGCCGGGTACAGCGGGGAAGTGGTGCCGTGCATCATGAACGTCTCGTTGAACCGCTCGTGCACGACGGGAGCCCGGGGCGCCGACCTGACGTGGACCATCGCGCACTGGGAGAGGGCGGCGAGCAGCTTGTGCGTGGACTGGGTGGCGAACACGGTGGGCCGTGCGGGCCCTTCTGCCCCGTCCGGGAAGACGTCCGGGCCGACGGCCATGCCGTAGCGGCCGGCGTACAGGGGGTGGAAGCGGGCGTACGCGAACCAGGCCTCGTCGAAGTGCAGGCGCGGCGCGCTCGGGGCGAGGGCGCGGGCGGCGGCCGCGGTGTCGTAGCACAGGCCGTCGTACGTCGAGTTGGTCAGCACCGCGTACGGGGCGTCGCGGGACACCGCCCCCGCCGTGAGCGGGTTCGCGGCGATCCGGGCGGCGACGTTCTCCGCGGTGGTCTCGGCGGGTGGCAGGGGGCCGGCCAGGCCGTAGCCGTTGCGGGTCGGCACCAGGTAGACGGGGCGGGCGCCGGAGATGACCAGGCCGTGCAGGACCGACTTGTGGCAGTTGCGGTCCACGAGGGCGATCTCGTCGGTGGTGACGCTGTAGTGGCCGACCATGCGGTCGGCGGTGGAGTCGCCGTGCAGGACGAAGTAGGTGCGGTCGGAGCCGAAGACGCGGGCCGCGTTGCGCTCGGCCTCGCCGATCGGGCCGCTGTGTTCGAAGAGGGAGCCGAGTTCCCCGACCGAGATCGACAGGTCGGTGCGGAACAGGCGCTCGCCGTAGTAGTCGAAGAAGGCCCGGCCGGCGGGGGACTTGAGGAAGGCCACGCCGCCGGAGTGGGCGGGGGTGTGCCAGGAGTACTCGTGCGCGTCGTCGAACCGGCGCAGGGCCTTGAAGAACGGCGGCAGGACGTCCTTGCGGTAGTTCCGGGCCGCGGTGCCGACGCGGCCGGCGATGAAGGACGGGGTGTCCTCCAGCGGCCAGATGTAGCCGACCACGGTCTCCGACACCCACAGCGGCAGCCGCTCCAGGTCCTGGTCGGAGTCGTCGGCCATGACGAGGAAGACCGGGAGGTCCTTGAAGCGGCTCCCGATGTGGCGGAGCACGTCACTGCCGCCGCCTTCCTCGGCGGGGCCGGCGGGGCTGCGCGGGAGGTCCCAGGCGACCACGGCCGCCGCGAGCCCCGCCTCCGTGCGCAGCGTGGCCCGGGCGTCGCGGGTGTTGGCCGCCCAGCGGAGTTCCAGTCCCTGGCTCTCCAACTCCTTTCCGATGCGGCGGAGATGTTCGGCGCCGACGCCGCCTCCGAGGGGATTCTCACGCAGTGCCAGCAGGACCGTGCCGTTCGCCATGTGCCGTTGCCGTTCGCTGTCTCGGGGGCGGGTGTGCGGGTGTGCGGGTGTTCCGGAGTGCCGGGTGTTCCGTCCCGCGCAGTCTTCCGGCCGACCGGGGCCCCGTTCCCGGTCTCCGGCACTGCTTCACCCACAGGTGGGGCGCGAGGAAGGCCGCCCTTGACGCCGGGCGGGGCGACGGCCCTCTGGTGGCGGTGGCGGTGGCGGTTGTCGGTGGCGGTGGCGCTGCGGCCCGCGCCGCGGCGCTACGGCCGTACGGCGGCGGCCTGTTCGAGGACGGCCCGGACCTCGGCGGCGATCGCGTCCTCGTTCTGTTCGAACTCGGGCCCGGTCAGGGTCTGCGGGTCGGCCGGGAGGCCGGTGAGCACGGGCGTGTGCAGGTGGCCGCCGGGCAGGCGCGGGGCGAGCTCGCCCCGCAGCCGGTTGGAGCGGTAGGCCACCTCGTTGGAGAGGTAGCCGCCCCCGCCGCCCGCGACGGCCCGCGAGCCGGCCGTCGGCCCGTCGGTCCGGTCGACGGGGGTGCTGCCGCCCGCCGGTATCTCGGTGACCGCGGCGTTCAGGCGCACCGGGAACGGCGCCTGCACGGCGGCGGTGACCGCGTCGACGGGCAGCGTGGTGCGGATGAACTCCGCCCCCGGGCCCATCCCGGGGGCGGTCACCGGGTGCTCGCGGGTGCCGCCGGAGAGGCTGCGCGCGTTGTCGAGGTAGGGGTCGGCGGACCGGGAGCGGCCGGCCCAGGCCTCCAGGGTGAAGATGCCGGGATAGCCCTGGCTGACCGTGGTGACGAGGTCCGCCGGGGCGGGGCCGCCGGCCAGCCGCGGGGCGAAGGCGCGCTCGACGATGCCGGCGTCGAAGTCCGCGTACCGCACGGGGAGTACGACGGCGCGGACCTCGGCGGTGCTGCCGTCGGGGAGGGTGATGCGGCGCCCGTTGAGCCGCAGGACCGCGGAGCCGGAGGGGTTGGCGCGGCGGATCTCGGCGTCCAGTCCGAAGGGGTCGAAGCCGCTGACGAAGATGCGGCGCACGCCGGGCGCGGGGCGGAAGGCGTTGTCCGTCATGCCGCGCGAGGCGTCCTCGAAGCGGGTCCGCAGAGCGGTCCGGTCGACACCGAACGTCGGCTGCCAGCGGCCGAGTTCGGCGGTCATGGCGAGGCGCGCCCAGTACAGCGGCCGGTCGTCGCCCGCGGGCAGGTCGCCGCCGGGGCGGCGGCCCTGGGCGCGCTGGACGGCGGCCTGCCAGAGCGCGGTGCCCCAGACGTCGAGCAGCCGTCCGGCCTCGGCGGGGGTGCGGCTGCTGCACAGGGCGGCGGGAAAGCGGCGGACGAAGTCGCCGAATCCGCCGCGATCGACGAGTGCGGCGGTGCGGGGGTCGGCGAGGCGGGCCTGCTCGGGGTCGGGGGTCGCGGCGGACGGGGGACGGCAGGTGGCGGAGCCCTCGTCCGCATGGGCGGGGGCGGTGAGTGCGGTGGACAGGACGGTGGCGAGAAGGGCCGCGGTGGACGCGGCGCGCCGTAAGGACATCATGCGATGTGACATTACAAAGCCCCCACGGACCCCGACAGTCACCCGTCGGCCCGATGCGGACAGGGCCCACGGGAGAGTGAATCACCCCGCTTTGTGGCGAACTGGTATGGGATGGGCCCCGCACACCCCTCAGTCGATGGGAGATCCTCATGAAGATCCGTACCATGGTCGCCGCAGCGTCCCTGGCCGTCTGCGCGGCGCTCGGCGTGGCCGGATCCGCCGTCGCCGACAGCACCGCCAACGGCAATGCCGTCGGTTCGCCGGGCATCCTGTCGGGCAACGTGGTCCAGGTACCGATCCACATCCCGATCAACATCTGCGGCAACAGCATCAACATCATCGGCCTGCTGAACCCGACCGCGGGCAACGTCTGCGTCAACAGCTGACCCGCTCGGCAGCCATGCAGCGTGAGCGGTGCCGCCCCACCCGTCCGGCGGCACCGCTCACGCACGACGGCTCGCCCGCGCCGGGCCCGCCGCCAACGCCCCCGAGGCGTTGAGGGCTTGTCAGACCCCGCTCCTAGCATGGCCCCATGAGCACCTCGCACGGCAGTTCGGCCGCCCAGACGCTGCGCACCCTCCTCGCCCTGCCCCGGCAGACACCCGGCGAGCCGGTCGCGCCCGGCGCCGCCGCCCGCGCGGTGGAGCACACCCGTCCCGCCCGGACCGCCGCGGCCGCCGTCGCCGCCGCCGGCGGGGCCGACGAGTCCACCCCCCGGCTGATCGGCGCGCTGGTCCGGGACCACCTCGGCGGTACCGCCGAGCGGTGGCTCGGCGTCCACGACGCCCTCGCCGCCCACCGTGGAACCCTGCCCGAACTGCTGGCCGCCGCCCCGCAGCCCGTACCGCCCGCCCGGCCCGGCGGAATACGCCCGCCCGCACCCCGCAGCGCCCACGCCACCCTGGCCCTGCTGCTGGAGCACACCCCGCCCGAGGACGCGGCCGCGGCCCTGGCGGCCCTCCCTGACCGCAGCCTCGACGCGCTGCTCGCCACCGGCGCCCTCCCCGGACCGACCGTCACCGCCGCCGTCGTGGACCACGGGGACGCCCGCACCCGGTCCGCGCTCGCCCGCCACACCCGCCTCGACAGCCGGGTGCTGGCCCGGCTGCTCGACACCGGGGACCCGGCGGTCGGGGCCGCCGTCTACCGCAACCCGCGCGCCACCCAGTCCCTGCGCCGCACCCTCGCCCGGCGCCTCGACCGGATCCCCATGGACCCGCGGCTGTACGCCGAACTCACCGCCCGCGGCGCCGACCTGCCGAGCACCTGGCTCGCCCCGCTGCTCGTCTCCGGCGACCCCCGGCTGACCGCCCGCGCCCTGACCGCCCAGGTCCGGGGCAGCGCCCAGCAGTACGCCCTGGCCGCGGTGTGGGAGCGCAGCGGACCGGACGGGGTGCGCGCCGTCCTCGCCGACCCGGACGCCGCGGCCCGGCTGACCCAGCCGGTCGTCTCGGCCGTCACCCGCGCCCTCGCCGCGGACGACGGGTCGGGGGAAGGACCGCGCCGGCTGCGCGAGCGCTGCGAGCCGTACGAGGACCCGGCGCGCCTGCCCGCCCTGCTGACCACCACGCGCGGTACCAACAGCCTGACCGTCCTGCTGGCCGAGCCGTACGTCCAGGACGCCCGGGCCCTGTCCGAGGCGCACGCCGCGTCCCCGTTCATGCCGAAGGCGAGCGAGGAACTCGCCCGGCACGAGGCAGCGGACGACGCCCAGCGGCTGGCGTTCCGACTGAGCGCCCTCAACGACCCCTGGCAGACGGGCGCCAGACGCGTCGGCAACACCACCCCGCCCCGGCAGCGCCTGGCCGCGGAGGCCCTGGACGGCAACGCCGGCCGGTGGGCCGAGGGCATGGCCGCGGCCGGCCTGCTCGACCCGCTCGACCTGGCCCGCACCGGGCACCCCGCCGTGCACGCGCTCGCCGCCCTGGACCGGCTCGCGCAGCGGAAGCTGCTGGCGGGCGGCGCCCTGGCCGAACTCGGCGAGCTCACCGACGCCCGGCTCGGTGAACGCCCCGAGGCCTGGGCCGCGTTCGACACCCTCCTGCCCCACCATCCGGGCACCCTGGCCGAGGTGATGGCCGAGGCCGGCAACACCCCCGCCCCGGAGCACCGCGACGGGAACGCGGGCGAGGGCGCGGGCGAGGACAAGGGCGAGGAGGGGAACGGGGCAAGTGAGGGGCCGCCCGCCGGGACCGGCGGCAGTGCGGCAGCCCGCCCCCGGGCGGGCGCGGCCACACCCCCCGAGGCGCCGCGCAACCCCACCGAGCGGGCCGCCCTCGCCGCCCTGGACCTCCTGCGCGCCCTCGCCCCCGGCGACGTACCGACGCCCGCCGACCCCGGCGTACTGCGGTTCCTCGCCCACCCCCAGGGAGCCGGCCTGCCCGCCCTCGCCGTCACCCCGCAGTGGCTGGTCGACGCCTGTGCACCGCACGGCATCACACCGCCCGACGAACGCCCCTGGCCCGCCGCGCCCACCCGCGCCGAGACGGCGGAAGCCCTCGCCGCCCCCACGACCTGGGCGAGCGGTGTGCAGTCCCTCGAACTCGCCTACGCCGAGGGACTGCTGCCGGTGGAGGACATGCTCGCCCTGCTCCCCGCGCGCCTCCTGCTGGACCTCCCGTACGACTGGCACAGGCTCGGCTTCGCCCACGCGTGGCGGGAGGGCACGGCCCGCCTGCTGCGCGCCGAGCTCGGCACCGACCCCGAGGCCTGGCTGCGGCTCGCGGACACGGCCGTGGCCGCGGCCGGCGGCGCCGACAGGGGCCGCGGCGGTCCCTGCTGGCCGGACCTGCTGCACACTGCCCGTTCCGGGCGGCCGGCGGCCGCTGGGCACCGGCCCCTGGCGCGGACGGGGACCGAGCCTCCGCGGACCCCCGACGAGGCGATCGAGCTGTGCCGTCGCGGCAACCTCGGGTGGACCTGGCCGATCGGCACGCTGCTCTGCCTCGCCGACGCCGACGTCGTCGATGCGGTCCTGCCCCGTCTCGGACCGGACGGCCCCTGGAAGCTCGCCTCCTACCTGCAACGCCACGACGACACGCCCAGGTTCGTGGTCGACCGGCTGCTGGCCGGCCGCGATCCGCAGGCCCTGCGGGTCCTGGCCTCCGGGGTCCGGCGCCTGTCCCCCTGGGTCCCCGGCCTGCTGGCCGACCTCGGCGACCCGGACGTCGACCTCGCACTGCTGCGCAGCGGCGTCGTACCGCACCTCGCCCGCCGGATCGTGGGCCGCTCCCGGCCCGGCACCGGCAAGCCGGAGGACGGCCTCGGTGCGCGCGTCCTGGACGAACTGCGCAGCGGCCCGGAAGGAGCGGAGACGGGGCCGACGGGCGGTGTCCACTGGCTGGCCTCGGCCGAACCCGACCTGATCGAGGAGGTCTTCGCCCGGCACACCGGCCTGAGCCTCCTGCACCAGGTCGTCGGCTGCCTGCACCTGGCCGAGCACGGCGGCCCGGACCGGCTCGCCGCGCTCGCCGCACGCGGGGTGCTGGGCCAGGCGGCGACCGCCCTGTGCGTGAAGGCCCTGGAGTCCGGGGATCCGGTCGCCGTGCTGCGCGCCCGCGCGGACCGCGAGCTGGCCCCGGCCAAGCTGATCACACGGCTGCGGCGGCACGACCGCGCGTGGCAGAGCACCAGCGCCGTGTGGTACTCCCCGTACGGCGTGGACTGGCGGGCCCTGGAGGCCGCGCACCAGGCGGAACCGCTGCCTCAGTGGTCCGCCCTCGTCAACCATCCCGACGCCCCGACCGCACTGCGGCTGCGCCACCCCGCCCTCGTACCCGAACCCGGGCCGGAGGGCCTGCCCGACGGCCCCGAGCTGACCCGGGCCCGCGCCCGCCACGGCCTGGGCACGCTGTGGTCCTGCGCGCCGACCACCCAGCTCGACGGACTGCTGGCCGCGGGCCACCTCGCGGCGGCCGACCTGCTGCACCACGTCACCCCGGCGGCACGGGTCCTCGCCTACCTGGGTGGCGCGTCCCGCCGCACGGACGCCCCACCGCAGGCCGCCGAGGCACTGGCCGCACTCGCGGCCCTCGTGGCGACCGGGCCGGGCACCGACCCCGGGGCCTGGGAGCGGATCGTCGCGCGGCTGACCGGCCGCGACCCGCACTGGGACGGCAGGTCGCCGGTGGCCGCCCTGCTCGCCTGACCGGCCCGCCGGGGCGGGCCCGCTACGCCACTCCGCGGATGCGGCGGACCAGTACCGACCCGGCCAGGGCCAGGGCGCCCGCGAGGGTGTAGAGCGCGGTGTAGCCGCCCAGGTGGGTGACGACCGGGGCGGCCACCACCGGGGCCAGGACCTGCGGCAGGGCGTTGGCGATGTTGATGACGCCGAGGTCCCTGCCGTGGTCCTCGGCCGTCGGCAGCACGTCGGTCAACAGGGCGAAGTCCACCGACGTGTAGACGCCGTAGCCGATGCCGAGGACGAGCGAGGCGACGATCGCGCCCGTCCAGGTCGGCCACACGGCGAGCAGCAGGGTGGCCGCCGAGATGACCAGCCCGGACCCGATGACGTACGCCTTGCGCCGGCCGGAGCGGTCGGACAGGACGCCGCCGATGACGACCGTGGCCAGGACGGTCAGTGCGTTGAGCGCGGTCAGGACCAGCACCCCGGTGTCCGCGTCGCCCCCGTACCGCACGGCGTCGGTCAGGTAGTACAGCAGGTACATGGTGCTGACCGAGTAGGACAGGTTCATCAGGAACCGGGTGAGCCAGGCCCAGGCGAAGTCGGGGTGCCGGCGCGGGCGGATGCGGAAGCCGGCGAGGAAGGCGCGCGGGCGGAAGACGGGCCGGTCGGCGCGGGACAGGCGGCTGTCGCGGCGCATCAGCACGTACGGGACGGCTGCCAGCACGGCGAAGGCCGCGCAGGCGGCGTACCCGGCGGCGATCGCGCCCGCGGCCGCGGCCAGTGCCGTGCCGAGCAGGATCCCGATCACCTGGGAGACGCCGAGCCAGCCGCCGACGAGCCCCCGCTGCCGGGGCGGCACCCGGTCGGGCACGGCCGCGGTCAGGGCGGCGAAGGCCGCGTTCAGGCCCAGCTGCACCAGGCACCAGCCCGCCGTCACCGCGGCGATGCTCCCGGCCCGGCCCAGCGCCAGCAGGCCGGCCGCGCCGGCCGTGACGCCGCCGATCACCCAGGGGATCCGCCGGCCCGCCGCCGCGGTCGTACGGTCGGACAGGGCCCCGAAGACCGGGTTCGCGACCATCGACACCGCCGCGCCGATGCCCGTGACCAGCGCGAGGGCGGAGGCCTTGGAGTCCGGGGCGAGGAGTTCGGCCTGGCGGGCGAGGAGGAGTTGCAGCGGGCCGAACCAGCCCACCCACACACCGAGGTTGGCCAGGGACAGCGCCGCCACCCACGGCGCGCCGACCCCGGCGGCCCCGCCGGCCCGGAACCCGGCCCCACCCCCGCCCCCGCCGTGGCCTCGCCCTGCGCCTTCGGCGGGGCCGCCGGCCGCCGCGGCCGTCGAGCCGGCCGTCATCTGCCGCCCTTGATCACGTCGCGGTACCAGGCGTACGAGTCCTTGGGCGTCCGCTCCAGCGTCGCGTAGTCCACGTGGACGAGCCCGAACCGCTGACGGTAGCCCTCCGCCCACTCGAAGTTGTCGAGGATCGACCAGATGAAGTAGCCGCGGACGTCCACGCCCTGCTCCATCGCCCGGTGCAGGGCCCGCAGGTGCCCCTCGTGGTACGCGATCCGCCGTGCGTCCGCGACGCGTCCGGTGACGGGGTCGGGCGCGTCGCCGTACGAGCAGCCGTTCTCGGTGATGTAGAGCGGGGGCAGCCGGTCCCCGTAGCGCTCGCGCAGGCCCACGAGCAGTTCGCGCAACCCGTCCGGGACCACCGGCCAGCCGAAGTCGGTCTGCTCGTACCCGTCGATCTGCCGGATGCCGAAGGGGAGGTCCGCGGGGATGCCGATGCCGCCGAACGCGGTGGCGGTGCCCGGCTCCGGCGCGCCGACGAGCATCGGATTGTAGTAGTTCACGCCGTACCAGTCCAGCGGGGCCGAGATCGTCCGGAGGTCCTCCGCCACCGGCCCCGGCAGCATGGCGGCCAGTCCCTCGTCCGGGTAGGCGCCGGTCAGGATCGGGTCGGCGAAGAGGCGGTTGGTGAGCAGGTCGTACAGGTCGGCGGCCGCCCGGTCGGCGGGGCCGTCGCCGGCGGTCCACACGGGGCTGTGCGAGGCCGCCACCCCGATCCGGCGGGCCCCGGCGGCGCGCAGGGCCTGCACGCCCAGGCCGTGGGCCAGCAGCTGGTGGTGGGCGGCGGGCAGGGCGTCGAAGACGAGCTGCCGGCCCGGGGCGTGCTCCCCGAGGCCGTAGCCGAGGAGGGTGACCTCGGCGGGCTCGTTGATGGTGATCCACATCGGGACGCGGTCCGCGAGGCGCTCTGCGACGACCGAGGCGTACGCGGCGAACCGCTCGGCGGTGTCCCGTTCGAGCCAGCCGCCGCGTTCCTCTAGGGCGAGCGGGGTGTCCCAGTGGAAGAGGGTGGGCACGGGGGCGATGCCGCGGGCGCACAGTTCGTCGACGAGCCGGTCGTAGAAGTCCAGCCCGCGCGGGTTGACCGGGCCGTGGCCGTCGGGCAGGACCCGCGACCAGGACACCGAGAACCGGTAGGCGTCGACGCCGAGTCCGGCCATGAGGGCCACGTCCTCGCGGTAGCGGCGGTAGTGGTCGGTGGCGGTGTCGGCGTGCGAGCCGTCCTTGATCCTTCCCGGTTCCCTGGCGAAGGCGTCCCAGGAGGAGGGCCCCCGGCCGTCCGCCGCGGGGGATCCCTCGATCTGGAAGGCGGAGGTCGAGACCCCCCACAGGAAGTCCGCGGGGAAGCGGGGCAGGGGTGCGGGATCGGGCGCGGGCGCGGGCATACGGGCTCACTTCGGTCGCCGGGTGCAGTGCGGGCTGAGCTGTGCCGTGCTCTGGGTGTGTGCTGTGCCAACCCGCACTGTTGGGCCCCGGAGGCCGCCGTGTCAATGGAAAGTGAACAATCCTCAGCTTTTTGCGCAGGCGCTACGGCGTGCCGGTGCCTGCCGAGCCCACGCCGGTGGCCCGCTCCCCGACGGGCCCGGCGAGCCCGGCGGGGTCGAGCGCACGCAGCATGGCGGCCAGGTCCAGGGCATCGTCCGGAGCCCGGGCCGCCAGCTCCTCCAGGGCCCGGGGTTCGAGTCGGTAGGCCTCGGCGGCCGCGACCAGCCCGTCCGCGTCGTCGGCCGACAGCCCGAGCTCCCGGAAGAGCTCCTCGCGCGCCACGAAACGGCTGATCCCGCAGTCGAGCCCGTCGTCCCCCAGGGTCTCCGGGTACGGGGCGCGGGCCCAGGCCCCGTTCTCGTACCAGTACACACAGCCCAGCTCCCAGTTCTCGAGCAGGTCGCGCAGCGTCTCGTACGGCAGCCAGTCCGGGCCCCCGGCCAGCATGTCGACCGCCGGCCGGTGCCACTTGGCCCCGCTGGACTCGTCCTCGCCGTAGAGCACGTAGCGGCCGTCGCCCAGGGCCCGCATGACCCACCAGGTGCAGCCGCAGTCGTCCAGGTGCAGCCCGGACCCGTCGACCCAGGTGCCGGTGCGGTGGATCCCGCGGCCCTCGTCCTCGGTCCGGGCCGTCAGCACGGCGGCCAGGGCCCACCGCGCCCACAGCACGTCCGCCGGCGGCAGGTCCGCGGGCCGTCCCGGGCGGTGAATCGTCATGGGGTCCTCGCTGTCCGTGGCGACGGTGGTCGGCTCTCACACGATCGTAGTCAGCGGGTGCGACGACTCCCGGGCCGGCGGCCCTCCACAGGCTGCTCCGCATGATGCGACTGGAGCGCCTGCGGGCCGATCACGCCGAGACCCTGCTGGCCTTCGAGCGGGAGAACCGGGCCTACTTCGCACGGTTCGTGCCGGACCGCGGGGACGCGTACTTCAGGCACTTCGCCGCCCGGCACCGAGCCCTCCTGGCGGAACAGGATGCGGGATCATGCCACTTCCACGTGGTACTGCAAGAACCAGCCGCCGGGGCCGGGGCCGGGACCGTGGCCGTGACCGGCGACGCGACCCTGGTAGGGCGGGTCAACCTGGCCGCCGGCCCGTACGGCCTGTCCTCGCTGACCGCCGTGGCCGCCGTCGACAACCCGGCGTCCCGGGCCGTCCTCACCCGCAACGGCTTCACCGAAACCGGCCGCACCGCGGCCGACACCCACCCCGCCCTCACCTACACGCGCATGCTCACGCCCCACCCGTAACGCGTACACGGCACCGGCTGAGGGTGCGGCCCCTTCCGGAGCCGCACCCTCAGCCTGTGTCTCTGCCTCCTCGGTCATACGTCGGGTCATACGGCGAGCTCCGCGGTGGGGCTGCCCGTGGGGCTGTGCACGACGGGCTTCTGCCGGGCCGCGCACTGCTCGGGGGTGTCGATCCCCAGGCACAGGACCGATCCCTGCGGGACCTTGACGGTGCCGTCGCCCTTCGGCAGGGGCTTGCCGTCGACGCACAGCCCCGGGAGGGCCTTCGGGTCGTTGCAGTGGCTCTCGGGAACCACGCCGGACTCGGAGTCCTTCGGCGCGGTCTGCTCCCCACCTTCGCCGGTGTCCGTGCTCTTGGAGCCGCTGTCGTCGCCGTGCCTGTCCTTGCCGCGGTGGTTCTCGTGGTCGTTGCTTCCGCGGTCCGCCGGGAGGGTGACCGTGTGGGGCTTCGCCGGGGCGGCGATCGCACCCGTGGGCAGCAGCGCGCCTCCGGCCGCCAGCGAAGCCGAGGCGGTGAGCAGCACGAGACGCAGGGTTCGGGAGGTGCGGGACATGGGGAATCTCCTACCTGGGGGAAGTGGGGGAGGGGCCACCGGTTCTGCGTGAACCCATGTCTCAAGTAAGCCCCGGCCGCCGAGCCGCGTCATGCCCCTGCATTTCGGGACTTGACGGAGCCCGAATCCCGTGCTCCGCGTGCGCCGGCGCCCGCCGCGAGCCCCATACGCAAGGCGCACAGCCCGCCCTTCCATGACTTCCATGGTCAATCACCATGTTGGTTCATGAAAAGGAGCGCTCCGTCACGCAATGGATGTCGTCGGGCCTGCCGGGCAGCCGCAAGTCCCCGAAACGGCCCGAGCCGCCGCTACGTGGCGATGACGAGGGCGATGGTCGGAACGAACAGGGCCGCGACGCTCAGGACCCAGTACGGAAGGGCCGGGAGCGCCGATCGGCGGCGGAGCGGCTTGTTGGCCAGCCACCAGAGCAGGGCGTACGAGCCGGCTACGGGGGCGGCGATCAGCAGCCAGCCCAGCGGGCCGTCGTTCTCCGTCGGCTCCTGCGCGGTCAAACCGAGCCCGGCCAACGGCCAGTTCGCCGCGAAATACCACAGCAGCCAGATGGGCACCACGCCCGGGACGCCGAGCAGCGTGTTCACCAGGAGCGGCGCAGACCAGTGCTTCGTCATGGTTCCCCCTCGCCGCCACGGCTGTTCCGCCGTCCCCGCCGACCGGGCTGAGTACGTACACGGTCACTCAGCATGGGCTCAGCGCTTCGCGGACGTCCTGCCGCACTCCCTCGTCACCGACCGTCGTCAGGAACGCGCCGAACTGCACGGCCTCCGGCCCCTCGGCACGGTAGACGATGGAGACGGCATGAGTCAGCGAACGGGGAGAACAGCTGACGTTCAGCACGCGCATGGCCAGGTCGACGGCCAGGCGCCCGTCGACGGTGGACACGCCGGCCGCGAGGTCCACCAGCTGCGTGGGCAGGTCGAACCGATACCTGTCACCTGCCGCCAGGGACCGCACGCCTCGATCGATGACCTCCTCGATGTCGCCGCGCAGTGCCCGAAGCGTGGCCCCGTCGAACAACTCGCCCAGTTTGTCCTCGAAGTACTCGCTGTCGGCGAGCCGCACCAGAGCACGGGCCGCGTCCAGACGAAGCGCCCCGGTTCCCTTCTCCCGCGCCAGGTCCCGCTCGGCGACGGCGTGCGCCAGCTGCGCGAAGGTGCTGTCCACCGAGAACTTCCGGTCGATCGAGAAGTCGTACCAGGGGGTGTTCCTGGGATCCGCGGCGGCTCGGATCACCGCCTCGTAACCCGCGACCTCGCCCCAGGTCGTCAGCACCACGCAGGCCAGGAACCGGTCGATCTCCGGCGCGCCGGGGTCGTTCATCAGGGCGACGAGGCCGGGAACACGGGTCAGGTGACGGGGACTTTCGAAGGCGTCGTAGATCACGTCGTCGATGTCGTCCGTGGGCCGGCCGTCGAAATCGGTTCCCAGCAGTTCACGATAGCCGGACATGGACTGGCTCCTGATGTCTTTGAGTTCGTCGGTTCTTCCGGGCCCTGCTCCGGTGGGCGGCGCGGGCGCGGCAGGCCGGCAGTTGTTGCCGCGCATATGTGACGACAAGAGCATATGCGCGCCACTGCGCCTGCTCCCTCCACAACCGGCCGTGATCTGCGCGTTGTTAAGCATCCACGACAATCAGGAGGGGCTGCGGCGGCCGGGTCGCGGCAACGCCGCCGGTCCGCCTGCGCAAGGCGGAACGGGCCGGCGGCGTCCGGCCGGGGATCCGGATCAGGCGGCCAGTGCGCGCGGCGCGTCGGGAACCGCTCCGAGCGTGTCGTCCAGCCAGTCGTAGATCCGGGCCAGGGCCAGCCGCTGGGCCCCGGCCTGGCAGTGGGCGTCGGCGCCTTCCTCCGCCGTGAACTCCAGGAGGGTCCTGGGGCAGGTGAGTTCGCCATACAGCTGCCTGGCCTGTCCGGCGAAGAACAGGTCCTCGGCGGCCTCGCAGATCAGGGCCGGGCACCGGATCTGCGACGCGACGCCGTCGCGGAGGTGGTAGTCGAGGTACGCGGCTCCGAACGCCCGGGGAGTGGCCGCGCCCATGACGTACATGCCGTGGTTGATCGCCCACCGCGCCACGGGGTTCTCGGTGGTCATCCGGTCGAGCAGGGCGTCGACTTCCGGGTCGGAGTCGGCGCGCAGCCGCCGCTCCGTCTCGGTGCGCTCGCCGGGCAGCAGGTCGGTGACCGCGGGACCCAGGTCGTAGACGCCGTCGAGGGCGACCACCGCCGCCAGACGGTGGTCGAAGGCCGCCGCCCTGGGGGCGAGGAGGCCGCCCATGCTGTTGCCGAGCAGGGCGACGCGGCTGCTGTCGACCTCGGGGAGTTCCATGGCGAAGTCCAGCACCGGACCGACCACGTTCTCCCAGTCGGGGCGGAAGACCAGACCCTCGCGGTGCAGCGGCCCCGGCTGACCGGGTCCGTCGAAGACGAGCACCGTGTAGCCGCGCTCGATGCCGGCCATCGCCCCGAAGAAGTGCATCTCCTCCGCGGTGCCGTCGAAGCCGTTGTGCATGACCAGGGTCGGGCGGGGCGTCCCGGAGGTGTCGGCCCGGTACAGGTAGCCGGGCAGGGTGGTGCCCTCGTACGGGATCTCGACCGGCTCTATCCGCGGGGTGAAGAGGGCTGCCGCCGACCGGAAGCAGTCCACGGAGCTCGCGTAGGCGTGCTCGTGGCGGGGGTCGCACGGGTTGCCGTGCAGGAAGAACTCGGCCGACCGGTAGTAGTTCGACGCCCGCAGGAAGCCGTCCCGGGCGCTCACCGGGTGGCCCGCGTCCAGGGCCCGTACGGCCTCGCCGGCCACCCGGTCGGCGGTGGCCAGCCATGCGTCGTGCCAACTGCCGTAGTCGCCCTCGGTGATGCGCCGACTGGTGGCGACCACCTCACCGAAGTCGGCTCCTCCGTAGGCGATGTGGCCGAACGAGCGCAGTGTCTCGTACCAGAACTGGGCGTCGCCGGGAAACAGCAGTCGTTCCATGGGACTTCTCCTTGCTCGATCCGCTTGCTTGCTCGCATGCCTGCGCAGCACACGGAGCAAGGCTCTTCGCGGGTGGTGTCCACTTTCCAGGGCGGACAGGGGCGGTGACTGTCCAGTCCTGTCCACCCCTCCCGGTGCTCGATCGGCGGCCTGCGGCCCCGGCGGGACGCCGGGGCCGGGGGCTCACCGGCCCGCGGCGAGCTGGCGTTCCAAAGGGGTGCGGTAGCACGGGGTGACGCGGGTGCCGTCGAGGAACGCGGACAGGCGGGCGGTTTCCGCCCGGACGGCGGCGCGGGCCGCGGGGCCGGGGTCGGTGAGCAGGTGGTGGACGATCCGGCCGTCCGGGCGCTGGGCCCAGGCGCCGATGATGCGGCCCTCCCACCACACGGTGGGGCCGACGTTGCCGTTGCGGTCGAAGAGCTCCGCGGTGTGCGCCGGGTCGAGGTACCAGCCGCGGTGCCGCCAGCCCATGGCCGTCGGGTCGAGGCCCGGGAGCAGGGCGGCGGCGGGCTCGGCGGCCGCGGCAGCCCGCGGCTCCGGTTCCAGGTCCTCGGGCAGCAGGTAGCCGGTGCCCTCGTCGAGGGTGACGGCCCGGGCACCGGTGGCGGCCAGCGCCGTACGGCTGTCGGTAACGGTCCAGCCGGTCCACCACTTCAGGTCGTCCAGCGTGACCGGCCCGAACGCCTCGAGGTACCGGCGGGCCAGCGCCACCCTCGCCTCGGCCGCCGGCACCTGCGGCAGCGGCCGGGACGGCGCCCAGTGGAACTGAGCCGAGGTCCACGACCCGGCCGGTCGGGTCCGCCGGATGCGGCCCTCTGCGGCGAGCACCCCGAGGACGGGCGTGCCGGCCCGCTGCCGGGACTCGTACGGTTTGCCGGGGGAGACGACGAGCTGCTCGCGCAGTGCGGGTACGTCGGCTGCCAGCTGGGCGGCGGTCGCCCGCCCGCGGGACGCGAAGGCCGCCAGGACCTCCTGCTCCACCGCCGCGTAGCGACGCTCGTCCCAGCCGAGCTCCGCGCGCAGCCGGACGGCGGCCTCGGCCCGGTGGCGCCCGGCGGTGGCGCCCGCGGTCGCGGACTGCACGACCGGGGCCAGCGCGGCCGGTACGACGAACATGGTGCGGCGCATGCACCGTATGCGCTCCAGCACAGGGCTCCCGCCCGCGGACCTGGTACCGGACCCGGACCCGGCGGCCTCGTACAGGGAGCGGTCGATCGCGGCGGCGGTGGGGGCGTGCATCCGGGCGGCCGCGGCGAGGAACACCGTCGCCGGGTCGGTGGCGTGCAGGCCGATCAGGGCCTCGGCCACCGCCTCGGCGGTCGCCTCCCGGACGGAGGGCGCGAGGCGGTGGCGGAGCACCAGGCGGGCACGCCGCTCGGCAGCGGTGATCCGCGGGAGACCGGCCGCGCGGGGGTGGTCGGTGCTGCGGGGCCGGTCGGCCGGACGGGGCGCGTCGGCCGTGCCGGCGTTCAGCGGACGACCTTGATGCCGAAGTGGGTGCCGAAGCCCAGGGCCAAGCCGACGGCGCTGTGCAGGTGGGCGTACATCTCCATGCCGCGGGCGGACACCAGGGGCCCCAGGTCGAGGACGTCCTCCCAGCCGTACGCGGTCAGCAGCTCGACGGCGTGCTGCTTGGCGTCGGCGTGCTCGCCGGCCACGAACATGGTGTGCGCGCCCCCGCCGACCGTCCTCGGGTCGACCACGGTCGCCTGCTCCTGCGTGACGAACGACTTCACGACCTTGGTCCGCGGCAGGGCCCGCTGGATCTGCTCGCCGAGGCTGTCGGTGTCACAGGGCTCCATCTTCGGCATCACGCCCCACGGCGTGGGCCACGGATGCTCGACGTCCGGTGCGTACACGTAGGGGACGGCGTAGTCGATGAGCGTCTTGCCGGCGAGCGCGCCGGAGACCGCCGAAAGAGCGGCGACGGCGCTGCGACCGTCGATGCCGTTGATGACGACGTCGTCGGCGGCGGCCGCGGCCTCCCGGAACGGCAGCAGCGTGCCGCCGGGGTGCGTGGCGAGCCAGTCCCCGAACGGCGGGTTGCCCATCGCGTCCGGCTCGGTCCGGGCCAGGGTGGCCCGCGGGTCGCGGGTGCCGACGAAGACCTCGTGGCCCAGGCCGGCCAGTCGCGCGATGTGCGCACGGGCGCCCCCACCGGTACCGAGAACTGCAATTTTCATGGGAAACCTCCCGATTTGATCCTGCGGACGGATCCACTGTAGGGAGCTTTCAGGACAGGGAATGTCCTTTGATTCGGGCACGATGGAACGCATGACGAGCGAGATGACCGCCCGCATGCTGCGGCTGCTGTCCCTGCTGCAGACCCGCCGGGAATGGTCCGGTGCCGACCTGGCGGAGCGGCTGGGGGTGACCGTCCGCACTGTGCGCCGTGACATGGACCGGCTGCGCGAGCTGGGCTATCCCGTGGCGAGCGCCCGCGGGCACGCCGGCGGCTACCGCCTGGCCGCCGGCACCGAGCTGCCGCCCCTCCTCCTGGACGACGACGAGGCCGTCGCCGTCGCCGTGGCCCTGCGCACCGCCGCCGGCGGCCTGACCGGCATCGAGGAAACCGCGCTGCAGGCCCTGGCCAAACTCGAACGGGTCCTTCCGCGCCGGCTGCGCGGCCAGGCCGCCGCCCTGCAGACCGCCCTGGCCGGCATCGTCTGGGAGGACCGCGGGCCGCGCGCCGACCCGGCCCTGCTGGCGGTCCTCGCCACCGCGTGCCGCGACCACGAGATCGTGGCGTTCGACTACACCGCCCGGTACGGGCCCACCGCCACCGCCATCGATGCCGCCACCGCCACTGCCACCGCTGCAGGGAGCGCGGTACGGCGTCGCGCCGAGCCCTGCCACCTGGTTGCCTCCGGTGGCCTGTGGTACCTCCTGGCCCACGACACCGACCGGGACGACTGGCGCCTCTTCCGCCTCGACCGGATCACCGATGCCACCCCCACCGGCCGGCGCGTGGCAGCCCGCCTCGTCCCCGGCGGCGACCCGGCGGCGTTCGTCGCCGCCCGCCTCTCGGCGGTCCCCACCCGCCACCGGGCCGTCGCCACCGTCCGAGCCCCGGCCGACCGCGTCCGCGCCCGGACGCGGGGCCTGGGCCCGCGCGTCCGTCCGTTGGACGCCTCGACCTGCCGCGTCGACGCCTCCGACGACTCCCTCACCCGGATCGCGCAGACCCTGGCCGGCCTCGACGCGGACTACGACCTCGATGCCGATCCCGAGGTCCTCGTACACCTACGGGCCGCGGCCGACCGGCTCCGGCGCGCCGGGGGCTGAACCGGCCGGCCATCCGCCCGGCGGACCGACGGCGCACTTCACACCATCGGATGGAATTACGGTCCACCGCGGAGGAACGGGCCCCTGGGTGCCGCTGCCGCAGGTCCGGGGCGTGCACAGTGAGGGGCCCACCTCCGGTGCGGGGCGGGCCCGGCGCCGCTGCGCGCGCCGGGCGGCCCCGTGCACCGGCCGAACAGGAAGGGCCGCACCAGATGCCGTTCGCGACGGGCGTGCTCCCCACCGTGCTCCCCGCTGTGCTGTCCGCCGTGCTGTCCCTGCCGCCGGCGGCAGGGCCCCCGGCCGGCCCGGGCCTCCCGCCCGTCCCCGGACCCGGAGCCGTGCACACCCGCGCGCCCGCCCATGCACCCGCGCCCGCGCCCGCCGATGCGCCCGAGCCGGCGGCCCGCCCCGCGCCCGTACGCGCGCTCGCCGTGCCGTACGACCGCCAGCCCCTGCACGGGACCGCCCTGTTCAGCGTGAAGGCCGCCAACAACGCGGCCGCGCAGGAGTTCACCGTCGCCACCACCCGCATCTCCCGCGTCTCCGTCTACCTGGGGAGCACGGCGGCCACCGGCCGGGTGACCGCGCAGATCCGCCGCGACAAGGCCGACGCCGCGTCCGTCCTCGCCTCCCGGACCCTCACCCTCGAATCCCTCGGCGGGGCCGGCACCGGCTGGCTGGAGTTCCCGATCGGCCTCGACGTCACCCCCGGCGCCACCTACCACCTGCACCTCCAGGCCACCACCAGCGAGAACAGGACCATCGCCTGGTACGGCACCACCGCCCCGGTCGCCGACTCGCTGACCAGCTGGAACTACGACACGGCGTACTGGGGCGGCTGGCACCCCTCCGCCTCCTCCCGGCTCGCCTTCCGGATCAACCCGGCCGACACCGAGCGCTGCGGCGAGACGGAACCCTGCTACGTGCCCACCTCGGCGCTCGCCGCCCGCACCGCCGGCCTGCTGTCCAACGGCACCACCACCGAGGCCGTCCCGCCCTCCTTCGCGGTCGGCGCCTCGTACGTCGACGGCAGCAACGTCCTCGCCCTCCCGTCCGGCCGCCGCCGCTACCTGCCCGCCGGGGCGCAGACGTCAGCGGTGGTGTCCGCGGACGATCCCGGTGCGCGGGCCCAGATCGCCGAGAGTCGTGCCTGGCTCGCCGCCGGCCACGTGCCCGGCACCACCGCGGACCAGCGGGCCGCGGCGCAGCGCGCACTGCTGTCCATGCGGGCGCTGCTCCGGCCCAACGGGGCGTTCGCCGCGGCCTGGTCGCCGCCGTGGGAGTACTCCTGGCCGCGGGACGGGGCCTACGCCGCCGTCGCGTTCGCCGCCACCGGCCACGACGAGGAGGCCTACCGGATCCTGCGGTACGACGCCGAGACGCAGCGCGCCGACGGGACCTGGGAGGCCCGTACCGAACTGGACGGCAGCGGCCCGCCCGACAGCAGGGCCTGGCAGCTCGACGGCAACGGCTGGGTCCCCTGGGCCACGTGGCAGTGGTACCGGGTGGCGCCGCCCGCGGACCGGGACGAGCGGCTGCGCGAGCTGTACCCGATGGTGCGCAGGGCCGCCGACCACGCCGCCGCCTCCCTCGGCCCCGACGGCCTGCCGCCCGCCTCCCCCGACTACTGGGAACTGGGCACGCAGACCCCCAACATCGGCACCGCCGCCCCCCTGCTGGCAGGCCTCAACGCCGCCGCCGACCTCGCCGACCGCCTCGGGCAGCCCCAGGACCGGGACCGCTGGGGTCTCGCCGCCCGGCGGCTCTCCGACGGCATCGCCGCCTCCTTCGCCCCGCTCGGCTACCCCCGCACAGCCGACGGGCAGCACGGCCGGGACAGCGCGGCCGCGTTCATGGCGCCACCGGTCAACGCGGCCCCCGCCGACCTGCCGGCGGCGCTGGACTCCACCCAGCGGGCGCTGCTGCTGCCGAACGGGGGGCTCTCGCCCGGCAACGACCCCGGCTTCAGCTGGGGCTCGTACGCCTGGACCGCCAGCACCAGTTTCTTCGCGCTGGCCTGGGCCCACCTGGGCGAGACCGGCAGGGCGCAGCAGGTACTGGACTGGGTGCTGTCCAAGCGCAACGGCCTGGGCGAACTCCCGGAGACCGTCAACGGGTCCGGCAACCCGTCGTCCGTCGCCCCGCTCGGCTGGACGGGTGCGCTGCTGCTGATGACGGAGCTGGCCCTGGAGGGCAGTCCGCTGCCTGCGCCGCCGCTGCGGTAGCGCGGGACCGGGCCGGGCCCGGGGTCACTTCTGGGCGTGCTCGCCGAGGGTGAACAGCAGCCAGATGAAACCGGCGAAGAGGTGGGTGCCGGCGATGTAGAAGAAGGCGCGCAGCGCGACGCCCTTCCCCTTCCACTGCTCGTAGCCGGCCCCGGCGTCGTCCGGGCCGTGCTCGGCTCCGCGGCCGGCGCCGTGTGCGCGCTCCTGCTGCTCCATCACGGCTCCCGGTGCCCGAATCCCACGTGGTCGATCCTGCATGGTCGATCCCGCGCGGTCGTTGTCAGAACCCGGCAAGTCTAGCCGTCCCACGGGACGCCCCTGGGTGGGCCGCCGGAGCGGCCGGCCCGGGCGCGGCGGTGTCGCACGCCCTGGCCGGCCGCTCCGGCGGCCCGGGGTGTCAGGAGAGCTTGCCGTTGTAGTCCGGCAGCTTGAACGTGCGCTCCGCGTGGCCGCCGACCAGGTCGCTCTGGTTGTTGCCGATGTTCGCGATGATCTGGTAGCCGCGGGCCTCGATCTCGGCGCGCTTGGACGTCTTGTACGCGCTGACCTCGTCGAACAGGTCCGGCAGGTCCCGCACGTACAGGCCGGACACCGGGTAGCCGACCGAGCGGAGGTTGTGCTCCGTCAGGGAGCCGATGATGCCGGGGCGGGCGGTGACGAAGAAGATGGCGACGCCGCGCTCGTCGGCGTACCGGGTCAGGTCGCGGACCTCGGAGATCGCCGGGGTCGGGAACGTCCAGAACCAGTGGAAGTCCGTCTCCAGCGAGGAGTTGTCGATGTCGAGGACGATGGCGGTCTTCTGGCCGGCCGGCGTCTGCGCGATGCGCTGCTCGACGTACGGGCGGGCGGTGGCCATGACGGTGGCGACGTCACGCTTCCAGGTGGCGTAGTCGATGCCCAGGATGGCGGCGTTGCCGCCCGGGGCGGACGCCGTCGCCGCGGCCGGGGCGGCCGGGGCGGGGGCGACCGGGGCCGCCTGGGAGGTGCCGGCGGGGGCCAGCAGCAGGACGGCGGTGGCCGCGGCCGTGGCGGTCGCGGTCCCGAGCGTACGGAGGCGGGTGTGGGTGGGGATACGGGTGCTGCGCATGTGGGGGCGCTCCTCGTGGGGGCGGACTTGGCGTGTACGCGCCCAGAATCGGCAAGATCGCATGCCATGTCTACTGGTCGGTAGGGAATTTCTTCCGCCCAACAGGTGAACGCTCGTCTTTCCGAAAACCGACGGTGATCCGTCAGGTAGCCGTCCAGCCGCCGTCCAGGGGGAGGGAGGTGCCCGTGATGTGCCCGGTGTGCGGCCCGCACAGCCAGAGCGCGGCCGCCGCCACCTCCTCGGGCTCGATCAGGCGCCTGATGGCGGACCGCGCCAGCAGGACGTCCCTCAGCACGTCGTCGGGGCTGATGCCGTGCGCGGCGGCCTGCTGTCCGATCTGCGCCTCGACCAGCGGGGTGCGGACGTAGCCCGGGCTGATGCAGTTGCTCGTCACCCCGTACGGGGCGCCCTCGAGGGCGGTGACCTTGCTCAGGCCCTCCAGGCCGTGCTTGGCCGCGACGTAGGCGGACTTGTACGCGCTGGCGCGCAGCCCGTGGACGCTGGAGATGTTGACCACCCGGCCCCAGCCCGCCCCGTACATGTGCGGCAGGACCCGGCGCAGCAGCAGGAACGGTGCGGTGACCATGACCTGCTGGATCAGGGTGAAGCGTTCCACCGGGAACTCCGGGATCGGCGCCACGTGCTGTAGTCCCGCACTGTTGACCAGGACGTCCACGGCGGCGGGCAGCTCCCCGGCGGCGGCCGGATCGGCCAGATCGACGACGTGCGCCCGCCCGCCGACGAGAGCGGCCACGGCCTTCGCGGACTCCTCGCGGACGTCGGCGACGTGGACCTCGGCCCCCGCCTCGGCGAACGCGACGGCGCAGGCCCGGCCGATGCCGCTGCCGCCGCCCGTCACCAGCGCGACACGTCCCCGCAGGGAAGGAGATGGGATCGTCATGCCTGAACAGTAGGAACGGCCCGGCCCCGCGCCCATGGCGGCGACCGCCACTCTCGCCGCACCGGGTGTGGTGCCGCCCGCCACCGGCCGGCAGGCGAGGACCGGCCGGGCCGGGGTGTCGGGTCCGGCCAGGGCCGGGGGTGACCGGGACCGGCCGGGATCCGCTAGGTGCGGTAGACGCGGAGGTCCGAGACCTCGTACGACATCTCGGTCACCCCCGCCTCCGGCGCGGGGTGGTAGCGGCCGGCGCACACCGACAGGTTGACGATGATGTACGCGCGCCAGCGTCGGCCCACGCCGCCGCGGTCGGCGTACACGCGGGTGCCGTTGACCCACCAGACGACCGACCGGGTGCCGAACTTCACCTTCAGGTCCACCCACCCTCCCGGCTCCACGGCCGGGTTGCGGTAGTAGTGCGAGCCGCCGCGCACGTGGTTGGACAGTTCGAGCAGGTCGGGGTTGTCGGGGTGGTACTCGAAGACGTCGACCTCCTGGCCGCCGTCCCGCCAGGTCCAGATCGCCGGCCAGGCGCCTATCTCCTCCGGGAGCCGGACGCGCGCCTCCAGCACGTCCTCCGCGCGGAGCTGGAAGCCCTGTTTGCTGCCCTCGGTGGTCAGCAGTCCGGCGTCCCACTTGCCGTCCGGGCGGCGGGTGGCGCGGAAGGTGCCGCCGCGGCTGTAGGCGGGATCGGGGGTGAGGTAGTCGAGTTTGTTGTCGCCGGGGTTGATGGGTCCGCCGTTGGGATAGGCCCAGGACCTTCCGGCGACCCACTGGGTTGTCGAGCTGAAGTCGGCCGTGAACACGGGTACGGCCGCAGCGCTGCGGCGGAACCGTGCGAGGAGTTGCGAGATCACACGGAAGGGCTGCCCAGGGCGTGGGGGCGCCACGCCGGGGACGGGTAGCGGAACCGCCTTTGAGCGGGGGATGTGCACCGGTGCGCCGGTCCTGCCCCGGCGCACCCGGTGTCGGTGCGGAGCGAGTGCGGTGCGGGTGGGGCGTGCGGGGTCAGCCCTCGGACTGCTCCCGGCGCGCCGCGCGCTCCGCGTTCCGCTCCTTGATGCGGGCCGCTTCCTTGCGGACGTCGGCCTGCGTGGCGCGCTCCTTCTGGAGCCACTCCGGGTTCTCCTGCTTGATCGCGTCGATCTGCTCGGTCGTGAGGGCCTCGGTGACACCGCCGCGGGCGAGGCCGGCGATGGAGATGCCGAGGCGGGCCGCGACCACCGGGCGCGGGTGCGGGCCGTTGCGTCGCAGCTCCTGCAGCCACTGGGGCGGGTCGGCCTGCAGCGCGTTCAGCTCGCTGCGGGAAACGACACCCTCCCGGAACTCCGCGGGGGTGGCTTCGAGGTACACACCCAGCTTCTTCGCCGCGGTGGCGGGCTTCATGGTCTGGGTGGTCTTGTGCGACGTCATGAGGACAAGAATATCGAGCGTGTGCGCTACTCCTGACCACGCCCGGTAATCTGGGCGGGTGACAGGCTCGGAAGCACACCCCCCGCTCTCTCCCTCGTTCCGGCTCGCGTACGTCCCCGGAGTGACCCCCGGTAAGTGGGTACGGATCTGGAACGAGCGCCTGCCCGACGTTCCGCTGACCCTCCTCCAGGTGCCCGCCCCCGAGGCGCCGGACACGCTGCGTGACCGCGGTGCCGACGCCGGCCTGGTGCGCCTGCCGATGGACCGGACGGGCCTGTCCGCGATCCCCCTCTACACCGAGACCACCGTGGTGATCGTCCCCAAGGACCACCTCGTGGCCGCCGTGGAGGAGGTGACCACCGGGGACCTGGCGGACGAGATCGTGCTGCACCCCCTCGACGACACCCTCGGCTGGGAGACCCTTCCCGGGCGTCCCGCGTTCGAGCGGCCGGCGACCACCGCCGACGCCGTCGAGCTCGTCGCGGCCGGCATCGGCGTCCTCGTCGCCCCGCAGTCCCTGGCCCGCCTGCACCACCGCAAGGACCTGACCTACCGGCCGGTCACCGACGCGCCGACGTCCCGGGTGGCCCTCTCCTGGATCGAGGACGAGACCACCGACCTGGTCGAGCACTTCATCGGCATCGTCCGCGGCCGCACCGTCAACAGCACCCGCGGCCCCCAGCCGGCCGCCGCGCAGCCGAAGCAGCGGGGCCGCGCCGAGGCGAAGGGCGGCGGCGGGCGCGGTGCCGCCGCGGGCAGGTCGGCGGCCGGGAAGGGCCAGCGCGGCGGGACCGCCGGCGCGGGCGGTGCCAAGGGCGCCCGCACCGCCAAGGGCGGCAAGGGCACCGGCACCCCCAAGGGCGGCAGGCCCCGCCGCCGCCCCTCCTAGTGCTGTGACCGGCAAGGTTCACCGCCTCGCGACGCCCGGCACGGCACCTCGCCGCGTTGTCGGACCGCGCAAGCACGTCCAGTACGAGCCGCGGCCCTCCGCCTTGCGATGCGCACCGGACGTCGCGAGGCGGCAGACCTTTCCGGCCACAGCACTAGCCACCGGCCGGTACGCGGCCCGCCCAGGTCAGGGCCGCGCCCGGCCGTTTGCGCACGAGGCCGGGGCCCCGTGCCGGGGCGGGCGCGGGCCTGCGGCGGGACAATGGGGGTGCGATGCCGTACGTAGCCGTGAGCGCGCTGAGCCATTCCGGGCTGATACGGGACCACAACGAGGACAGCCTCGTGGTCGGGCCGTGGACGCTGTGCGCCACGGTGACCCGCAACCCCCAGACCTTCGTCTTCCCCCTCGGCGAGCCCCTGGTCGTCGCCGTAGCCGACGGGATCGGCGGCCAGCCGGCCGGTGAGGTGGCCAGCGCCCTGGTCGTGCGCCAACTCGCGGCGCTCGGGCCCGCCCTGGCCAGCGAGGGCGCCGTCCGCGAGGCGCTGACGATGTGCGACCAGGTGGTGTACGCGGCCGCCGACAGCGACCCGGGGCTCGCCACCATGGGCACGACGGTCGCCGGGGCCGTGGTCCTCGCCGACTCGCTGATCTCCTTCAACGTCGGCGACAGCCGGGTGCTCGACGCCTCCGGGGAGGACCTGCTCCAGGTGAGCGTGGACGACAACCCGCCCCTGGCCCCCGGGCAGCGCACGACGTCCCTGCTCACGCAGGCCATCGGCGGCGCCCGGCACAGCAGCGGCATCACGCCCCACGTGTCGGTGCGGCCCGTGGCAGCGGGGGCCCGTTACCTCGTGTGCTCCGACGGGCTGACCGACGCCGTCCCGGAGGAGGAGCTCGGCGAGCTGCTGCGGGTGCACGACGACGGCAAGGCCACGTACGAGCTGTGGCGGGCCGCGATCGAGGCGGGCGGCTCGGACAACATCACCCTCGCCCTCCTCCGGATCGGCGAGTAGCTCCAACAGCTCGTCCGCCGTCGGCCGCCCGCTGCCCCCGCCGAGCCGGAGCCGGAGCCGCCCGGGCTCAGCCCGGTCCCCGGCCCCCGCCCAGCGCGTGCCGGCGCAGCATCCGGGAGATGTCCGCCGCCGTCACGATCCCCACCAGTTGCTCCCCGTCCAGCACCAGGACCGGCAGCCCGGCGCCGGGCCGCAGCGCGTCCAGCGTCGCGGTCAGCAGGTCGCCCGGGGCGGCCACCGTGCACCGCTCCCGCGGGGTCGCCACGTCGCGGACCCGCAGGTCCTCCCGCTGTGCGGCGGGTAGCGCGGCCAGCCGGCCCATGTGCACGATCCCGCTGGGCCGGCCGTCGAAGTCGAGGACGGGCAGCACGGAGTGCCGCGCCTCCAGGGCCACCTCGTCGATGAACCGCGGTACGGCGAGCCAGTCCGCCCCGGTGACCACGGGCGTCGACATGGCATCGGCCACCCGCACGCCCTCCAGGGCGGTGCGCAGCTCCGAGGTGCGCCGCTCGGCGCCCGCGACGACCGCCATGAACAGGCCCACGAGGACCAGCCACAGTCCGCCGGGGGAGCCGCGCAGGAAGGAGATCCAGCCGAAGGCCGCCAGCAGCACGCCGAAGACCTGCCCGCTGCGCGAGGCCGCGCGGTCCGCCCGCTCCCGGTCCCCGGTGCGCCACCACAGCAGTGCCTGGAGCACCCGTCCGCCGTCGAGCGGGGCGGCCGGGAGCAGGTTGAACACCCCGAGGAACAGGTTCGTCCAGCCGAGCCACACCAGGACGGCCGCGGGCACCGCCCAGCCGGTCAGGGTGTGCAGCCCGAAGCCCGCACCGAGTGAGACGCCGCCGACCAGGAGGCTGGCGACGGGCCCGCTGACCGCCACCGCGAACGCCACCCCGGCGCTCTGCGGGCGCCCCATCCGGGTCATGCCGCCCAGCGCCCACAGGGTCACGTCCTGGACGGAGATGTCCTTGCGCCGGGCGGTCGCCGCGTGCGCGGTCTCGTGCAGCAGCAGGCTGGCCAGGAGCAGCAGCGCGCCGACGGCCGCGGCGACGGTGTAGACGGTGCGGGACTGCCCGGGCGTCCACGCGGGGAGGGTCTGGCGGCCGAGCCCGTACGCGAACAGCACCACCAGCAGCGGAACGCTCCAGTGCATCCGCAGGGGTACGCCGACCACCCGCCCGATGGGGACCGAGCCGTTCATCGTCGTCTCCTGCCCCTAGTGCTGTGGCCGGACCACACCCCCCATTGTCGCTCCGGGGTGCGTGGGCGCCGCCTCGCCGGGGCTCAGCCCTCCGTGGCGGCGACGGCGGCCGGCGCGGCCTCCAGCTCCCAGGCGTGGCGCTTGAACTCCTTCAGGAAGTCGGCGTGGTCCTCCCACTGCCGGGCGATGCCGCGCAGCACGTCCCAGTGGTGCTCCACCGACTGGTCGATGACCCGGCCCAGGGCTGCGTCGGCCGTGGCGCGCTTCTCCAGCAGCCCCTTGACCGCGGAGGCCTCCAGCACCGCGTTGCGCAGCGCCCGCAGGGCGCGGGAGGTGTCGTCCATCGCGAAGCCGCGCTCGCTGCCGGTCGCCTCGTCGAACAGCGGGGTGAGCCGCGCCTCGATGAAGGCGGTGATCCGCTCGAAGTGCAGTACGTCCATCGGGGCTCCCTCTCCGGCCGCGCAGGGGCGGCCCGGCACATCACATGTCACGTTTCTCCGCCGCCCGGAACCGGCCGGAGCGGCGCGGTTGCAGGATATCCGTCGAAGATCCGCAACAGGACTGCCCCGGCAGCGCAACGGATCCGCGGTATCACCGTCGCTCCTCGTCCTCATGGTGTTACCTTCCGTGTCGTCGGTGTGCGCGTATCGATGAGTCGGGGGGCGGGGCATGATGAGCGCAACGGCGGAGCTCGGCCATGCGCAGGGGACGGACGCGTTCCTGCGGCACATGATCTGGCGCTATCCGGACCAGCGGCAGCCGGTGGTGGCCCTGCTCGGGCCGCGCCGCTCCGGCAAGTCCACCACGCTGCGGTCCCTGTCCCAGGGATGCGGATCGACGGTGGTCCACGCCCACCTCGACTTCAACGAGACCCCGCTGGACCCGGTCTCCGCGGCGGCCCTGGTCGCGTTCCAGATGATGCGCGGCTGGGACACGTTACGCCGCAGCCCGGTCTTCCACCGCTTCGCCCTCGGACTGCTCGCGCTCAACGAGGACCTGGAGCCCGACCGGGCCCGCGCGACGGACCAGATCCGCGACCTGATCCGGCACTACACGCGCAACACCCGCCGCGGCCGGTTCGCCTCCCGTCTGGAAGGCGCCGTGGACGCCACCATGGACGTAGTGGTCACCGGCGCGCTCAGCCCGCTCGTCCAGGGCCCCCGCGAGGTCGCCGGGGCGGTACGGGACGGGGCCCGGCCCGTGATCGGATCGCTGCTGCAGAGCACCGCCCGCTGGGGCCTGCGCGACGCACTGCGCTGGCACGTCGGCATCCCCGAGGCGGAGGACGCCGGGCACGTCGACGCCCTGGTCCGGCTCAGCTCCGCCTCCCGCTCGGCGGCGGTGGCACCCCTGCTGGCGGCCTTCCTCGCCGACGCCAAGGACCAGGCCGAGCGGCACCCGGCGCTGCGCTCCGCCTGCTCCTGCGAGATCCCGACGTCCGGGCCCGCCCGCGGCCGCCACGACCACGCCTGGGTGTTGTTCGTGGACGGGGCCCAGACCCCGGCCGGCCGCCACTTCCTCACCGCCCTCGTCGCCGCCCGGATCCGCAACGAGCAGCACGCGCCGGGCTCGTTCGGCGCTGCGGACCCGCTCGTCGTCCTCGCCGCCTGCGACCAGTGGCAGCCCGAGTGGACCACCCGCTGGTGCGAGCCCTGGCGCACCACCCCGCTGCCGGAGAGCCCGCAGCGCCGCATCCCCCTGCTGTCCCGCGCCACCCGCGCGGCCTGGACCCGGCAGGACGAGCCGGGCGGTGGCCCGGACCCGCTCTCGGCGGCCCACTACTGGTACCCGGTCTGGCTCGACCCGATGTCCGAGGAACGCGTCGGGGACATCGCCGACGGCGGCGGCTCCCTGGCCGCGCCCGTTCCCGCGTCCGTCGCCCACGCCCTCACCGGCGGCCACTGGGGAGCCGCCCTCACCCTGCGGGACCAGCGCGCCTCCGCGTCCCCCGATGCGGACGCCGCCGAACGGGACAGACCCCTGCCCGCCGCCGTCGACGCGGGCGGCAGACCCCTGTGGTCGCGCGCCCTGGAGGGCAGCCTGCCCGAGGGGCTGGACGCCCCCGGGCGGCAGTGGACGGGCGCGCCGCCCGTGGTCCTCGCCGCGGCCTACCTCGCGGACGTGCGCACCGCCGACGACCCCCGCGTACCGCCCGAGATAGCGGACCTGCCGCGCAGCCTGGAGCTGCTGCGCCGCAACCTGTGGGTCAGCACCTTCTTCCACCGCCCTTCCCTCGTCCGGGAGGTCGGCTGGGGCGAGGCCGACCGGCCGCCCGTCCTGCACCCCTGGCTGAGCCGCTGCGCGCTCACCGCCCTGGCCGCCGCCCCCGCGACGTTCCCCGCCCCCGCCGCCCCGGCTCGGCCCGGCCGGGAGACCCCCACCGACCCGTGGCGCGAGGTGTTCACCCGGCAGGCCCAGGCCCTGGCCTCGCTGACCTCCGCGCACAACGGCTCGACCGTCGCCCGCGACGAACAGCAGCTCTTCTACGCCCTGGCCCTGGGTGACTTCCCCGCGGTCGCCGAAGCGCTCGCCACGCGGTTCGACCGCGACCACCGCGCCTGGGTGCGGCTCCTCGACTACCTCGCGTCGGCGCCCTGCCGCCTCGTCCACCAGCAGTCCGCGCAGGAGGCGTACGCCCTCCTCCTCACCGGGATCGAACAGACCGGCCGGGACGTCGTCTCGGTGGCCACCGCCAAGCTCCTGGCCCTGCTGTGGCTGTACAACGACCCGCTGACCGAGCGCAGCCGGCGATGGGACGCCCAGATCGAAGAGGGCTTCGAACGCCTGGCGCACAACTCCCGTCTGCTCGACGTCAGCGCCCTCCAGCAGGCCGGCGCCCGCTTCGCCTGATCCTCCCGCGCCACGCACCGGCGTGGCCGTGCGCACCGCAAGGAGTCCTTCATGCCCGCAGGTGTACGCATTCCCAGGTTCCTCCGGTGGCGCCGCCATCCGGTGGTGTCGGTGGTCGTCATCCTCCTGGTCCTGGCCGGCGCCGTCGTGGGCGGCAACCGCCTCTACACGTTCTTCTTCCCGCCCGAGCTGTCGTGCGGCAAGGGGATGACCGCCACCGGCGAACCCGTGGCCTGCGTCGGGGTGAACCTGGAGGGCAAGCCGTTCACGAAGAGCGACCCGGAGCGGATGCGCGCACTCCAGAAGGACGTACGCGCCGCCAACGACGCGGTCACGGGGGAGTCCACCAGCGTCGTGCTCATGCTGAACCTGTCGCCCGTCGACGACGTGGACACGGTGACGTACGAGTCGCTGTACCACAACATCGAGGGCGCGATCACCGCCGTCTGGAGGGCGAACAACACCGCCGCGTACGGCAGCAGGCCCGGCGTCAAGCTCTACCTGGCCAACATGGGCAGCCGGTACGGGTCCTGGGAGCGGACGGTGGAGAGCGTCAAGCAGTACGCCCGGTCCGAGCGCATCTCGGCGGTCGTCGGCCTCGGCCAGTCCACCGAGCAGACCCGGCGCGCCGCCGCGGCGATCTCCGGACAGCTGCACATCCCGGTCATCGGCTCCACGGTCACCGGCAACTCGATGAACCTGGACCCGGCCGATCCGACGGGCAAGAAGCTGATCCCCGACATGTTCCGCGTCTCGCCGACCAACACGGACACCGTGATCGCCGCCAACCAGTACGTGTCGGGGCTGAAGCCGGCGGTCACCTCGATGGCCGTGGTCGCCGACGGAGTCGAGGGCGACGACTACACCGCCACCCTGGCGGCCGAGGCCAAGGTCCGCTTCCAGGCCCCGGACCGCACGGTGACCGTGCTGCCGTACACCTCGCCCCATGACATGCCCAGCGGTGCGGGCCGCTACGACTACCTGGTGCAGCAGTTCAGCCTGATGCACGCCAACCTGTGCCAGGCCGCCCCGTCCGCCGTGTACTTCGCCGGCCGCGGCCGCGACCTGGGCGCCTTCGTGCAGACCTGGGTGCAGGGCGCGCCCTGCGGCATCGGCCAGTTGAACATCCTGGTCGGCGACGACGCCTCGGAGGCCATCCGCGACGACACGGTGCTCAAGGGCATCTCCTCGGGGCGGGTCACCGTGGCGTTCACGGCGCTCGCCAGCCCGGAGGAGTGGGGGAACGAGTGCCCCGGGTCGGACGCCAAGCGCAACTACGACCAGTTCTTCTCGGCGTTCACCGGGCGCCCCGACCCGTGTACGAAGCAGCCCCTCGCCACCACGCAGGGCGCGCAGCCGCCGCTGTCCTTCGACCCGGCGGGCCTCGCCAGCGGGCAGGCGATGCTCACGCACGACGCCGTGGTCGCCGGACTCAGCGCCGCCCGGCACGAGGGGGCGGGCGTGAAGAACCCGGGCCTGCTGACCGGCATCCTGCACCAGTTCTACTGCGCGCAGATGCTGCCCGGGGCCAGCGGATGGCTGTCGTTCGGTACCGACGGGAACCCGGTCGGCAAGCCGATCCCCGTCGTCCAGATCAACGCGGACGGGACGACGAAGACGGCCGCCCTGACCTGGCCGAGCTCCGCACCCAACCTGAGCCTGCCGCAGCGGGGCGGCACGGGAGCCCCGGGCTGCTGAGCGGGAAGGCGCCGGGCCGGGCTCAGCGGTAGGGCCGGGCCGCCAGCACCAGTTCGTCCGCGAGCACCGCCGGGTCGCGCGGCCCGAGGTGCGGGGCGGGGACGGGGCGGTCGCGGAAGGGGTTGCCCGGGGTCAGCTCGTCGGCCTCCCGGACCATCAGGTCCTGGAGCGCCGGCGGGATGGCCCGGTCCTCGGTGAGGACGATGTCCGGCCGACCACCGGGGATCCAGGGGTGATGCGCACCACCCGCCACCCCGGTCGAGAACGGGACAACCCGTGGAGCCCCGGGCGGAACACCCGTATCCATGGCGATCCGGTCACCCAGCGGCCGCCCCGGCGTCCACCCGGGCGCAGGCGCCGCCCCCGCCCCGCAGGCCCGCGCCCGGAACCGTCCCGGCCCCGGCGTCCGTTCCGGCCACCCGCCCGCGGGCCGCTGACCCGCCGCCGGGCGGGCGGAACGTGCCACGGGCACCTGCGCCCCCTCGACGCACCCCCGGGCCGCCCCGTTGAGTCGTCCCCGCGCCCCTCGCACGCCGCGAACGGGGCGCGTTTCCGCACCGATTCGAGGAGTAGTCATGCGCATGATTCGATCGGCCTTCGCGCTCGGCGCGGCCGCCCTCACCCTCACGGCCGCCGGCGTCGTCCCGGCCGCGGCGGTGGAACGGGCGCCGGCCCCCAAGCCCGCCACGTACTGCACGTACGTCGTCGACACCGGCGTGGGCAGTTGCTTCGGGACCCGCACCGAGGCGGCCGCCTTCGGCGCCCGGGCGGAGTACAAGGACCTCGGCCGGATATGGAGCGACGCCAACTCCGGCGGCAGCGAGTTCACGTTCCGCGGCAGCGTCGGCTGCAACTGGCGCTACCCCGAGTTCAACGAGCTCTCCAAGTGGGGCTGGAACGACACCGTGAGCTCGGCCGAGGGCATCACCTGCCCGATCACCCTGTGGGAGCACAAGGACTTCCGGGGCGCCCACCAGACCTACCACGGCTACAACGCGTACGTCGGTGACGGCATGAACGACAAGGCGTCCTCCATCAGCTTCGACCTGCGCTGACCCGGTGGCGGCGGGCGGCGCCCCGGCACCGCCCGCCCTCCACCAGGTGGCGGTGCCGTGCTCCCCGTACGGGTGACACCGCCCGTACGTCTCAGCGACCGGCGCACGCCCGTGGCCGACGATCGCCGGTGGCCGAAACCGTTTCGGCCACCGGCGCCGCCGGGCCGGACGCTTGGGAGAACACGTGCTCATCCTGCTCGCCGCCAGTACGTTCAACAGCCTCACCCAGCGGGTCCACGCCGAGCTGCGGGACCGCGGGCACAGCGTGGTGGTCGAGCTCGTCCTGCCCGGCACCCGCCTCGCCGAGGCCGTCGAACGTCACCGGCCCGACCTCATCGTCGCCCCGATGCTCAAGACGGCCATCCCCCGCGAGGTCTGGTCCCGGCACGTCTGCCTCGTCGTCCATCCGGGCCCCGTGGGCGACCGCGGCCCCTCCTCCCTGGACCGGGCCCTCACCGACGGCGCGGACACCTGGGGCGTCACCGTCCTCCAGGCCGACGAGGAAATGGACGCCGGCCCCGTCTGGGCCACCGCCCACTGCACGCTCCCGCCCGTCGGCAAGAGCGACGCCTACCGCGGTGAGGTCTCCGACGCGGCCCTGGCCGCCCTGCTCCTGGCCGTCGACCGCTTCGCCTCCGGCACGCACACCCCCGAACCCCAGCGGTCCGGCCGCGCCCTGCCGTACCTGCGCCAGGAAGAGCGCCGGATCGACTGGGCGCACGACCCCACCGACCGCGTCGTGCGGATCCTGCGCGCCGCCGACTCGCAGCCCGGCGTCCTCGACGAACTGCTGGGCGGCCAGTGGTACCTGTACGGCGGCCACCCCGAGGACGGGCTGCGCGGCCGCCCCGGCGAACTGCTCGCCACCCGGGCCGGCGCGATCTGCCGGGCCACCGTCGACGGGGCCGTGTGGATCCCCGAACTGCGGGACGGGCGGCGCGCCCCCGGCGAGCCGGCGACCGTGAAACTCCCCGCCACCCTCGCCCTCGCCGGCCGGCTGCCCGCCCTGCCCGAGATCCCCGCCCCGCCGGACACCGCGACCCGGGACGGCGGCCCCCGCACCTGGTCGGACATCCGCTACCGGGAGGACGGCGAGGCGGGCTTCCTGTCGTTCTCCTTCCCCGGCGGTGCGATGAGCACCGAGCACTGCCGGCGCCTGCTCGCCGCCTACCGCGAGGCCTGCTCGCGCCCCACCTCCGTCCTCGTCCTCGGCGGCGCCCGCGACTTCTTCTCCAACGGCATCCACCTCGGCGTCATCGAGGCCGCCGCCGACCCGGCCGAGGAGTCCTGGGCCAACATCAACGCCATGGACGACCTCGTCGAGGCCGTGCTGACCACCACCGACCGGCTCGTCGTGGCCGCCCTCGGCGGCAACGCCGCCGCCGGCGGGGCCATGCTCGCCCTCGCCGCCGACGAGGTCTGGATGCGGTCCGGGGCGGTCCTGAACCCCCACTACCGGCTGATGGGCCTCTACGGCTCGGAGTACTGGACGTACACCCTGCCCCGCCGCACCGGCACCGGCGTCGCCCAGCGCCTCATGAGCGACGCCCTGCCCGTCGGCTCCGAGGCCGCCCGCCGCCTCGGACTCGCCGACCGGACCATCGACTGCGCCCCGCAGGCCTTCGCCGAGGAGGCCGCCCGCCTCGCGGTCCGGCTCGCCGACTGGCCCGGCACCCGGTCCCGGGTCGCCGGGAAGAAGGCCCGCCGGGAGGTCGACGAGACGCTGCGGCCGCTGGCCGCCCACCGCCGGGCCGAGCTGGCCCGGATGCGGGAGGCGTTCTTCGACCCGCAGGCCCCCTACCACGCGCTGCGCAGGGCGTTCGTCCGCAAGGAGGTCCCTTTTGGGACCCCGCCGCACCTGGCGATGCCCACCCGGGGACGGCGTACCACCGCGACCCCCGGGCGGCCGCCCGGAATCACTGCACCGGCCCAGTCCGACAGGGCGGCCGGGCCGGCCGGCTGCTAGCAAGAAGGGTGGGGGCGGCCGCTGACCTTCCCCCGCGGCCGTTCCCGGCCCCGCAGGACCCCCTCCCGCATCCCCGCCCAAGGAGCGATCCGCATGACTGCTGGAACGCAGAGCACGGTAGAGGACCCCACGATCCACATCCTCTGGATCAACGCCGGACTGAGCTGCGACGGCGACTCGGTGTCCCTGACGGCCGCGATGCAGCCCAGCATCGAGGAGATCGTCACGGGCACCCTTCCCGGCCTGCCCAAGATCGCCGTCCACTGGCCGCTCATCGACTTCGAATGCGGCCCGGTCGGTGGCGCCGACACGTTCATCGAATGGTTCTTCAAGGGGGAGCGCGGCGAGATCGACCCCTTCGTCCTCGTCGTCGAAGGCTCCGTCCCCAACGAGAAGATCAAGCCCGAGGGCTACTGGTGCGGCTTCGGCGACGACCCGGAGACCGGCCAACCCATCACCACCAGCGAGTGGATCGACCGGCTGGCACCCAAGGCCCTCGCCGTGGTGGCGATCGGCACCTGCGCCACGTACGGCGGCATCCACGCCATGGAGGGCAACCCCACGGGCGCCATGGGCGTTCCCGACTACCTGGGCTGGGACTGGACCTCGAAGGCCGGTATCCCGATCGTGTGCGTGCCCGGCTGCCCGATCCAGCCGGACAACTTCTCGGAGACCCTCACCTACCTGCTCTACCAGGCGGCCGGCTCCGCGCCGATGATCCCGCTGGACGACAAGCTGCGCCCGACCTGGCTGTTCGAGCAGACCGTCCACGAGGGCTGCGACCGGGCCGGCTACTACGAGCAGGGCCAGTTCGCCGAGGCGTACGACTCGCCGCAGTGCCTGGTCAAGGTCGGCTGCTGGGGCCCGGTCGTCAAGTGCAACGTGCCCAAGCGCGGCTGGATGAACGGCATCGGCGGCTGCCCGAACGTCGGCGGCATCTGCATCGCCTGCACCATGCCCGGCTTCCCGGACAAGTTCATGCCGTTCATGGACCAGCCGCCGGGCGCCACGGTCTCCACCAAGGCCAGCGGCGCGTACGGCGCCCTGATCCGCAAGCTGCGTGCGGTCACGCTGCACACGGTGGACGAGGAGCCGAAGTGGCGCCACACGGGCCGGAAGATCACCACCGGCTACCGACCGCCCTGGTGACCGGCACCGCCCCGCCCGACGCCCTCACCTCCCGCACCCTCCGCACCCTCCCGCTCCCGATCCCGCTTCCAGAAGGGCCACGGCAGACACGATGACACCGAAGACGAAGGCGGCCGGTGACGGCAGCGGCCTGGTGGAGATGGCCTGGGATCCGATCACCCGGATCGTGGGCAGCCTCGGCATCCACACGAAGATCGACTTCAAGCAGAAGCGGGTCGCCGAGTGCTACAGCACCTCGTCCGTCTTCCGCGGCTACAGCGTCTTCATGCGCGGCAAGGACCCCCGCGACGCGCACTTCATCACCAGCCGCATCTGCGGGATCTGCGGCGACAACCACGCCACCTGCTCCGTCTACACCCAGAACATGGCCTACGGGGTCAAGCCGCCCCACCTCGCCGAGTGGATCATCAACCTCGGCGAGTCGGCCGAGTACATGTTCGACCACAACATCTTCCAGGAGAACCTGGTCGGGGTCGACTACTGCGAGAAGATGGTCCGCGAGACCAACCCGGGCGTCCTCGACCTCGCCGAGCGCACCGAAGCCCCGCACGCCGCCGAGCACGGCTACCGCACCATCGCCGACATCATGCGCTCCCTCAACCCCATCGAGGGCGAGTTCTACCGCGAGGCCCTCCAGGTCAGCCGCTACACCCGCGAGATGTTCTGCCTGATGGAGGGCCGCCACGTGCACCCTTCCACGCTCTACCCGGGCGGCGTCGGCACCATCGCCTCCGTCCAGCTCTTCACCGACTACATGAGCCGCCTCATGCGGTACGTCGAGTTCATGAAGCGCGTCGTGCCGCTGCACGACGACCTCTTCGACTTCTTCTACGAGGCCCTGCCCGGCTACGAGGAAGTCGGCCGCCGCCGCGTCCTGCTGGGCTGCTGGGGCGCCCTCAACGACCCCGAGTACTGCGACTTCACGTACGCCAACATGACCGACTGGGGACGGAAGATGTTCGTCACCCCGGGCGTCATCGTGGACGGCAAGCTGGTCACCAACGACCTCACGCAGATCAACCTCGGCATCCGCATCCTGCTGGGCAGCTCGTACTACGACGACTGGGCCGGCCAGGAGCAGTTCGTCCGCCACGACCCGCTCGGCAACCCGGTCGACCCCCGCCACCCCTGGAACCAGCACACCATCCCGGCCCCGCAGAAGCGGAACTTCGACGACAAGTACAGCTGGGTCATGTCCCCGCGATGGTTCGACGGCAAGGACCACCTCGCCCTCGACACCGGCGGCGGCCCCATCGCCCGCCTGTGGTCCACCGCCCTGTCCGGGCTCGTCGACGTCGGCTACGTCAAGGCCACCGGCCACAGCGTGGTCATCAACCTGCCGCGCACCATGACCAAGCCGGAGACCACCTTCGAGTGGAAGATCCCGCAGTGGAGCAACGCGCTGGAGCGCAACCGCGCCCGCACGTACTTCCAGGCGTACGCGGCCGCCATCGCCCTGCACTGCGCCGAGAAGGGGCTCGCCGAGGTCCGCGCCGGACGCACCCAGACCTGGGAGAAGTTCGAGGTGCCGGACGAGTCCATCGGCTGCGGCTTCACCGAGGCCGTGCGCGGCGTCCTCTCGCACCACCTGGTCATCCGCGACGGGAAGATCGCCAACTACCACCCGTACCCGCCGACGCCCTGGAACGCCAGTACCCGCGACACCTACGGCACCCCCGGCCCGTACGAGGACGCCGTCCAGAACACCCCGATCTTCGAGGAGAACACCCCGGAGAACTTCAAGGGCATCGACATCATGCGCGCCGTGCGCAGCTTCGACCCCTGCCTGCCCTGCGGCGTCCACATGTACGTCGGCGGCGGCAGGACCGTGAAGTCGATGCACGTGCCCACCGGCCTGAGCGGGCTCGGCGGATGAGCGCGGCCGTCATCGACGCCCGGGAGGCCGGCCGCCGCGTCGAGGAGGTCCTCGACCGGCTGGCCGCCTCCGGCGACCGGCAGGCCTGCGAGGCGGCCGAGGAACTCGTCCGCGTGCTCATGGACTTCTACGGTGCCGGGCTCGCCCGGATCGTGGAGCGGCTCGGCGCGGGCGCCCTCACCCGCATGCTCGGCGACGACCTGGTGGCCGGTCTGCTCGCCCTGCACGACCTGCACCCCGACGACGTCGACACCCGGATCGCCCGCGCCCTGGAGTCCGTACCCGAACCCGTCGAACTGATCGGCTTCGACGGGGCCACCGGCACCCTCCGGCTGCGCTCCACCGGCCGGCCCGCCACCGGCTGCGGCTGCGGGAGCACCGCGGAGGCGGTCCGGCAGGGCGTCGAGGACGCCGTGGCCTGCCTCGCCCCCGAGGTCACCGCGGTCGAACTGGCCCCCGCGGCCCCCGCCCCCGCCCTGCTGCAGATCGGCACCCGCCCGCCGACCCCGGCGCGCGTGCCGTGAGCCCGGCCCGCCCCCAGGCCGCACCCCCGTCCGCGTCCGGGCCGTCCCGCACGGCCGTGCCCGGACTGCGGCGCTTCACCGGTCCCCGCCCGCCGCGCCCCGAGGTGTGCGAACTGTGCGGGGTGCCGGTGGCCGGGCACGGCCACCGGCACCTGGTGGAGACCGAGAAGCGGGCCCTGGTCTGCGCGTGCACCCCCTGCGCCCTGCTCTTCGACCGCCCGGGGGCCGGCCGCGGACGGTACCGCACCGTCCCCGACCGCTACCTCACCGACCCCGCCCACCGGCTCGACGACACCGCCTGGGAACGGCTGCGGATCCCGGTCGGCGTCGCGTTCTTCTTCCGCAACGCCGCACTCGACCGGCTCGTCGCGCTCTACCCCAGCCCCGCCGGGGCCACCGAGAGCGAACTGGACCCGCAGACCTGGCAGACCGTCCTCGGCGCCGGCCGGCTCGCCGGGATGCTGGAACCCGACGTCGAGGCGCTGCTCCTGCACCGCACCGCGGACCGCACCGAGTGCCACCTCGTCCCCATCGACATCTGCTACGAACTGGTGGGCCGGATGCGGATGCTGTGGCAGGGCTTCGACGGCGGCGCGGAGGCCCGCGCCGCCCTCACCGCCTTCTTCGCCCAGGTAGAGCGGCGCGCCACCGCACTGCCCGCACCCCGCACGGCCGGGCAGGAGGGGCAGTCGTGACCGACTTCGGCTTCACCGTCACCGGTGTGCGCGCCGATCCGTACGCGGCCGGCCCCACCCTCGTCTTCCGGCTGCGCATCACCGCCTCCGGCGGCGCCCGCGTCCACGCCCTCGCCCTGCGCTGCCAGGTGCGGATCGAACCGGCCCGGCGCGACTACGGGCCCGCCGAGACCGCCGCCCTCCACGACCTGTTCGGCGACCGCTCCCGCTGGGGCAGCACCCTGCACCCCGTCCAGCTCGCCCAGGTCGCGGTCATGGTGCCCGGCTTCACCGGGGAGACCGAGACCGACGTCGCCGTGCCCTGCAGCTACGACCAGGACATCTCGGCCGGCCGCTACCTCGCCGCCCTGCAGGACGGCGAGGCGCCCCTGCTGATGCTGTTCTCCGGTACGGCCTTCACCGGCGCCGGCGGCTTCCACGTCGAGCCCGTGCCCTGGCACCGCGAGGCCGCCTGCCGGCTGCCCGTCACCGTGTGGCGGGAGATGATGGAGCAGCACTTCCCCGGCTGCGGCTGGCTGCGCCTGCCCCGCGACACCATGGCGGAGCTGCTCGCCTACCGCTCCCGCCACGCCCTCGCCTCCTGGGAGGAGACCGTACGGGCCCTGCTCGCCGCGGCGCACGCCGACACCGACGGGCGCCCGCCCCGCGACCCCGTCTGGGCGGGTGCCGTCCTGCCGCGCGCCACCGGAAGGACCGCGCCATGACCGCGACCACCGCCGCCGTACCCGCGGCCCGCTTCGCGCTCGCCCGCCAGGTCGCCGACGCCGTCCTGTTCGAGGGCTACGTGCTCTACCCGTACCGGGCCTCCGCCGCGAAGAACCGGATGCGCTGGCAGTTCGGCGTCCTGGTCCCGCCCGTCTGGGGACCCCGGCACGGCGAACACTCGGGCCAGCGCACCGAACTCGTCGCGGAACCCCGCGGCGACGCCTCCGTCGCCGTCGAACTGCGCTTCCTGCACGCCCAACGCCGTACCGTCGAAGAGGCCCGAGCCGACGGGTCCTTCGCCGCCGTGCGCGAACTCCACCTGCCCGACCGGGTCCTGGTCCCCTGGGACGAGGGCCGCGAGGAGCGGGTCGAGATGAGCGTCCGCGTCGCCGATCTGGAGGCCGGCGAGGTGTCGCTGCCCTTCACCCGGCCCGCCCGCGAGGAGACCGAGCCCGTCCTCGACGCCGACGGACGGCCGGTGGGCCGCCTGGTCCGGCGCACCGAGCGCATCGACGGCGTCCTGCGGCTGCACGCCGCGCCCCTGGACGTCCCGTACCGGGCGCTGAAACTCACCGCGGTCGTCGAGAACACCGCGGACTGGAACCCGCCCGAGCACGGGGCCGACCGCGAGGCCGCCCTGGCGCGGTCCCTGGTCGCCGCTCACCTGCTGCTCGGGCTCAGCGCCGGATCCTTCCTGTCGATGACCGACCCGCCCGAATGGGCCCGGGCCTCGGTCGCCGGCTGCGACAACCGGCACACCTGGCCGGTGCTGGCCGGGGAGGACGGCCGCGCCGACGTGGTCCTGTCCTCGCCGATCATCCTGGAGGACCACCCGCGCATCGCCCCCGAGAGCGCCGGGGCCATGTACGACGCCACCGAGATCGACGAGATCCTCGCCCTGCGCACGGCCGCCCTCACCGACCAGGAGAAACGCGAGGCGCGCGGCACGGACACCCGCGCCGCCGCCGTGATCGACCTGGCCGACAGCATGCCCCCCGAGGTGCTGGAACGCCTGCACGGCGCCGTCCGGGCCCTGCGCGAGATCACCGGACCGGGAACCGCGGCCGCGGCCGCCGCCGCGCCGCCCGGCCCCGGCAACCTGCCCGAACCGCTCGACGGGGACGCGGTGTTCCGCCCCGACACCCCCTGGTGGGACCCCGCCCACGCGGACCCCGCCGACCCGGCCCGCGACCGGATCACCGTCGACGGGACGGCCGTCGGCGCGGGCAGCCGCGTGCTGCTCCGGCCGGGGCTGCGGCGCACCGACGCCCAGGACCTGTTCCTCCAGGGCCGCACCGCCCTCGTCGAGGCCGTGCTCCGCGACGTCGACGGCGGGGTCCACCTCGCCGTCACCGTCGACGGCGACCCGGGCGCCGACATCCGCCGCGAACAGGGCCGGTTCCTGTACTTCCAGCCCGACGAGGTCACGCCCCTGGAGGACGCGTGAGCCGCCGGACCCTGGTCGCCGGCATCGGCAACGTCTTCCTCGGCGACGACGGCTTCGGCGTCGAGACCGTACGGCGGCTGTCCGCGCCCGGGGCGGCCGGCCGGCTGCCCGACGGGGTGGAGACCGCCGACATCGGCGTCCGCGGCGTCCACCTCGCCTACCAGCTGCTCGACGGCTACGACACGCTCGTCCTCGTCGACGCCACCGCCCGCGGCGGAGCCCCCGGCACGCTGTACCTGATCGAGGCCGGCGGGGAAGGGCCCGTCGCCCCGCAGGCCCCCGTGCTCGACGGCCACCAGATGTCCCCCGACGCCGTGCTCGCCCTGCTCGACACCCTGTGCGCCGGGACCGGGGCCGCCCCGCCCCGCCGCATCTGGGTCGTCGGCTGCGAACCCGGCAGCCTGGACGAGGAGATCGGACTGAGCCCCCCGGTGGCCGCCGCCGTCGACGAGGCCGTGCGGATGGTGCTGGACCTCGTGCACCACCAGGACGAGGAGACGCCGCAGGACGAACCGGGTGTCGCCGCCAACTGAGGAGGAACCCATGAGCTCGAACAAATCCGTCATCGGCGGCTGGGCCGTCATCGTCCTCGCCGCGCTCGTGCTGAAGGCGGTCCTGCCCGACATCCAGCGCTACCTGCGCATCCGCCGCATGTGACCGCGGGACGACCGCGGAACGGCCGCGGGACCGCTTCAAGGCCCGGTCCCGCGGCCCGTTCGCGTCCGAATGGCGTACGGCCGGCCCGGCGCGTCGGCGCGCCCGGCCGCCCCGCACCCCGCCCGCCGGTCTAATGGGGCCCGGCAGGACGGAGTCCCATGCACGAGATGTCGATCGCCATGGCCGTGGTGGGCCAGGTGGAGGAAGCGGCCGAAGCCGCCGGCGCGACCGCCGTCACCTCGGTCCGGCTCCAGGTCGGGGAGCTGGCCGGAGTGGTACCGGACGCCCTCGCCTTCTGCTTCGAACTCGCCTGCGCCGGAACCCTCCTCGAAGGGGCCGCGCTCGAGACCGAGCCGGTGCCCGCCCGCGCCCGCTGCCGCTCCTGCACCGCCGACTGGGCCACCGGCATGCCGCCCCGGCTGATCTGCCCCCGCTGCGACCTCGCGACCGACGTCGAGCTCCGGGCCGGGCGGGAACTGCAGATCCTGAGCGTGCACTGGGAGGACGGCACCGCCGCCACCCCCACCACCACCGCTGCCGCCCCCGTCCCGTCCCGAGCACCGATCGCCGAGGAGTGCTGAACCATGTGCCGTGTGGTCGACCTGAAGCAGGCGGTCCTCGCCAAGAACGACTCCGCCGCGCAGGCCCTGCGCACCGAACTCGCCGCTCGCGGCACCACCGTCGTCAACCTGCTCTCCAGCCCCGGCAGCGGGAAGACGGCCCTCCTGGAACGCGAACTGGGCCTCGCCCGCGAACGCGGGGTACCGGTCGCCGCCCTCACCGCCGACCTGGCCACCGAGAACGACGCCGACCGGCTCGCGCGCTCCCGCGTCCCCGTCAAGCAGGTCCTCACCGACGGGCTGTGCCACCTGGAGGCCGGGATGCTCGCCCGGCACCTGGACGGCTGGCTCCCCGGCGACACCCGCCTGCTGTTCGTGGAGAACGTCGGCAACCTCGTCTGCCCCGCCTCCTACGACCTCGGGGAGTCCCTGCGCATCGTCCTGGCCTCGGTCACCGAGGGCGAGGACAAGCCGCTGAAGTACCCGACGGCCTTCGGGCTGGCCCAACTCGTCGTCGTCACGAAGACCGACATCGCAGGGGCCGCGGAGTTCGACGAGGCCGCCTTCCGCGCCAACGTCCAGCAGGTCAACCCGGGCGTCGAGGTCCTGTTGACCTCGGCCCGCACCGGGGAGGGCGCAGGCGCCCTGCTCGACCGGGCGCTCGCGGCCCGCGACGGCGCTCCCGTACACGTCCCGGTCATGGCCGGGCAGCAGCCCGCACACCACCATCACCACCATCACCACGACGCCTCGGCCGGGCACGCACACGAACACGGGGCGCCGGCTCCTGCTCCGACCCGCTGATGGAGGCCGTGCAGCGCCGCCGGATCGTGGTGCGCGGGGTGGTGCAGGGCGTCGGCTTCCGGCCGTACGTGTACACCCGCGCGACCGGACTCGGCCTCACCGGGCACGTCACCAACACCCCCGAGGGCGTCGTCGCCGAGGTCGAGGGCGCGACCGCCGCCGTCTCGGCGTTCTGCGAGCGGCTCGCCGCCGACGCCCCGCCCCTCGCCGTCGTCCACACCGTCGACCACCACGAGGTCCCCGTCGCCGGCGGCTCCGGGTTCACCATCACCGCCTCGCGCGCCGGCGGCCCCGCACGCACCCTCGTCTCCCCGGACACCGCCACCTGCGCGGACTGCCTCGCCGAGCTGGCGGACCCCGCCGACCGGCGCCACCGGCACCCGTTCATCACCTGCACCCACTGCGGGCCCCGCTTCACCATCGTCACCGGGCTGCCGTACGACCGGGACCACACCACCATGGCCCGCTTCCCGATGTGCCCCGACTGCGCCCGCGAGTACGCCGACCCCGCCGACCGGCGCTTCCACGCCCAGCCCGTGGCCTGCCCCGCCTGCGGCCCTCGGCTGCGCCTGCTGACCGGGGCGCCCCCGCGCGAGACCGCCGGGGCCCCCGGGACCGACCCGATCGCCGCGGCCCGCCGCCTCCTGGCCGCCGGAGCGATCCTCGCGGTCAAGGGGCTCGGCGGCTACCACCTCGCCTGCGACGCCGCCAACGCCGCCGCCGTCGCCGAGCTGCGCCGCCGCAAGGCCCGCGGGGACAAGCCGTTCGCCCTGATGGCCCGTGACCCCGCCGACGTCGAGCACCTCGTCCGCCTCGACGCGGCCGAACGCGGCCTGCTGACCGGACCCGTCCGCCCCGTCGTCCTGCTGCGCCGCCGCCCCGCAACGGACCACGGCCCGGGCGCGGTCGCCGACGGGGTCGCCCCCCGCTGCCCCGACCTCGGCGTGATGCTCCCGTACACGCCCGTGCACCACCTGCTGCTCGGGCTGCCCGGCGACCCGCCCGGACCCCGCCTGCTCGTCATGACCAGCGGCAACCTGTCCGGCGAGCCCATCGTCACCGGCGACACCGAGGCCCTGGAGCGGCTCGGCGGCATCGCCGACGCCTGGCTCACCCACGACCGGCCCGTCCACGTCCCCTGCGACGACTCCGTCGTGCGCGTCTGCGACGGCGAACTGCTCGTACTGCGGCGCGCCCGCGGGTACGCGCCGCTGCCGCTGGAGCTGCCGCTGCCCGTACCGGCCGTACTCGCCGCCGGAGGGGACCTGAAGAACACCTTCTGCCTCGGCGAGGGCCGCAAGGCCTGGCTGTCGGCGCACATCGGCGACATGGACGACCTGGCCACCCAGCAGGCCTTCGAACGCGCCGAACGGCAACTGGAGTCCATCACCGGCGTCCGACCCGCCCGGCTCGCCGCCGACCGCCACCCGGGCTACCGCTCCGGCGCCTGGGCCCGGCGCGCCGCCGGCGCCCGCCCCCTGACGGCGGTCCAGCACCACCACGCGCACATCGCCTCGGCGATGGCCGAACACGGCCTCGACGGCACCGGCCGGGTGATCGGCGCCGCCTTCGACGGAACGGGGTACGGGGACGACGGCACCGTGTGGGGCGGCGAGATCCTGCTCGCCGACTACGCCCGCCACCAGCGCTTCGCCCACCTCGCCCCGGTGCCGCTGCCGGGAGGCGACGCAGCCGTCCTGCGGCCCTACCGGATGGCCCTGTCCCACCTGCGGGCCGCCGGGCTGCCCTGGGCGCCGGACCTGCCCTGCACCGCCGCCTGCCCGCCCGAGGAACTCCGGGTCCTCGAACGCCAGCTGGGATCCGGGCTGCACTGCACCCCCACGTCCAGCATGGGCCGGCTCTTCGACGCCGTGTCCTCCCTCGCCGGCGTCTGCCACCACGCCGGGTACGAGGCCCAGGCCGCGATCGAGCTGGAGGGCGCCGCCCTGGCCGCGGACCCCGCCCACGCCGGCCCCGGGTACGCCTTCGACCTGCGCCGTGCGCAGCCGCCCGACCCCGGCCCCGCGCCCGTCGTGCCCGCCCCGGCAGCCGCCGTGCCCGCCAGTGCGCGGCTGGACGTAGCCCCGGCGCCCGTCGTCGCCGACCCGGCCCCCGTCCTGGCCGCCGTGGTCGCCGACCTGCGGGCCGGCACCCCGGCGGCCGTGATCGCGGCCCGCTTCCACGCCGCCGTCGCCGCCCTCGTCGTCGATCTCGCCGTGCTCGCCCGCGAGGAGCACGGCCTCGACACCGTCGCCCTCAGCGGCGGCGTCTTCGCCAACACCGTGCTCTCGTCGGCCTGCACCCGCCTGCTCCGCGAGCGCGGCTTCACCGTCCTGCGCCACCACCGCGTCCCGCCGAACGACGGCGGACTGGCCCTCGGCCAGCTCATGGTGGCGGCCTGCGCCCCGCACCACCCAGACCAAGGAGAGGGACATGTGCCTGGCGGTACCCGGCAGAGTGCTTGACATCGGGGAGAAGGACGGCACCCGGATGGCCACCGTCGACTTCGGCGGAGTGGTCAAGGAGGTGTGCCTGGAGTACCTGCCCGACCTGCAGGTCGGCGAGTACGCCATCGTCCACGTCGGGTTCGCCCTGCAACGCCTCGACGAGGAATCGGCCCGGCAGACCCTCGAACTCTTCGCAGAACTCGGCATGCTCCAGGAGGAGTTCGGCGACCCCTGGGAGCGGGCGGCGGCCGAAGCGGGCGCCGGACAGGACTGGCCCTTCGACCCGGCGCCGGCCGGGGACACAGCGCGGGAGGCGCGGCAGCCGTGAAGTACATCGACGAATTCCAGGATCCCGGGCTGGCCCGCCGACTGCTCGACGACATCCACGCCACCGTGACCCGCCCCTGGGCGCTCATGGAGGTCTGCGGCGGCCAGACGCACACCATCATCCGGCACGGGATCGACCAGCTCCTGCCCGAGCAGGTCGAGCTGATCCACGGACCGGGGTGCCCCGTGTGCGTGACCCCGCTGGAGGTCATCGACAAGGCCCTGGAGATCGCCTCCCGCCCCGGGGTCGTCTTCTGCTCGTTCGGCGACATGCTGCGCGTCCCCGGTACCGGCCGCGACCTCTTCCAGGTGCGCGGTGAGGGCGGCGACGTACGCGTCGTCTACTCCCCGCTCGACGCGCTGCGGATCGCCCGGCAGAACCCGGACCGCGAGGTGGTGTTCTTCGGCATCGGCTTCGAGACGACCGCCCCGCCCAACGCCATGACGGTGTACCAGGCGCGGAAGCTCGGCATCCGCAACTTCAGCCTGCTGGTCTCCCACGTCCGGGTGCCCCCGGCCATCGAGGCGATCATGAACTCGCCCAGCTGCCGGGTGCAGGGCTTCCTCGCCGCCGGCCATGTGTGCAGTGTGATGGGCACGGCCGAGTACCCGCAGCTCGCCGCCCGCCACCGGGTCCCCATCGTCGTGACCGGATTCGAGCCGCTCGACATCCTGGAGGGCGTGCGCCGGGCCGTGCGCCAGCTCGAACGCGGTGAACACACCGTCGACAACGCGTACGCGCGGGCCGTCCGCCCCGAGGGCAATCCGGCCGCCCTCGCCATGCTCGACGACGTCTTCGAGGTCACCGACCGGTCCTGGCGCGGCATCGGCGTCATCCCGGACAGCGGCTGGCGGCTGTCCGAGCGCTACCGGGAGTACGACGCCGAGCACCGCTTCTCCGTCACCGGCATCACCACCGAGGAGCCCGCCGAGTGCCGCAGCGGCGAGGTCCTCCAGGGGCTGATCAAGCCGCACCAGTGCGAGGCGTTCGGTACCACCTGCACCCCGCGCAACCCGCTCGGCGCCACCATGGTCTCCAGCGAGGGCGCCTGCGCCGCCTACTACCTCTACCGGCGCCTCGACATCACCCCGGCGCGCCGGACCGCACCGCTGGAGGCGACCCCCGTTGTCTGACACCGCCCTCGACATCACCGGCTGGGCCTGCCCGGCCCCCCTGCGCGACCACCCCCGGGTGGTCATGGGACACGGCGGGGGCGGCGCGCTCTCCGCCGAGCTGGTCCGGCACGTCTTCGCACCCGCCTACGGCGGCCGGCTGCTGGCCGGTCTCGGCGACAGCGCCGCCCTCACCCTGGGCGGCGCCCGACTGGCCTTCTCCACCGACTCGTACGTCGTCCGGCCGCTGTTCTTCCCCGGCGGCAGCATCGGCGACCTCGCGGTCAACGGCACGGTCAACGACCTCGCCATGAGCGGAGCCCGCGCCGCCTACCTGTCCTGCGGCTTCATCCTGGAGGAGGGCGTCGAGCTGTCCGTCGTGGCACGGGTGGCCGAGGCGCTCGGCGCGGCCGCGCGCGCCGCCGACGTGGAGGTGGCGACCGGCGACACCAAGGTCGTGGAGGCCGGCCACGGCGACGGCATCTACGTCAACACGGCCGGCATCGGACTGATCCCGGACGGAGTGGACCTGCGCCCGCAGCGGGTCCTCCCGGGGGACGTGGTCATCGTCAGCGGGGAGATCGGCCTCCACGGGGTGGCCATCATGAGCGTCCGCGAGAACCTCGGCTTCGACGTGGAGACGGTCAGCGACTGCGCGCCGCTGGGCGGGCTCGTGCAGGCCATGCTCGCCGTCACCCCCGACCTGCACGTGCTGCGCGACCCCACGCGCGGGGGCCTGGCCGCGGCCCTGAACGAGATCGCCGCGGCCTCCGGCACCGGCGTCGTGCTGGACGAGGGCCGGGTGCCGGTCCCGGACCCCGTGGCCAACGCCTGCGCCATCCTCGGCCTCGACCCCCTGTACGTCGCCAACGAGGGCAAGCTGGTGGCCTTCGTGCCGCGGGAGCACGCCGACGCGGTCCTCGACGCGATGCGCGCCCACCCGCTGGGCCGGCACGCGGCGGTGGTCGGCGAGGCCGTCGAGGCGCACCCCGGGATGGTCGTCGCCCGGACCGGTCTGGGCGGCACCCGTGTGGTGGACCTGCCGATCGGGGAGCAACTGCCCCGGATCTGCTGACACCGTCCCGTACCGGCCCGTCAGCCGGCGGGCGGTGCGGGGCAGTCCAGGTCGCGGCCGGGCAGGATCCCGTCGGCGAGGTACCGGCCCACGGCGTCCTCGACGCAGCCGTCGCGGGGGGCGAACAGCCCTCCGTAGACCGTGTGGTGGAAGGCGCCCCGCAGGGTGACCAGGCGGGACCCGGCCAGTGCGCGGTGCGCGGCGAGCTGGCCCGGCCGCGGGGCGGCAGGGTCGCCGTCGGCCCCGACCAGCAGGACCGGGGCCCTGGTGGCGACCCGGGTGGGCGGCTCCGCCGGGGACGCCGGCCAGAACGTGCAGGGCGTGAGGTTGTGCACGAGCGGGCCGAATACCGGCTCGTCGGCGCGGAGGGCCTCGACGGCCCGGTAGTACGCCTCCGGATCGCGGGAGGCCGCCCGGTCGGCGCACAGCACCGCGTTCTGCGCGGCGGCCGCGCCCTCCGCGTCGGGGGAGTCCAGCCCGGCCAGCACCGCCTCCAGCAGCGGGGCCGGGACCGGGTCCAGCCCGCGGGAGGCCTCGTCCAGGGCGCGGACCAGGTCGGAGAACCCGGCGTACGAGGCGTCGTCGTCCCCGGCGGACACGGTCCACAGCACCAGCGGCAGGGTCCCGCTGTCGACCGTGTGCGCACCGACCGCCAACGGGCCCCGGTTCACGACCGCGTTGACCCGGTGGACGGTGGCCAGGACCGCCTCGCGGGTGGCGCCCAGTGCGTAGCGGTCGTGGTGGCGGGCCGCCCAGGCAGCCCAGTTGCCGAGCGCCGCCGTCATGGCGGGCCCCTGGGTGCGGGTCAGGTCGGGTCCGAACAGGTCGGGGTCCAGGGCGCTGTCGAGGACGGCCCGGTCGACGCGGTGCGGGAACAGCTGGAGGTACACCTCGCCCAGATAGGTGCCGTACGAGGACCCGAGGTAGGACAGCCGGGACTCGCCGAGGGCGGCCCGGACCACGTCCATGTCCCGGGCGGTGTTGCGGGTCGAGGCGTGCGGCAGCATTTCCCGGTGGCCCGCGCAGCGCTCCGCCAGGTCCCGGGCCAGCGCCGCGCTCCGGTCGAAGCCCGCCCGGTCCGGCCCGGCGGCACGGACCCCGGCGGTGGGCCAGCCGCAGTCCAGCGGCGTGCTGCGGCCCACGAAGCGCGGGTCCATGCCGACGATGTCGTAGCGGGCGGCGAGATCCGGCTCGGCCTGCCGGAGGGCGAGGGAGAGCCGCATCGCGGGGACGCCGGGCCCGCCCGGGTCGTAGAACAGTGCTCCGCGCCGGCGCGCGGGGTCGGCGGCCGGCAGCCGTGACAGTGCGACCCGCACCGTCCGGCCCTGCGGCCTGCGGTAGTCCAGTGGCACGATGGCCTCGGTGCAGCGGGCCCCCGCCTCGTCCAGCTCGCGGCCGGCCCGGTCCTGCGGGTCGGTGGCGCAGTCGTGCCAGGCGAGGCGCTGCTGCCGGAAGGGGGCCACGGCGGCCGCCTCGGCAGGCTTCTTCCCGCGGGCGGCCCCGGCCGCGGCGGCCGGCCCGGCCCCGCCCCACGCCACGCCCGCCAGCACCACCAGCGCTGCCCCGACGACGGCCGTCCTGCCCACCCGCATGCCGCTTCCCCGCCCCTCGTCACCCGGCCCCACCCCAACGGAGCCCCGCCCCACCGACGTTAGAGAAGGGCCCGGGGCCACGCATCGGCCTCCGGGCTGATCGCCGTCCGCTCCTGGAGCACGCCCCTGGGAGCACGCCCCTGGCCGAGCGGCCGGGAGCAGGCGGGCACGGGCTCAGCCGTGCACGGGCTCAGGGCAGCTCGGGAATGAACGGCAGGTAGTCCTCCGGACCCGCCGGCGGCACGACGACGTAGCTGGCCTCGGGAAGCTCGTTCCACACGCCCGGCAGGTCGCCCAGCGGCTCGGACACCACCAGCCGGGTCGCGTCCGACACCTCCTTCAGGAAGGGCAGTTCCGGGTACAGCTGGCGCACGGTCTCGGCGCGGCTGCTGTAGAACAACGAACGGGACCTGCCCTGGCTGGAGTAGCGGAACGCCCACACCCGCTCCCCGTCGCTGACGGCGACCGTCATCTGCAGCGGGTCCGCGACGCCGTGCTCCTTGCCCAGCCGTTCCACGAGCCCCGCCATCCGGGCGACCGCACCGGGCACGTCCTGGTCGAGGCCGAAGGTGACGGCCAGGTAGAACATCACCTCGGAATCCGTCGAGCCCTGGATGCACGGGAACAGCGCCGGGTCCACGGCCATGCACAGGTCGCGCTGGAGGCGGGCGAAGTCGGTGATGGCCCCGTTGTGCATCCACAGCCAGCGGCCGTGCCGGAACGGATGGCAGTTGGTCTGCTGGATCGCCGAACCGGTGGAGGCGCGGACGTGGGCGAAGAACAGCGTCGAGCGGATGTGGGACGCCAGCTCGCGCAGGTTGGTGTTGCTCCAGGCCGGACCGATGTCGCGGAAGACCGCCGGCGTGCCGCCCCCGTCCTGGCTGTACCAGCCGATGCCGAATCCGTCGCCGTTGGTGGTCTCGACCCCCATCTTCGCGTGCAGACTCTGGTTGATCAGTGAGTGTTCCGGCTGATAGAGGACCGCGTCGAGCAGCATGGGCGACCCGGAGTAGGCGAGCCAGCGACACATGAGCACCATCCCTCTCCTGCACCTCGTCCGAGCCTAACGCGGTGCGGCGCTCCCCGCCCTGCCTGCGGGTCCGGCCGGTCCGGTCGTTGGGCCGGGCGGGTGGCATCGCCCGCGTCGCGGGCGGCGGCAGCGGCGGCGGCCGGTGCGGGGGCGCCCAGAATCGGTGTCTGCGGCCCGGGCCCGGGCCTGGGCCCGGGTCAGGCCCAGGGAAGGGGAGGCAGTGCGCGGCGCGGTCGAGTTCCTCGTCTGGTGGGCGGTGCTCACGGGGACCACGCTGGTGTTGATCAGCACGCCCGGCCCCGTCGAGCTGCTGGTCGCCGCGGTCGCGGCGGCCGGTGCGGCCCTGGTGGCCGGACGGATGCGGCGCGCGGCCGGCGTACGGGTGCGCGGCGGGACCGGGGCGCTGCGGGCCGTCGCGTCCCTGCCCGCCGCGGCGGTGCGCGGCCTGGTGGTCCTGGCAACCGTCCTGGTCCGGCCGGCGGCGCGCACCGGCCGGGTACGACGGATCCGGCTGCGCGAGGGCGTCGACCGCGGGTGGGCGGGGGTGCTGCTGGGCTGGTCCGCCGACACCTGCGTCATCGACCTGCCCGAACGGAGCGACCGGGTCGTGGTGGTGCACACCTTCGCGGACCGGCCCGGCGGGCCGGAACGCGCCGTGCGCGGCACGGGGGAGCGGCCGTGACCCGCCTCGCGACGGGACCCCTGTCCGCCGGTTCCTGGGCGGCCGCCGCCCTCGTCCTCCTCGTGGCCGGCTGGCCGGCCTGCCTGTGGGCCGCGGCCCGGGGCGGCACCGTACGCCGTCTCGTGGGCCTGTGCATGGCGGGCACGGTGACCGGGGCCGTGCTCCTGCTGCTGCCGATGGCGTACGAGCGGCCCGCGTACCAGGACCTGGCGCTGGTGTTCGCCGTGCTCTCGCCCGCCGGCGTCCTCGTCTTCACCCGCTTCGCGGGCGCCCGCCGGCCCCCGGGGGACGGCTGACATGGCCCTGGTGCACGCGGCGGCCGCCGTCCTGCTGTGAGCCGGCGTCGGATGCGTCCTGGCGGGGGCGGCGGCGCTGGTGCGGCTGCCGGGGAGCCTGGACCGGCTGCACGCGCTCGCCCCGGCGGGCGGGCTCGGCGTCCCGCTGATCGCCGCCGCCGTGGCCCTGGAGCAGGGACCCGGCCGGGCCGCCGTCAAGACGCTGCTGATCGGGCTGCTCCTCGCGGTCGGCGGGACGGTCACCGCCATCGCCGTCGGCCGGGCCACCGCGGAAGCCGCGGGCGCCGCGGGCGACGCGGGCGAGCGGAAGGGCGGGAGCCCGCATGGATGACGCGCTGAACACCACCGCCCTGCTCCTGGTCGCCGTGGCCGCGACGCTCGCCGTGCTGTGCCGGGAGCCCGAACGGCAGGCCGTCGCGCTCTCCGTGTTCGGGCTGGCGCTGACCGTCCTGTTCCTCGTCCTCCAGGCACCCGACGTGGCCCTGGCCCAACTGGTGGTCGGCACCGCGCTGACCCCGCTGCTGATCCTGCTCACCGCCCGCAAGGTCCTGCGCGGCCCCGCCACCGACGGGCGGCCGGGCGGCCGCGACGCAGGAGACGACCGCGAAGACCGCGATGACCGCGATGACCGCGATGACCGCGGGCGGCCCCGGGAGGGGCGGTGAGCGCCCGGGTCCGGCTCGTGCTGCTCTGGGCCGCCGTCGCCGTGCTCGCCGCCTTCCTCACGGCCGCCTGCCTGCAACTGCCGGCCTTCGGCACCGACCGCCACCCGTACGGCGACCGGGCCGTGGCCGCCGCCCTGGCCCGCCGCACCGCGAACGTGGTCTCCTCCGTCAACTTCGACCTCCGGGCCCTCGACACCCTCGGCGAGGAGTCCATCCTCCTCGCGACCGTTCTCGGCGCCACCTTGCTGCTGCGGCAGGCCCGCGACGAGCGCAAGGCCCGGCCCCGGGCCGAGGCGGCCCTGCCCGGTACCCGTCTGTTCGGCGCCGTCCTGCTGCCCGTCGCCCTCACCGTCGGCGTGTACGTGGTGGCGCACGGGCAGCTCAGCCCCGGCGGCGGATTCCAGGGCGGAGTCGTCCTCGCCACCGCCCTGCACCTGGCGTACCTCGCCGCCGACTACCGGGTCCTGGAAAGGGTCCGGCCGCTCGCCGTCCTCGACGTCGCGGACGTGCTGGCCGCCGTGTCCTTCACCCTCCTGGGCCTGGCCGGGCTCGCGGCCGGCGGTGCCTTCCTGGAGAACGTGCTGCCCTTCGGCACGTTCAACGAGATCACCTCCGGCGGGCTCGTCCCCCTGTTCAACGCCGCCGTCGGCATCGAGGTCGGCTCGGGCCTGATCGTGCTGCTCGCCCACTTCCTCGACCAGGCCGTCGAGATCACCGAGCCGGGGGAGGGCGGGGGCTGATGGGTCCGACGGCCGCCCTGCCGTTCCTCGCCGCCGGCTGGGTCCTGCTGGCCGCCCTGTACGGCCTGGTCACCAGCCGCAACCTCATCCACGCCGTCGGCTGCCTCGCCGTCGCCCAGTCCTCCACCTACCTGATGCTGCTGGGCGTCGGGTACCGCCGCCGGGCCACCGCCCCGGTCTTCGCCGACCTCCCGCCCGGCAGCCGGCCCGTCGTCGACCCCGTCGTCCAGGCCATGACCCTCACCGACATCGTCGTCGGCGCCACCGTGACCGCCCTGCTGCTCGCCCTCACGATCCAGCTGCACAAGCGCCACGGCACGGTCGACCCGCAGTCGCTCACCGGGCTGAGGGGCTGAGGCCCGGTGGCCGCCGCCCAGGTGCTGCTGCCGCTGTCGGTGGCGATCCCGCTGATCGGGGCGGCCGTCCTGGCCGTGGCCGGCCGCTGGTTGCCGCGGACCGGCTGCGACGTGCTCGCGATCACCGCGGCCGCCGCCGACCTCGGCTGCCTGGTCCTGCTGTGGCCGCACGCGGAGCACCGGGCGACCGCCCTGGTGGGCGGGCATCCCACCACGGTCGGGATCGTCCTGCTGGCGGACCCGCTCGGCGCCGGCCTGGCCCTGCTGGCCTCGGCGCTCGTCCTCGCCGTGACCGTCTACTCGTGGCGCTTCTTCGACGAGCCCTCCGGCGAACGCACCGGGGTGTTCCCGGCGCTGATCCTGCTCTTCGAGGCCGGCATGACCGGCTTCGCCCTCACCGCCGACCTGTTCGACGCGTTCGTCTTCTTCGAGCTGATGAGCGTCGCCGCGTACGCGCTCACCGGCTACCGCATCGAGGACCCCAGACCCCTCCAGGGCGCCCTGGCCTTCGGCATCGTCACCTCCTTCGCCGCCTACTGCTCGCTCCTCGGGATCGCGCTGCTGTACGCGCGCACCGGCGAGCTGAACCTAGCCCGGCTCGGCGGGGCACTCGCCGGCCGGCCCGCCGGCGCCCTGACCGTGGCCGCGTTCGTCCTCGTCCTCACCGCCTTCCTGGTGAAGGCCGCGGCCGCCCCGTTCCACTTCTGGCTGCCCGACGCGCACGCCGTCGCCCCGACCCCGGTGTGCATGCTGATGTCCGGCGTGATGGTCGAGCTCGGCGTGTACGGGGTCGCCCGGGTGTACTGGACCGTCTTCTCCGGGCCCGGCGGGATCCCGCACGGGGCGTTCCGGACCACCTTCGTCGCCGTCGGCGTGGCCACCGCCCTGCTGGGCGCGGTCATGTGTTGGCCGCAGCGCCACCTGAAACGGATGCTGGCCTTCTCCACCGTCAGCCACATCGGCCTGTTCCTCGTCGGCATCGCCCTCCTCACCCCGGCCGGCACCGGCGCCACCGCCGTGTACGTGGCCGGGCACGGCTGCGCCAAGGCCGCCCTGTTCGGTCTGAGCGGGGTGCTGCTCGACCAGTACGGCTCCGTCGACGAGCACGGTCTGCACGGCAAGGGGCGGGCGCTGCCGACCGTCGGCGTCCTCTTCGCCGTCGGGGCCCTCGTCCTCGCCGGGCTGCCGCCGTTCGGCGCCGGCCTCGGCAAGGCCCTCGCCGAGGAGGCGGCCGGGCCCGCCCTGACCCCGGTGTTCCTCCTGGTCTCGGCCGTCACCGGCGGCACCCTGCTGCGCGCCGCCGCCCGGATCTTCCTCGGCGCGGGCCCGCCGCCGCAGGAGCGCGCCGGCGACACCGGGACCACGGGGGAGGGGGAGGAGCCCGAGGTGCGCACGGCCCGCCGGGTGCCGCCGCGGCCCATGGTCGCCGTACCGGCGGCGCTGCTGGCCCTGGGGCTCCTCGCCGGGGCTGTCGCGGAGCCTGCGCGGAGCCTGGCGCACGGGGCGGTGCTGTTCACGGACGCCGCCGGGTACGCGGCCGCGGCCGGGGGACCGGGAGCCGCCCGGGACACGGGAGCCGCCCGGGACACGGGAGGTGCGCGGGCCACGGGAGGTGCGCAGGGCGCGGGGGCCGCCCGGGACGCGGGGGCCGGGGCCGCGCAGGAGGTGCACACGGGGTGGACGCCGCTGGGCGTCGGGCTCGGCCTGCTGTCCACGGCGGCCGCGGCCCTGCTGGCGGCGGCCGCGCTGTGGCGGCCGGGCGCCGCCACCGCCCTGCGCCGCCCGGCGGCCGCCGCCGCGGTCCGGACGCTGCGCCGGCTGCACTCGGGGCTGGTCGGCGACTACCTGGCCTGGCTGGCCGTGGGGATGGCCGCGCTGCTCGTCGCCGTCGCCCTCCAGACGTGACGGCCCCTGCCGGCCGGTCGGCCGCCACCGACGGCCCGGACGGAGGCCGCCGCCGTCCCACGGCGCTAGTACCGCTCCTCCATGCCGATCGCGGACTCCAGATCCTCCTCCGCGTCGCCCCTGCGGCCCTGCTGCTGCTCCAGCAGGGCCGAGGCGATCGCGTCGAGCTTGCGCTGGATCGCGTGCTCGGCGCGCCGCTCGGAGTTCTTGAGCAGGGCCAGCAGCAGCAGGGACACCGCACCCATGGAGTCGCCGACGAGGTGCTGCCACTCGATGGGCAGGTGGGCGGCGTGGACGGCCGCGAAGGCCCCGACCAGGGCCATGCACAGGACCGAGAAGAAGGCGGAGCTCGTGAAGTTCGAGGCGAGCTCGGCCAGCTTCTCGAAGCGTCCCGCCCGGTCCTCGCCGACGCGCTCCGCCGGATGCTGCAACGTCATGCCGCGCGCCTGCCCCGCCGCGGCCCGGCCACACCCCCGGCCACACCCCCGGACACGGGCCGGGGCGGCCGGCGGGGCGTGCGGGGCGGCGGATGCGGGGCGGGGCGCGGCCGGTCATCATCGGCACCATGCCCGTGCTCGTCGGAACCTCCGGATGGCAGTACCGGGACTGGTCGGGGGTGCTGTACCCCGCCGACCGGCCGCAGCGGCTCTGGTTGGAGGAGTACGCCGCCCGCTTCGGCACCGTGGAGAGCAACAACGCGTTCTACCGGCTGCCCTCCCCGCACACCTTCGCGGACTGGCGGGAGCGCACCCCGGACGGCTTCGTCTTCGCCGTGAAGGCCAGCCGCTTCCTGACCCACGTCAAACGCCTGCGCGAGCCGGAGGAACCGGTCCGGCGGCTGATGGCCCACGCCGAAGCCCTCGGCGACCGGCTGGGCCCGGTCCTGCTCCAGCTGCCGCCCACCCTGCGCGCCGACCCGCAGGCCCTCGACGCCTGCCTCGGCTGCTTCCCGGCCGGGACCCGGGTGGCTGTGGAACCCCGCCACGACTCCTGGTGGAATCCGGACGTCCGGGAGGTTCTCGCCGCGCGCGGCGCGGCGTTGTGCTGGGCCGACCGCGGCTCCCGGCCGGTGACCCCGCTGTGGCGCACGGCCGACTGGGGCTACCTGCGCTTCCACGAGGGAGCGGCGAGCCCGTGGCCGCGCTACGGGTCGACCGCGCTGCGTTCGTGGGCGGGCCGGATCGCGGACGCCTGGCCGCGCGGGGCGGACGTGTTCGCGTACTTCAACAACGACCCGGGCGGGGCCGCGGTCCACGACGCCGAGGCCTTCTGCCGCCTGGTCGCGTCCTGACCTCAGCGGACTCGGAACACCCGGGTCCGAGGTGCCCCGGCGGCCGTTCCCGGCTCCGGCGGAATTCGGCCAGCGAGCGGGCGGGGGCCGTTTCCCGGGCCGGTTGGCCGTATCCCAACCTTCCCAGCCCGCTCCCCGCGTGGTGGCATGTGCATGCCCAAAATCAGAGCCGGCTCCGCAGGAAATGGGGAATTCGAATGGCGCTCCGCAGGATCACCGTCGTCGTCGCGGCGGTGGCGGCGTTATCCGCAACGGCCGTGCCCGCCCACGCGGAAAGCGAGACCACACCGCCCGGAAGAATCACCGTCGACGTCGTCGGCGTCAATGGATCGGGCTGCCCGCAGGGCACCGCGAGCGTGGCCGCGGCCTCTGACAACACCTCGTTCACCGTCACGTACAGCGACTACCTCGCCCAGGCCGGCGCCGGAGCCGGCGGGACCGACTTCCGCAAGAACTGCCAACTCGCCCTCCAGATCCACGTACCGCAGGGCTTCACCTACGCCATCGCCCGCGCCGACTACCGCGGCTTCGCCCACCTCCAGCGCGGGGCCTACGGCCAGGAGCGCGCCAACTACTACTTCCAGGGCATGGCGCAGACGGCCCGCACGGTGCACCAGTTCAACGGCCCGTACACCGACAACTGGCAGGCGAGCGACCGGACCGAGTACGCCGACCTGGTCTGGGCCCCGTGCGGCGAGGAGCGCAACCTCAACGTCAACACCGAGCTGCGGGTGTACGCGGGCAGCTCGAACCCGCAGGCCCTCAGCTTCATGAGCATGGACTCCACGGACGGCAGCGTCAGCACGGTCTACCACTTCGCCTGGAAGGAATGCCCCGGGGTCTGACACGGGGTGCGCACAGGAACGCCGAACACACGTCAGGAGCGACGACGATGTCCCATTCCCTGTCCCGCACCCTTCTCACCGGCGCCGCCGCGGCCGCGCTGATCGCGACCGCCTCACCGGCCGGAGCCGCAGACCACACCCCCCAGATCACCGCACCACCCGACAAGATCGTGATCGAGCTCGCCACGGTGAACGGCTCGGGCTGCCGCGAGGGCACCGCCCAGGTGGCCGTGGCCCCCGACAACACCGCCTTCACGGTCACCTACAGTGACTACCTCGCACAGGTCGGACCCGGCGCGCCGCCGACCGCATTCCGCAGGAACTGCCAGCTCAATCTCCGGGTCCACGTTCCTTCGGGCTTCACCTACGCGATCGTCCAGGCGGACTACCGCGGATTCGCATTCCTCCAGCCCGGAGCCTGGGGACAGGAACGGGCGAACTACTACTTCCAGGGAATGCCGCAGACGACCTCGCGCACCCACCAGTTCAACGGTCCGCTGAACGACAACTGGCAGTCGACCGACCGGACCGAGTTCGCGGACCTCGTCTGGGCCCCCTGCGGGGAAAAGCGCAATTTCAACATCAACACCGAACTGCGGGTGAATGCGGGGACGTCGAACCCGCAGGCCGCCACCAGCTTCATGACGATGGACTCCACGGACGCCGGCGTGAGCACGCTCTACCACCTCGCCTGGCAGACCTGCCCGCCGCGCCGGTAGCCCTCGGCCGGCAGCATGCAGCCGTCCCTGGCCCGCGCCGCGCGGGCCGGGGACGGCACGTCCCGACCGCCGGACCCGCGGATGGCATCACGTCATCGGGTACAGCCGGGACGGGGTGCGCCCCGACACCGACGGCACCGCGGGCGCCGCCGGGGCCCGACCGGGGGCGGCGGCCAGGGCGCTGCCCTTGAGCCAGGTCCGCCAGTCGAGGTTCCAGTCGCCGAAGCCGTTCGCGAACGGGGCCATCGGCTCCCCGCCGCTGTTCACCACCTCGACGATGTCCCCCACCCGTACCGTCTTGAAGAACCACGCCGCGTTCGCCGTGCTCATGCCCGTACAGCCGTGGCTGACGTTCTCCTCGCCCTGGGCGTCCACCGACCACGGCGCCGCGTGCACGTACTCCCCGCTCCACGTCACCCGCGTCGCGTAAAAGACCGGCAGGTCGTAGAACTCCTTCGTGCCGCGCTGGATCCCGACCGTGTCCCCCCGCATGCGGACCTGCTCCTCCTTGCCCAGCACGACCTTGATGCCGCTGCGGGTCAGGAACCCCGCCTTCCCCGTCGTGACCGGGATCCTCCGCAGCACCCGGCCGTTGCGCCGTACGGTCATCTCGTGGGCGGCGGAGTCGGTCACCGCCTCGATCCGGTCCCCGACGGTGAACTCCACGGACTCCGAAGGGCCGCCGAGCCCGTGGTCGCCGACCTCGACCCCGTCCAGCCCGCTGCGCACCCGCACCACCGCCTGCGCCGGCCAGTACGTACGCGGCCGGTAGTGCAGCGTCGAGTCGTCCACCCAGTACCAGGAGCCCTCCACCGCCGGCTCCGAGGTCACTTCGAGCGCCCGCTCGACCCGGATGCGCGCCTCCGGATCGGCCGCGGGCACCGGCCGGCTGAGCGCCGCCGTCACGATCTGCCCCGCCCCGTACGTTCCCGACCCGGGCCCGAGCTCCGCCGTGATCCGGTCCCCGTCCGAGGGCGGCGCGGTCCGGAAGGCCATGGTGACCCCGACCGGCGTCCCCGCCCCGTCCTGGGCGCCCACGTGGACCGTGTACTGCTCGCCCGCCCGCAGCGACTCGGTGTTGGCCCACTGCCGTCCCTTCGGGCCGAGCGCGCCGCCCACGTACCGCCCGTGCCCGTCCCGGACCGTGACGTCGATGAGCTGCCCCGGCCCGGCCAGCCCGATGCGCAGCGGGCCGCGCGCGTCCGTGGGCAGCAGGACCGGCCGCGCCCCGGCGGCCGCGCCGCGCCCGGCGGTCTCCTGGAGCACCGTCCCGGCGCCGTAGGCGGTCGCCCGGACCCGTTCCTGCCGCCAGCCCGTGCACGGCCGGTCCTCCGTCGCCCCGGCGGCCCCGCAGTGCGCGACGCGGCCGCCCTCTTGCAGGGCCCGCCCGATCAGCAGCGTCACGGAGGCGTCGCCGGAGCCGAGCCCCTTGCCGTCCGCCCGGGGCACGCTGCCCGGCACCATGGCGATGAGGAGGGCGCCGCCGGTCACCGCGGCCACCGCGCTCCACGCCGCGTCCCGCCGTAGGAGCCTGCCCCGCCGCTCCTTCTGCGCAGGGGGTGGTTGTGGTGTACCTGGTGCCTGTGGTGTGTGCGGTGCGCGGTGCGTCGATGACATCGGGACGCGGCCTCCCAGATCGCCCATGACCGGATGGCGCCATGTAAGCGAGTGCGGGCCTAAAGGATGATCATGCACTCGGTTCGTACGGCCGAACGGGCGTACAAGAGAACTCGCACGGAGCAACGCCCGGCAGTCGGCCGGCCCTGGCACGGGACGGCCGCCGTCCCTCACGACGCCGACGTCACGTCCTGATACGGCCCGAGGTACCGGAAGGCGCCCGACCGGACCTGGTGGAGGTGCGCGGTGCGCTGCCCGGCCAGTCGGTGCGTGGTCGCGTCGAAGGCCAGCGGCTTGGCCAGCCCCTGGTAGGCGGTGCGGAAGACCCGGCGGGACAGCCCCGGCCGGTCCCGCCCCTCGCCCTCCAGGGCGCCGAGCGCGGCGGCCAGCAGCCCCACCGCGTCGTACGCCTCGGCGGCCCACCGCGCCGGCGGACCCCCGTACGCGGCCCGGTGCGCGGCGACGAACCCGGCCGCGGCGGGCACCTCCGCCGGGTCGGCGAAGTACGTGCTGAACAGCCAGCCCTCCGCGGCCGGGCCGGCCGCCGCCAGGAACGCCGGCTCCATCACCTCCCCGGTGGCCAGCCGCGGCCCCTGGAACCCGCCCTCGGCCAAGGCCCGGGCGAACCGCCCCGCGCGCTCCGGCGAGGAGCCCGAGAACACGGCGGCCCGGGCGTCCGCCGCGACCAGGGCGCCCACCGCGGCGGCGAAGTCGGAGCTGCCCGACGGGATCCGGTGCACGCTGGTCGAGCCCTGTGAGGGCGGGGTCTGCCGCAGCACGCGGGTCAGCTGCCGGTCCCCGCCGCCGGCCGCGCCGTCCTCCACCACGCCGGTGCGGGTGACCGGCCGGACGCGGGACAGGTAGTGCAGCACCGGCAGGCCGATGCCGTCCGCGTCGGCGCGTGTGTCGCACAGCGTCCGCCACGGCGTCGGGCCGGCCTGCCCGCTGTGGGCCGACACCAGCAGCAGCGCGAGGTCCGCCGCGAGGCAGGCGCCGGCCACCGCGGGCACCGCTGCCTCCGCGGTGGGGCCGATCAGCGCCACCACGGACGCGTCGGCGACCAGCTGCCCGGCGGCCCCGGCGGCCCGGGCGGGGTCCCCGCCGTCGTCGGCGGTGCGCACGGCCAGCCCGAACGGGATGCCCGGGCGCGCATTGTGCGCCTCCACCGCCAGCCGCACCCCCCGTTCGTACGCCTGCCCGAGCGCCCGGCCGGGTCCGGTCAGGTCGGCCTGCAGTCCGACGGTGAAGGTGGGCGGGCCGCCACCGGACGCGGCGGGGGGTGCGCTCCGCCCGCCCGGGTCGCGGGTGGCCAGCCAGGCGAGGGGCGGGGCGACCGCGACGAGGGCCCCGCCGGCCGCGAGCAGCCGCCGCCGGGTGAGGAACCCGCGGGCCGGTCCGGCACCCCCGTCCGCGGCTCGCGCGGCGCCGTCCGCTCCGGGGCGGTCGACCCGGGTGGGCTCCGGAACGGGCAGCTCCAGGGCCCGCGTGGAGCGCTCGGCGATCAGCCGCGGCAGCGGCGCCGGCAGCCAGTCCGCCCCCTCGCCCCCACCGGAGCCGGTGGAGCTGGGGCCGGGGCCGGGGCCGGGTCCGGGGCCGTCCGCACCGGACCTGGTCCCGCCCGGGCCGTACGCGCTCGGGCCGTTCGCGCTCGGGCCGTCGGGGCCGTCGCCCGGACGGTCGCCGAGGAGGGTCCGCAGCATCGCCGGGGCGGGCCGGTCGGCCGGGTCCTTGGCCACGCAGGCGGAGAGCGGTTCCAGCAGCTCCGCCGGCACCCCGGCCAGGTCGGGAGGGTCGTGCACCGTACGGAAGACCACCGCGGCCGGGTGCCCGCCCCCGAACGGGCCGCGCCCCGTCGCCGCGTACACCAGCACGCAGCCGAGGGAGAACACGTCACCGGCCGGACCCGGCGCCGGCCCGCCCGCCCGGGCCTGCTCCGGGGGCAGGTAGCCGGGGGTGCCGACGACGGAGCCGGCCGCCGTCAGGGTGGTGGCCCCGACGGTCCGTGCGATCCCGAAGTCGATCAGCCGCGGCCCGTCCGCGGCGAGGAGGACGTTCCCCGGTTTGACGTCCCGGTGGACCAGCCCCGCAGCGTGCACCCCCTCCAGCGCCTCCGCCAGCCGCACGCCCAGCGTCCGCACGCTCGCGGCGGGCAGCGGCCCGTACCCCGCGACCGCCTCCGCCAGTGACGGGCCGGGAACGAACGGGGTGGCCAACCACGGCTCGCGCGCCTCCGGGTCGGCGGCCACCACCGGCACCAGCCACCGCCCCGACAGCCGCGCGGCCGCCTCCGCCTCGCGGCGGAACCGGGCGCGGAACGCCGGGTCCGCGGCGTGGTCGGCGCGGATCACCTTCACGGCCAGCAGCGCACCCGCCGGCGAGCGGCCCAGGTACACGGTGCCCATCCCGCCGGAGCCGAGCCGTCCCAGCAGGCGGTGTCCACCGACCGCGGCCGGATCGGCCGGGGTGAGGGGGCGCACCGGCCGCTATCCCGCGGGGGACTGCGGGGCGGCGCCGAGGTGGCGGAGCCGGCCCCGGTCGATCCGGTGGAGGAAGTACGCGTTGCCCTTCACCTGCTGACGCTCGTCGAAGGCGTACTCCTTGACCACACCCCGGTAGGTGCCCCGGCCGAGCGCGGCGAGCAGTTCGGCGCGGGTGGGCCGGCCGCCGCCCGCCCGGGCGGCCGTCACGAGCCGGTCCAGGACCAGCCCGGCCGTGTCGTAGGCCTCGGCGGCCCACGGCCCGATCGGAGGCCCGGACCGGTGCTCGCCCACGATGTGCTCCAGGACCGGGGGCGAGTCCGGCCCGGTGTACGGCGCGAGGACCTGCCAGCCCTCGGCCGCGGCGCCGGCCGCGGCCAGGAACTCCTCGCCCACGACCGTGTAGTCGGCCACCCGCGGCCCCTTGAACCCGGCGCCGTCCAGCCAGCGGACGGCCTGCGCGGTACGGGCCGGGGTACCGGTGCAGAAGATCCCGTCGACCCCTTGCGCGAGCAGGTCGGCCAGCACCGCGGGCAGTTCGTTCCCGGACTCCCGGGGGAGGACCCGCGCGTACGGCGCGACCTGCGGAGCGACGACGGCGAGGGTCCGGCTCGCCTGGAGCACCGCCTGCCAGCCCTCCGCGTCCCCGGCGCGGTCGCACAGCAGCCCCACCCGCCGGGCGCCCCGGGCCTGCACCAGCTGCAGCGCCACGGCATGGCCCTGGCCGAGGGAGAGCGAGCAGGTCTGGAAGAAGCTGCGCCGGTCGGCGACGCCGAAGGTGGTGCCCAGCGCGGACACGGACAGCAGGGGGAGCGCGGCTTCCCCGTACACCTCCAGGCAGGTCATCACGGAGGCGTTGCCGGTGGGGCCGACCACGGCGAGGACGTCGGGGCTGCCGGCGAGTTCGGCGGCGACGCGGGCGGAGCGGGCGGGGTCCCCCGCATCGTCGACGCGCCGGACGGAGGCCGTGAACGGCCTGTCGGGGCGGGAGTTGAACGCGGCGACGGCCAACTCCACCCCCTGTAGCTGGGCCTTGCCGATGACCGCCTGCGGCCCGGAGAGGTCGGCGTGCACCCCGATCAGCCACTCCCGGCCGGCCGTCGCCCCCGGGTCCACCCCGCCCCGGCGGGACGCGAGGGCGGCCACCACGCCGCCGCCCGCCGCGACCACCGCACCGGCGGAGGCCAGGCGCAGCAGCCGCCGCCGCGACACCGTACGCGCCTGCGGCCGGCCCCCGGCGCCGACCGTGGGCTCGGCGGCCGGGTCGGCGAGGGTCTCCTCGATCCCGGGCAGGGCGAGCAGCTGTGCGGCCCGCTCGGCGATCGACGCGACGACCGGGTCGGGCAGCCAGCCGGTGTCCCCGCCCGGATCGTCCTCGGTCAGCGACTCGTCCAGCTCCCGGGCGGTGGGGCGGATGTCGGGGTGTTTGGCGAGGGCGGTGCGCAGCAGTGCGGTGAGCTCCGGGTCGGCGAGGACCTCGGGCCCGAACTCCGGCTCGTCGTGCACGGTCCGGTACAGCACCGCGTCCACGGTGCCCGTGCCGAACGGCAGCCGGCCGGTGGCCGCGTACGCCAGCAGGCAGCCGAGGGAGAACACGTCGCCCGCCGGCTCCGCCGCCAGCCCGCGCGCCTGCTCGGGGGAGAGGAACCCGGGGGTGCCGAGGACGACGTCGGTCGAGGTCAGCGCGGTGTGCTCGCCGCCGCGCGCGATGCCGAAGTCGATGAGCCGGGGCCCGTCCATGCCCAGCAGCACGTTCGCGGGCTTGACGTCGCGGTGCACCAGGCCCTGCCCGTGCATCACGTCGAGCGCCCGGGCCAGGGCCTTGCCGAGGATCCGTACGGCGCGCAGCGGCAGCGGCCCGTGGGCGGCGACGGCCTCGGCGAGCGAGGGCCCGGGCACGAAGGCGGTGGCCAGCCAGGGCCCGGCCGCATCCGGGTCGGCGCCGGTGACGCGCACCGCCCAGGGGCTGTCGACCCGGGCGGCGATGGCGGCCTCGCGCCGGAACCGGGCCCGGAAGTCCACCTCGTCGGCGTACTCGGCGCGGATCACCTTGACCGCGGCGAGCGCCCCGTCCGCGGTGCGGCCGAGGTAGACGACGCCCATGCCGCCCGCGCCGAGCCGCCCCAGCAGGCGGTGGCCGGCGATCCGGGACGGGTCCGAGGGGTGGAGCCGCTCCATCAGCGGGACACCTTCCCGAGGGCCTGCCCGGCCCGGTACATCATCCGGCTGGTGCCCTGCACGACGAGCGCGTTGAGGGCCTCCTCGGTGACCCCGGCGGCGCCCTTGCCGGCGACGGCCACCGTGACGGGCCCGAACTGTCCCTGTGACCAGAGGTACCGCTGGGGTCCACCGCTGCCCTCGCCCACCCACTGGCCGGACTCGCTGAAGGCGTCCTCGGACCAGCCGTTCAGCTGCTCGCCCAGGTAGAGGGAGGCGCCCCACAGGCCCTTCAGCTCCTCGCCGGCGCGCAGCACCTGGTTCGGGCAGCGCAGTACCTCCTCCATGGCGTGGGCGGTCTCCCAGCCGGACTCCTCGCGGGTACGGTGCACGGTCACGGTGGCGTGGATCCTGACCCGGCCGCGGCCGTCGGCGGCCGGGACGTGGAACTGCCGGGTGCTGGTGGCCAGGACGTCCGGCGGCAGGCCCTCGGTCCGCCACACGCAGTCGTGGCCGAGCACCGGCCAGCTGTCCCGGTCGCTTTCGAACGGGCTGCTGCGCCGCACCTCCGCCCCGAAGGCGTCCTGGTCGACGACGATGCGGGCGAGCAGGGCCCGCGCCGCGGTCCGGTCCCGGGGCTGCTGCCGCTCGTCCAGCTCGGGGACGAGCGGGGCCGCGCCGCCGCCCGGGCCGGAGGTGCCGGCTCCGGTGCCGGCCGCGGCCGAGGACGAGGCCGTGCCCGACGGGGCGGGCGTACCCGACGCGGACGCGCGGGGTGAGCCGGAAGCTGAGGCGGAGGCGTCCGCGGACCCGCGCGCCGTACCGTCCGAGGTGCATCCGGTGAGACCGACGAGGAGCAGGCCTGCGACCAGGTTGCCGCCGGCCCGCAGCGCCCCCTGGTGTCCGTGTCCCCCCGACCGTCCCACGCGGCAGAGCGTACCCGGCGCGCGCGGGCTTCAAGTGTCCTACGGGAAACGAAGGTTGACCGAATACGGATCCCTCCGACCGGCGGCTCAGGGCAGTGCCCGGACCCGGACCACGCGGACCGGGTTCTGGCCCCCGCCCGTGGCCAGGACGCGGACCTCGCCCCGGTCGCTGATCTCGGCCCGCACGATGCCGGTCGGATCCTCGTAGACCGGGTGTCCGCCCGGCCCCGCCACGCCGGTGGGCGCCACCACCACGGTGTCCTCGCCCGTACCCGGACCCTCGGAAAACACCAGCTCATACCGCTGGGAACTCATCCGCGCCCTCCTTCGCCGAGCGAACGGAGCGTCCTTACCTCCATGATGCGCGCAGCTCCCGCCGGGTGCATCGCACCTCGGCCGGGAAGACGATCACGCACGCCGCCGGGGCGGCCTCGGCGTCAGGGGCGCGGCGGCGCCGTCACTCGAACCGGCTGGTGTCGCCCGCGCCCACGCGGACGATCTCGGCCGACCCGCCGGAGAAGTCGACGACCGTGGTCGGCTCGGTGCCGCACTCGCCCGAGTCGACGACGATGTCCACGACGTGGTCGAGCCGCTCCTTGATCTCCCACCCCTGGGTCAGGGGTTCGCCCTCGTCGGGCAGCAGCAGCGTGCTCGACACCAGCGGCTCGCCGAGTTCGGTGAGCAGGGCCTGGGTGACGGTGTGGTCGGGGATCCGGACGCCGACCGTCTTCTTGCGGGGGTGCAGCAGTTGGCGCGGCACCTCCCGCGTCGCCGGCAGGATGAAGGTGTAACTGCCGGGCGTGGCCGCCTTGATGGCGCGGAACACGTCGTTGCCGATGTTCACGAGCTGGCCCAGCTGCGCGAAGTTCTGGCACACGAGCGTGAAGTGGTGCCGGTCGTCGAGGTGGCGGATGGACCGGATCCGGGCGAGGCCGTCGCGGTTGCCCATCTGGCAGCCCAGCGCGTAGCAGGAGTCGGTCGGATACGCGACGAGCGCGCCGGAGCGGAGGCTGTCGGCGATGCCGCTGATGGTGCGGTGCTGCGGGTTGTCCGGGTGCACGTCGAAGTACTTCGCCATCTGCCGAGCGTACGCGATCAGGCCGCGGCCGTGGACGCCGAGGGGTCCGCGGCGGGCGCCGCGGGGGACAGCGCGCGCCGGGCGTGGCGGCGGAACGCGGCCGTCGCCGGGTGGGTCGGTACCGTCGGCGCGAGGAAGTGCACCGTCACCGGGCCGATCCCGGTGAGCGGCAGGAAGCGGACGCCGGGGAACGGGTGGCTGTGCCGGGTGGCCTCGGCGGTGACGCCGACGGCCTCGCCCGTCGCGATGGCGGTCAGCCACTCGTCGACGTTGGCGACCTCCAGGGTGGCCTCGGGCCGGCGGCCCTCCGGCCACAGTGCGGTGCTGGTCGTGGCGGCCGTAGCACACAGGACCACGGTACGGTCGACGAGGTCGGCCAGGGCGACCCGGTCGCGGCCGGATAGGGGATCGTCCTCGCACAGCGCCGCCACGCGCGGCTCGCTGTACAGCGCCAGCGCGGACAGCCCGCCGGCCTCGTCCCCCTCGGGCAGGATGCGGACGAACGCGGCGTCGATGTCGCCCCGGCGCAGGGCCGCGACCGGGTCGGGCAGCCGGTGCACCTGGACCGGCGCCTGCGGGTGGTCGCGGCGCCAGTCGCGCAGCAGGGCCACGGTGTGCGCGCCGAGGGCGGCCCAGCCGAAGCCGATGCGCAGCGGCCGCGGCTCCGGGCCGGCCACGGCCTCGGCGAGGGCGTCGTCGAGCTGCGTGAGGATGCGGTGGGCGTGCTCCCACAGCCGCCGGCCCGCCGGGGTGAGGGCGAGGCTGCGCGTGGTGCGCTCGACCAGACGGGTGCCCAGGCGCTGTTCCAGCTGGTCGAGGGTGCGGGACACGGCCGGCTGGCTGATGTGCAGGACGGCCGCGGCGCCCGTGATGGTGCCCTCGTCGCCGATCGCCGCCAGGGTCCGCAGATGCCTCAGTTCCACATTCACAACCGGCAAGCATAAATGCCGCACGGAAGGTATTTCCCTGGTCACGGCCCGTTCGCCTAGCGTCGGGGCCATGCGAATCCTCCTCATCGGTGCGGGCGGCAAGCTCGGCACCGCAGTGCACCAGACCCTCACCGCCCGCGGCCACGAGGTGGTCACCGCCGGACGCTCCAGCGGCGACCTCCGCTTCGACGTCACCGACCCGGCGCAGATCACCGCCCTGTACGAGGCCGCCGGCGCGGGCGGGCAGCTCGACGCGGTGGCGTGCGCCGCCGGCTCGGTCCCGTTCAAGCCCGTCGCCGACATGACCCCGGACGACTGGACCGCGGCCTTCCGCGGCAAGGTCCAGAGCCAGCTGGAGCTGGTCCGCCAGGGCACCGGCCGGATCGCGCCGCGCGGCTCGTTCACCCTGATCACCGGAGTCCTGGCGCGCAGCCCCATCATGACGGGCTCGGCCGCCTCCATGGCCAACGGCGCCGTCGAGGCGTTCGTCCGCGCCGCGGCGGCGGAGATCGCCCCGCAGCGCGTCAACGCCGTCAGCCCCACCGTCGTCACCGAGTCCCTCGACGTCTACGCCGGCTACTTCCCCGGCTTCGCTCCGGTCGACCTGGCGGAGGTGTCCCAGGCGTACGTCCGCTGCATCGAGGGCGTGGAGACGGGCCGGATCCTGGAGCTGGGCGACTAGCCGCGCCGCCGCCCCCCGGGCCGCCGCCCCCCGGGCCGCCGCCCCCCGGGCCGCCGCCCCCCGGGCCGCCGACCGCCCGTCAGCGGCGGCCGGCGGCCCGGGCGGGCGGTGTCCTAGTCGCCCACCTCCCTGCTGCGCAGGTCGTCCAACGTCTCACGGCGTATCAGCAGCCTGGCCGTACCGCCGTCGACGGCGACCAGCGGCGGCCGCCCGACCAGGTTGTAGCCCGAAGCCATGGACAGCTGGTACGCCCCCGCCACCGGTACGGCGAGCAGGTCGCCGGCGCGGACGTCGCCGGGCAGCTCCACCCCCGCCGCGAGGACGTCGCCCGCCTCGCAGTGCCGGCCGACGACGGTCGCCGTGCACGGCTCGGCGCCCGTGTGGCGGCCGATCAGCCGGGGCGCGTAGCGCACCCCGTACAGGGCAGGCCGGGGATTGTCGCTCATCCCGCCGTCCACCGCCACGAACAGCCGGCCCCCGGTGCGCTTCACCGCGAGGACCCGGTACACCGCCACCCCCGCCGGCCCGACCACCGCCCGGCCGGGCTCGACGGCGAGCCGCGGTACGGGCAGCCCGGCCGCCGCACAGCTCGCGGTCAGCTCGGCGCGCAGCCGCCGGGCGAGCGCCGTGAGGTCGAGCGCGGCCTCCCCGGGCCGGTAGGCGATGCCGTGACCACCGCCCATGTCCAGCTCGGGCAGGACGACGCCGTGCGCGTCGCGGATACGGGCCATCAGACCCACCATCCGGCGCAGCGCGGACACGTACGGTTTGACATCGGTGATCTGCGACCCGATGTGGCAGTGCAGGCCGGTCAGTTCCAGCTGCGGCCGGCCCAGGATCCGCAGGACGGCGTGCTGTGCGGAGCCGTCGGTGAGGGACAGCCCGAACTTCTGCCCGTCCGTCCCCGTACGGATCTTCTCGTGGGCGCCCGCCGAGATGCCGGGCACGACCCGGACCATCACCTTCTGGTGGCCGCCCGGGCCCACGGCGGCGGCCAGCCGCGCGATCTCCGACGGGCCGTCGATGACGATCCGCCCCACCCCGAGGCGCAGCGCCGTCTCGATGTCGCGCGGCGACTTGGCGTTGCCGTGCAGCACGATGCGGTCAGCCGGGAACCCGGCGGTGACGGCGAGTTCGAGCTCTCCCGCCGAGCACACGTCGAGTCCGAGGCCCTCCTCGGCGACCCAGTGCACCATGGCCCGCGACAGGAACGCCTTGGCCGCGTACAGCACCTCGGCGTCCGGGAACGCGTCGCGGTACGTCCGGCAGCGGGCCCGCACCTCCCCCTCGTCCAGCACGTAGACCGGGGTGTCGAACCGGTCGGCGACCTCCGCCAGCGACACCCCGCCGACGGCCAGGCCGCCGTGCGGGAGGCGGGTCGTGGACGCGGGCCACACGGACAGTTCGGCCGCCCCCTCGGCGAGGTCGGACAGCACGGCCGTGGTCATGGTCCCGCCCCCGCTCAGAGGGTCCGGACGGGCAGCGGGCCCGGGCGCCGGCCCGGATCGGGCCCCACACCGGGATCCCGGGGCCCGTCGGGAACCCGGACCGGTACCGGGGTGACCGGCGGGGCCGAGAGGGCCGGGTCGACCGTGACCAGGTGTGCGCCGAGCGGCTCGCACATCCGGCGCAACGCGGCCTCCGACAGCCGGATGTACGGGTGGCCGGCGCCGAGGACGGCGGTCAGTCGGGCCGGGCCGGTGAACCCGACGGCCGTGCGCGTGCCCAGCGGAGTGCGGAACAGCCGGATCACCGCTTCCGTGCAGTTCCCCGGCCGGACGGGCACGTACAGCAGCCCGGCCGGGACCCGTTCTTCGGGCTCGGGATCGTCTTCGTACCGGAACAGACACATGGGGCCCTCCCCGGGGCGCGTGGTGGAACGGTAGGGATGCGCCCCGGCCGCCGGGGCGCGCATCGAAGCTATGCCCGTCCGCGTACCGTGCGGGCCTCCCCCTGACGGGACCTTGACGCGGACGGGCCGTGTTCATACACGGCCCTGACGCCCGCCAAACCGGTCGGTAAGAAACGCGTCAGTCTTTGGCCTTTCCCCGCCAGGACGCCGCCGGACGGCATACCGGCCCTTCCCCGCCTCGTTGCGTGGGGTGTGAAATTAATTGACGCGTAAAGGAAGTGAGGAGGGTCCCATGTCTGAACCGGCTGCGCTCCGCAACCGTGCCTGGGGCGGGGAGGTACGGGCAGCGCTCGCCTTCGCGGTACTGCTGCCGGCGGTGCTGCTGACGGCCGACGTGGTGGCCGGCGACAGCGGCTGGCGGCGCGCGGTGGTGTGGATCTGGCTCGGCCTGCTGCTGCTCGTGGTCCTGTGGCCGACCCGGGTCAGCGCCACGCCCGGCCTGCTGACCACCCGGGGGCTGATCCGGCGCCGGCGGGTCCGTACCGACCGGCTCGCGACGGTCGCCTGGCACGACTGCGTCGCCCAGCGGCTCGTCCTGACGGACACGGACGGCGGCAGCGTCGAGCTCGACCCGCAGGTCTTCGCCGACGACCCGCCCCTGTGGTACCGGGTCGGGGAGGACATCGGCACGAGCGTGTCCAGCGGCACCCTGGGCGAAGGCCTGGTCCCGCTGCGCCAGTTCTGCAGCCTGATCGACCGCGAGACGGCCCGCGCGGTCTTCAAGGCCTCCGCGCTGACCTAGTGCTGCGCGTTCGCCGTGTGGCGGGGCCCCGTACGGCGCAGGAGCGCAGTGCAGGGCCTCGCGGATCCCGGCGTTCAGAGCACGCCCACCAGCACGATGACCAGGGCGGGCAGTGCGATGAAGACGGTGCCGAAATACACGGCCAGGACCCACCGGTGCCCGGAGGCGACGCGGGCGAGGTTCTCGGCGCAGAACCGCGGCACGGGGCGCAGGAGCGGAATCACGTAGATCACGACGATCGCGAAGAGGTTGTAGATCAGATGCACGAAGGCCGCCTGCAGGCCGATCTTCGCGTCCTGCCCGACACCGGCGAACGCCGCGAAGACCACCGTGAACGTCGTACCGAGGTTGGAGCCGACGACGACGGGACACACCTGCGCCGGTGTCAGGATGCCCGCTCCGGCGAAGGGGACCAGCACGGACGTGGTGATCGTCGAGGACTGGGTGACGACGGTCACCCCCATGCCGGACGCCATGGCGAGGTAGGCGTTGCGCCCGACGGCCTTGATCAGGACGTCGCGGGCCCTGCCGACCATGAGCAGTTCGAGCAGCAGCTTCCCCAGGTAGCGGACGGCGACCAGGATCAGCACGGCGCCGATCACGATGGTGAACAGCGGACCGAGCGTGCTGCTGACGTGCGAGGTCGCGTGGATCACTCCGCGTTCCACCGGCCTGGTGGCCGCCCGGACGAAGTTGAAGCGGGCCGGGTTCGGCAGCCAGTCCGTGCCGTACAGCGCATCGGTCAACGTCCCGCTGATGCGTTCCAGCGGATGCCAGACCAGCTCGATCGGGAAGAAGATTGCCGACGTTCGCGACCAGGATGATGGGGATCGCGCCCTGGATGGGCAACGCACCCGACCCCACGGCGGTGACGGCGATCGCCGTCGTCGTGGTCGACGACTGGATCAGGACCGTACCGAGAACGCCGACGGCCAGCCCGACCCACGGGTTCGCTGCGAAGGCGAACATGGTGTGCGCAGCGTCGCCGCCCAGCCCCACAAAGCCGCGGCTGATGATGCTCACGGCACAGATCAGCAGGTAGATCAGCCCGGCGACACCGCACCAGCCGAGGGCCTTGGTCCAGGCGGGGAGCTGGACGGCTCCGGCGTCCGAAGGGGTTCGCCCGGAGACGTCACCCTTTTCACGGCTGCTGTCCGGCCCGCTGTCGGATTAGGCTTCCGCCATGCACCAAGGCTACGAGCTCCTGACGAGGGGCGCCGCCCCGAAGGAGACGTCGAAGCGGTCGCACCAGATGGTGACGCTGCTGTAGTCGGCCGGGTCGACGTCCGCGGGGATCGCGTAGTTCTGGTCGCCCTTGTTGCCCTTCAGCTTGCCGAGGCTGACGTACCTGCCGTCGTCGAAGACCCGCCAGCCGGCCACGCCCTCCTTCACCGGGGCGTCGGTCAACCACACGCGCAGGTCCGGGCCGTTGCTCGTGTCGAGGTTCTCCAGCCGCAGGTTCAGGGACCCGTCGGCGAGGCGCAGCACCTTCACCGTGCCCGTGGTGGTGTGCTCGTGGCTGATCAGCGTGCCCTGGGCGAGGACCTGCGGTCCCGCGCCGACGGCCGGGGTGCCGGCCGCGCCGCCGGCCGCCGGGGCCGCGGGGGCCGCCGGCAGTGCCTCGCTCACCCGGTCGTCCTGCCAGAGCTTCCACGGCTCGAACCAGTACAGCCCGGCCCCCGCCAGAAGCGCGCCCACCACCAGCACCGCGCCCCACACCCGTCCGCGCCGCATCCCCTTGCCCACTGCCGCTCCCTCACCCTTCGTGATCGTTCCGCCCAGGAGGTCCATCGTCACACGCTGCACACGGCGCGCGGACGGACCGCCGGATGACGAAACCCTTACGGCGCGCAGCGCCGGCCCGGACGGTGATCACGGTCACAGGGACTGGACCTCAACCGCCCTTGAGGGAGCAGGCTTTCGATCACACGGGGGCGGCCGCGACGGCAGCCCCCGAGCCCGCGAGCCCGCAAGTCCGCGAGCCTCGCAAACCCCGCACCGCCAAGGAGTCGTGCCATGTCGGACCACCGCACCGTCCTCGTCACCGGAGCAACGGGCCGCCAGGGCGGCGCCACCGTCCGTGCCCTCGTCGCCCGCGGCCGGCAGGTGCACGCCCTGGTCCGCGATCCCGGCCTCCCCGCGGCGCGCGCCCTGCGGACCCTGGGGGCGACCCCGGTCGCCGGGAACCTCGACGATCCCGCCTCCCTCGAAGCGGCCATGCGGGGCGTGCACGGCGTCTTCAGCGTCCAGCCGATGCCCGCGCCCGGGCCCGAAGGCTTCGAGACCGAGGTCCGCCGGGGCAAGGCGGTCGCGGACGCCGCCGCCCGGACCGGCGTCGCCCACTTCGTCTACACCTCCGTCGACGGCGCCGGCCGCCCCGGCGACGTGCCGCACTTCCGGAGCAAGGGCCTGATCGAGCAGCACGTCGCGGAGCTCGGCCTGCCGGCCACCGTGCTCCGACCCGCCTTCTTCCTCACCAACTTCACGGACATGGGCCCCCGGTGGGCCGGCGGCGAACTCGTCCTGACGCTGGCGCTCGCCCCGCACACCGCGCTCCAGCTGATCCACCCCGACGACATCGGCGAGATCGCCGCCGACGCCTTCGACGCCCCCGCCGAGTACCTGGGCCGCACCCTGGAGATCGCCGGCGACCGGTTGACCGGCCCGCAGATGGCGGAGGCCTTCGCCCGCGCCGCCGGCCGCCCGGTGCGGTTCCGCTCCCAGCCCGTCGAGGAGGTACGGGCGTACAGCGAGGAAATGGCCGTCATGTTCGAGTGGTTCGGCACCACGGGCTTCCTCGCCGACGTGCCCGCCCTGCGCGCAGCCCGCCCGCACCTGGCGACCCTGGACGACTGGGCGGGCAAGGAGTGGACCGTGCCGACGGAGCCGGGCCGCCCCTCTTGATCGTCCGTTCCCCCAGCACCGGGGCGCCGACACTCCCCGGCGCCCTCAGCGCCGGGCGCGGGCGGCGGCGTCCAACTGGTCCGCGGAGCGTGCCAGGCCGCCCGCCGCCGCCGTGCACCGGTCGGCGAGGTCCTCGATGCGCCACCGGAAGGCCTCCGCCTGCGGCCCCTTCCAGTCGAGTGCGGCGGCCCCGGCCCGCAGCCGTCGCGCGTGCTCGAGCAGGGCGGCGGAGTGGGCGCGCAGCCCCTCCGCGGCCGGCAGGCGCGGCAGCGACTCCGGCCGCGGTGCGGGAATCCCGGTCACAGGGTCCTCCAGGGGGCGAAGGCGTTGGTGACGCCGTCCAGGGCGGGGGCCAGTTCGGGGTGGTGCCGCAGCAGCACCGTGACCATGGTGTTGCGGTCGACCCACTCCAGGCCCTCCGCGGTGTACACCTCCGGCCGGTAGTCGGTGGTGAAGAAGCGGTCGCTCTTGAGCCGCCGGCTCGCCATCAGGATGAAGATCCGGAACAGGGAGTCGCTGAAACCGAACCCGGCCGGGCGCGGTTCGGCGAGGTTGCCGACGAGGGTGTCGACACGGTCGAGCCGCCCCTCGTACAGCTCCTCCAGCAGTGGCGTGTCGTTCGGGTGGCCGCCCGTCAGCTCCTCGAAGGAGGTGACGGGCCGCTTGCGCAGCATCTGCCGGTAGGCGTTGTAGCGGGGGATGCCGCGCTCCCGGTCCCGGAGGATGTCGACGGTCCCGAGGTCGATGTGCTCGCCGGTGAGCCGGGCCAGGTTGCGCAGCGCGTCCGGGTGGTTGTGGAGGACCAGGGCGCCGGGGTGGGCGGTGCCGAACGAGGCGAACAGGTCGCTCATGCCGTACGTGTCGATCGCGGTGCGGGTGGTGCGGCCCTGCATCTCGTCGAAGCCGATGGTGGCGCGGACGGCGCCCCGGCGGTGGTCGCGGACCACCAGCTCGTCCGGGATCAGCGGGTGCAGCCGGTACGCGGAGACGAACTCCTCCGTCATGGAGAACGGCGCCGCGTGGTGGTCCGTCTGCGAGCCGAGGATGCCGCTGAGCATCTCGCCCCGGCCGACCCGCCCGTACGTACGGCGGACCCAGCGCGGCAGGACCCCGTACCAGTTGGCGTCCATCGCTCGCTTGAGGACCGGCGTGTCGAGGATGCCGGGTGTCCACTCCACCGTGTGGATCTTCGCCATGAGGGCGGTGTTGACCAGTCGGGCGGTGTGGAAGAGCCGCTCGTCGTCCCACGTCGGATAGTGCGAGCGCAGGAAGTCGCAGACGGAGTTGTGCTCCTTCGCGAACAGCGTGTGCAGCAGCGACAGGCCCGTCCAGTAGTCGCTGTTCATGCCGGTCCGGTCGAGGCACTCCCTGCCCGGGCGCGGGTCGGTGGGCAGCCGGCCGTCCTCGAGGATCAGCTTGCCGTGCTCGCCGGTCCGCAGCGAGCGGCAGCGGGCCTCGTCCGAGCCGTAGACCTGCGACCCGTCCCACCAGTGCGTGACCGTGTTCTCGTACGTCGGCGGGGCCTCCGCGGCGGTGTGGGCGACCGGGTCGGGGCGGGTGCGGTTGATCCGCATCGGGCAGCCGCCGCCGTGTTCGGCCCAGTCGTCGTCCTCGGCGAGCGGGACGGTGAAGGGCTCGGCCTCCTCGTTGTCGCCGTGGTTGGCCCAGCCGTGGTTCTCGAACTGGATCCAGGCGGCGGCCAACAGGTTCAGCGTGGGCGCCGGCACGAAGCCCCGGCGGGCCAGCAGCTGCCTGCTGATCTCCCGCGGGCTCGGCGACATCAGCCCCTCCTCGCCCTCCGGGAACACCAGGTGGAGCGGGGCGTTGCGGTCGAGCCGGGTGCCGACCCGGCCCATGTCCTCGTCGTACGGGTCGTAGCCCGAGCCGTCGTACGAGCGGAACGGCGCGGGTTCGACGGTGGGGCGGCGACGGCGCTCGCCCCCGGCGCCGTACGTGTCGTGCAGGTTCTGGCGGCGCAGGTCGTCGCGGAGCACCCGCAGGTTCAGCAGCGCGAGGGGTTGCGGGAGTTCGTGCCAGGCGCGGGTGCGGTTGATGCGGGCGAAGGCGGCCGACCCGAGGCGTTCGAGGAGGCCGGGCGGGCCGTAGCCGGGGGCCGCCGGGCGGCCCGCGCCCGCCTGCCCGGGCACCCCCGTGGAGCCGGAGCCGGAGCCGGAGCGGGAGCTGGAGCCGGCGGTACCGGGGCCGTCCGGGGCAGGCGCGGTCTTCCCCCGGCCCGGCCCGGACTGTTCGGTGGAGGCGGTGTCGCTCATGTGGTGGTGGTCCTCAGCGGGTCGGCGGTCAGCGGTCGGAGGTGGGCGGTCAGCGGTCGTAGAGGCGGAAGAGGCGGGTCGCGGTCACCCGGCCCCGGTAGGGGGCGAGTTCGGCGTCCACGTGCGCCCGCGCCCCGGGCACGTCGTGCTCCAGGTTGTGCGCGTACCGCTCGGCGGCGTGGCACAGCGGGAAGGCGTGCGTGTCGTCGGTCCAGGTGAACTCGGTGAACTGCTCCGGCAGCCGGTACGGGGACACCGAGGAGCGGCCCTCCAGGCTGGGTACGACGTCGTGCTCGTTCACCAGCGAGCACACCCGGGTCCGCGGGTCGGCGGGCCGCTTGCCGTCGACGGGGGAGCCGATCGCCACGACGTGGGTGACCCGGTACACCCCGCAGAAGTCCCGGTCGGCGGCCAGGTTCATCGCGGTGATCCCGCCCAGGCTGTGCCCGACGAGGGCGATCTCCGAGCCGGAGGGGACGGCCGCGCGCAGCGCCTTGCACACGGCCCGGGAGTACGGCGTGGCGGGCCGCGCCACCGCGTGGACGGCGCCCAGCAGGTCCTGCGGGCTGTCCCCGCTCAGCCCCGACATGCCGGCGAGCTGGACGACGTACCGCTGGACGCCGTCGGGTCCGACGGCCCGCTGGACCAGCAGGGTGCCGTCGGTGCCCACCGCGTCGATGTTCCGCACGTACCCGGCGATGGTGCCGCCGGTGTCCAGCCGCTCGGTGAACCCGGCCGGGGGGACGAAGGGTTCGGCGCGGCCGGGGCCGCGGTCGAGGAACGCCCAGATCCGGGCGCCGATCCCGAGGACCGGCTCGGCGCCGGTGAGGGTGCGGCCGGTGGCGACCTCCCACCCGGCCGCGTCGTTCAGCGGGTTCTCGTCGGTGAGGGCGTTCCACGCGAGGACGTCGGCGAAGGCCGGGGCGAGCAGCGCGAAGGTCCGCTCGGCGCCCTTGCGGCCGAGGATGGCACGGAACACCCGGACCGCCTCGCGCTGACGGTCCTCCGCGACGGCTCTGAGGACGCGGGCGGTGTCGGGGTCCCCCAGGAGCTCGGGGTGGTGGACGGCGGCGGCCCGGATGCGGGCCTTCAGACCCGTCACGGCCAGGGTCACCGCGAGGCTCTCCCGGCTGGTGAACACGCCGACGAGCCGCCCCAGTCCGGCCAGGCCGCGGCCGCGCGGGGCCCAGCCCAGGCCCTTCGGGTCGGTGATCGTCCGCAGCAGGGTGCGCCGGGCGGCGGCGCCGCGGACGGCCCGCGGCAGCCGGGTGCCGAGGGCGAGTTCGGACGCGTACCGGGACGCCTCCCCCACGCCTTCGGCGGCCTCGGCGAGCAGGCGGCACATGTGGTGCAGGGAGTCGACGTCCGGTTCGTGCCCGGTGACGGCGGTCGTGGCATCGGTCATGCGGGTGGTCTCCGGGGCATGGGGGTGGAAGGGGGGTGGCGCGCCGCGCGGGCTCAGCGGGCGGTGAGGGCGAGCCGGATGCCGGCCGCGCCGAGCAGGCCCGGCAGTGCCAGGGAGGGGTCCAGCACGGGGCGGCCGCCGGTGACCCGGTGGTCCCGCAGCACCGCCGCGATCAGTGCCGTCGACGTCAGCAGCCCCAGGTGCTCGCCCGGGCAGCGCCCGCCGCCGTGGCTGAACGGCGCCATCCCGGTCTCGTCCGCCGCGCCGGCGCGCAGCCACCGGGCGGGCGCGAACTGGTGTGCGGCCGCGACGTGTTCGGGGTCCCGCTGGTGGAACAGGGCGGGCACCAGCACGGCCGTTCCCGCGGGATAGCGCTGCCCGCGCCACTCGGTCTCGGCGCGGGTGACCCGAACCAGGTCCGGCACGAGCGGGTACAGCCGCAGCGTCTCCCGTACGCAGGCCCGCAGCCGGGGCAGTTCCGGGTCCCCGGCGTCGACCTCGGCCCGGACGGCGTCCTGTTCGGCCGGGTGCGCGGAGAGCAGCAGCAGGGTCCGGGCCACGGTCGGGCCGACGGTGTCGAGGGCGAGCAGCCAGTGGTGGGCCTGCCCCACGGGGTCCAGCGCAGCGGCGTCGGGGCCGGCCGCCGACGGGTGCCGGCGGGCGAGCGCGGCGAGGGTGTACGGCTCGGCCCGGGCGGCGTACTCCTCGACGCGGGCGGCGGCCTTCGCGTACAGCGCCTCGGCCGCCGCGGCCCGGCCCTTGCGCATCCGCATCCAGTTGGCCTCCTCGCGGATGGCCAGCAGCCAGCGGGCGAGTTCCTCGTCGCCGGCCGCCGCGTCGCCGAGGACCATGCGGCGGCCGAGCCGGGCCGTCGTGCGGCGAAGCCGTGCGAAGTCCAGCTCCACACCGCAGGTCAGGGCGGTGGCCTCCTCGTCGACCAGGGTCTGGAACTCCCGGCAGGACGGGTGCACGGGCCGGTCCGCGGCGAGCACCTCGTCGTTGATCCGGCGGCGGTCCTCGCGGGTGTCGCCGTGGGAGCAGATCACCCCGGTGGGCTCCAGCAGCGACAGCCCCCGGTACTTGTCGGGGGCGTCCATGGCCAGGGTGCGCACCGGCATGTCGTAGAACTGCCGGACGTCGGCCTGGTCGAGCAGGACCAGCAGCGTCCCGGACAGTCCGCGCACCTCGACCGGGGCTCCGCCGTGCCGGGCGCGCATGGCCCGCAGCGTCGCCGCCGACCAGCCCTGCTGGCCGAGGGCCGCGTACGCCGAGACCACCTTGGGCCGGACGTGGAAGGCCCCCCGGATGAAGGCGGGCAGGGTGTGCGTCGCCGCGAACCGGACGGTTTCGGCCCGCCCGGCCCGGGCGGGCCGCGGCACGGCGCGCGCGGGCGTGGAGGCGGTGCGGGCGGCGGGCGCGGCGGACGCGGTGGCGGCGGTCGTGGTGCCGGCAGTCGTGGTGCCGGCGGTGGTGGCGGCGGCGCCGGCCGCGGGGGAGTCCTCGGTCATGCCTCCACGACCTTGCCGGGGTTGAGCAGGTTCTTCGGGTCGAAGAGGCGCTTGAGGCCGCGCTGCAGCTCCAGGCTGACCGGGTCGAGCTCGCGGGTGAGCCACTCCCGCTTGAGGGTGCCGATGCCGTGCTCGCCGGTGCTGGTGCCGCCGAGCGCCAGACCGGCGGCCATGATGTCGTCGTACGCGGTCTGGGCGCGGCGGAACTCGTCGGCGTCCGACTCGTCGAACACGACCGTGGGGTGCAGGTTGCCGTCGCCGGCGTGCCCGAGCGTGAAGATCCGCAGCCGGTGGTTGGCCGCGATCTCCTCGATGGTGCCCATGAACTTGGCCAGTTCGGAGCGCGGCACGGCCACGTCCTCGATGAACGCGGTCGGCCTGCCGCCCAGCGTCGCGGCGAACGCCCCCAGGGCCGGACTGACCAGCCGCCGGGCCTCGATGATCCGCCGGGACTCCTCGGCGGTGGCCGAGGTGACCACGTTCTGCGCCCCCGCCCCCTTGCACAGCAGCGTCATCGCGGTGAGCTCGCGGACCGGGTCCGCGCTGTCGCTCTCGACGATCAGCGTGGCGGCGGCGCCGGCCTCCAGCAGCGGGTGCCCGTGGTCGGCCACCGCCTGCGAGGTGGCCCGGTCGAGGAGTTCGAGGGCCGACGGCACGTGGCCGGCGGCGGTGATCGCGGAGACCGCCTCCCCGGCCTGCACCAGGCTCGGGAACTGGGCGAGCAGGGACAGCGCCGGCGGCCGTACGGGCCGCAGCGCCAGGGTGGCGCCGACGATGACGGCGAGCGTGCCCTCGGAGCCGACGAGGAGGCGGGTCAGGTCGTAGCCGGCGACCCCCTTGACCGTGTCCCGGCCGGTGCGCATCCGCCGCCCGTCGGGCAGGACCAGGTCCAGGCCGAGCACGTAGTCCGCGGTGACCCCGTACTTCACGCAGCAGATGCCCCCGGCCCCGGTGGCGATGTTCCCGCCGATGGTGCAGTGCTCCCAGGACGCCGGGTCGGGCGGGTAGCTGAGCCCGTGCTCGGCGACGGCGTCGTTCAGCCGCTTGGTGACGACGCCCGGCTCGCAGCGCACCAGCCGGTTGGCCGGGTCGATCTGCAGGATGCGGTCCATCCGGCCCGTGTTCAGCACGACGCAGCCGTCCACCGCGTTCGCGGCGCCCGCGAGGCCCGTCCGGGCGCCCTGCGGGACGACGGGGACGCCCAGCTCGTACGAGGTCCGCAGGATGTGCTGGACCTGCTCGGCGGTCCGCGGGAACGCGACGGTGGCGGGCAGGCCCGCCTCGGAGAACGGGGCCGCGTCGCGGGCGTGCGCCGAGAGGGTCTCGGGATCGGTGTGCAGGACGTCCGCATGCTCGGGCAGGAGCGTGCGCAGACGGGACAGGAGGGGGGTCTCGGGTGACATGCGGGCCTTCCGTTGGTCGGGGCGGGTGGCCGTTGACGGGCTCAGAGAGAGGGGAACTCGGTGGTGACGGGCACGTCGATGAGGACCGGCCCGTCCTGCTGGGCCGCCGAGTCCCGTACGAGCTTGGTGAGTTCGCCCGCGCCCTGGGCCCGGTGGGCACGCACCCCGTAGCCGGTGGCGACGGCCGTGATGTCGATGCCGGGGATGTCGAGTCCGGGCGCGCCCTGGGCGTGTTCGAGCTGCGCGAACCACTGGAGGATCGCGTAGCGGGCGTTGCTGAGGACGACGAAGGTGACGGGCACCCGGTAGGCGGCGGCGGTCCACAGGGCCTGGACGGCGTAGTGGACCGAGCCGTCGCCGATGACGCACACCACGGGCCGGCCGGGGGCGCCGAGTTGGGCTCCGACGGCTGCGGCGGCCCCGAAGCCGAGCCCGCCGCCGGCGGAGAACAGGTAGGAGCCGGGGGTGGAGATCCGGGTCGCCTCGTGGAACTGGGGGACGTTGGACGGCGATTCGTTGACCCAGAGGGTGTTCTCCGGGGCGCCCTGGGCGATCGCCCGCAGGGCGGCCAGCGGGGTCAGGACCCCGTCGCCGGCCTCGGTCTCCGCCCCGGTGGAGGGCGCCTGCTCGTGGGGTGTCGCCGCCGGGGACGCGGACCCGGCGGCCGGGAGCCGGTCCGCGAGCGCCCGCGCGGCGAGAGCGAGGTCCGCGACGACCGCGTCCCCGACCGGGGCCTTGGCGGCCTCCTCGGCGTCCCGCGTCAGCAGCACCAGCTCGGTGCCCTCCGGCAGGTGGTCGCCGGGGACGTACGGGTAGTAGCGGAACACCTGCGCGCCGATGACGACGACCAGGTCGTGCCCCGCCAGCTGCCGGCCCAGCGGCCCGATCGCCGCGGTCAGCTCACCGCGGAACTGCGGGTGGTTGCGGGGGAAGGAGACCCGTGCGGAGATCGGGGCCGCCCAGACGGGCAGCGCGGTGCGCTCGGCGAGCGCGACCACGGCGTCCCAGGCGCCGGAGGCGTCGACGTCGTCGCCGACGACGAGGACCGCGGAGCGGGCGCGGGAGATCCGCTCCGCGAGGGCGGCGACCGCGGCCGGGTCGGGGGCGGCGGCATGCGTGATCCGGCGGGCGGCGGCCGCGCGGGCGGCCCGGTCCTCCTGCTCGGTGAGCTCCGCGTCGAAGTCGTCCATGGGCAGGGACAGGAACACCGGCCCGTGCGGTGGGGTTTCGGCGAGCTGCACGGCGCGGGCGAGGGCGGGGGCGACGTCCGCGGGGCGCGGCGGCTCGTACGCCCACTTGACGGCCGGCTGCGGGAGCAGGGTCGGCTGTGCGTTGGTGAGCAGGGCCTCCGCGGTGAGCATCGCCCGGTGCTGCTGTCCGGCGGTGACGACCATCGGGGTGCGGTTCGCACGGGCGTTGAGGACGGCGCCCATCGCGTTGCCGGTGCCGGGCCCGGTGTGCAGGTTGGCCAGGGCGGTGGTGCCCGAGGCGAGCGCGAACCCGTCGGCCATCCCGACGACGACGGCCTCCTGGAGGCCGAGCACGTACCGGAAGTCGTCCGGGAACTGCTTGAGCATCGGCAGCTCCGTCGAACCGGGGTTGCCGAAGACCGTGGTGATGCCACGGGCCCGTAGGACGTCCAGGACTGATTCGCGAACCGTGCGCATGGGGATCCTTCCGCGCAGCCGGGGGAGCACTGTCGGTGATCAATCCAGCACACTGCGTGGATCTTTACAAAAGGCCTCCACGGCCACCCCGGACCTGTTACGCGCCCGCGCCGACCGCAGTCCTGGCGGGCCCGCGCCGCCCGGGGCGGTTGACGCCCCGTCTACGGGATCGGCCGGATGTCCCTCCTGTAGGTGGCGGACCCGTTCACCCCATCGGCGGAGCGCACCGGAGTTCCCGGGCGCGGGGTCCGATGCGGACCGTGCGCGCCCGCGCGCTCGACCGCGCCGGCAACTCCCCGCCTCCCGCAACTCCGGCAACTCCGGCAACTTTGGGCACTCCCGGTACCCCGGCTGCGCTCAGGGGCGGAACCGCAGCGGATGGTCCGCCGGCACCTCCACCACGGCGATGCGCACCCCGTCCGGATCCGCGAGCCACATCTCGATCAGCCCCCACGGCTCCCGCAGCGGCGGCCGCAGCACCTCGGCCCCCCGCTTCCGCAGCTCCTCGTACGCCGCCTGCACGTCGGCGACCTGGAGCCACAGCCGGATCTCGGGCCCGGGCGGGGTGTCGGATCGGCCGGACAGCTCCAGGAAGCCGCCGCCGAGGAAGTAGACCGTGCCGCGCTCCGGGCCGGTGCCGAACTCGCGGTAGACGGCCAGCCCCAGGACGTCGCCGTAGAAGGCGCGCGAGCGCTCGGGATCGGTGGGACGCAGCAGGACCCTGCTGCCCAGTACGTGCACCATGACGCGAATCTACGCCCGGCAGCCCGGCGCGTAGGGCGCGTTGGGCAGGTGTCGCCGCCACAGGTCGCGGTCGCGCGGGCCGGCCGTGGCCGTGCACAGGCGGGGCAGCAGGCGCGCCGGGTCGGTCTCCCAGACCCGCACGGTGTTGTCCCAGCCTCCCGTGACGAGGGTCTGGCCGTCCGGGGCGAAGGCCACGGTGCCCACGGGCAGGGTGTGCCCGGCCGCGCGCGGTCGGAGGGGCAGGACGGCCTGGTGGACGTGCGGGCCGTCCTCGACGGTGAGGACGACGTCGCGGCCCGCGATGTACGCGGTGCCGCTGTCGCGGACCTCGGTGTGCAGGACGGGGCTCCCGCCGTCCGGCCCGGGCGGCGGGGGCGACTGCTCGGGTGGGGGCGACTGCCCGGGTGGCGGCGGGGGCCCGTCGTCCTCCGCGGTCATCGGCCGTTGATGGTCATGTCCCGGGCGGCCAGGTACACGGTGCCGTGGCCCTGGACGTACGTGGTCACGGTGGCACCGCCGCCCGGGTCGCCGGGGTCGCGCGGGGTGCCGGGGGCTGCCGCCCCGGTCGGGGCAGGGCGGAGCTCCTCGATCAACTGCCGGATCGGTTCGACCAGTTCGGGATGGCGCAGCAGCAGCTCGCGGAACCGCTCGCGCCAGTCGGCGGCCAGCGCCTCCTCGGCCGTCGTGTCACCCGAGTCCCGCGCCGCGGCCAACCGCGAGCGCAGCACGACCAGTTCGGCGTCCAGTTCGGCGTCCAGTTCGGCGTCCGGTTCGCGTTCCGTGCGCGTGCCGTCCTCGCGGTGGTCCGCCGGGTGCTGCGGCCCGGGCCGGGCGCGCCTCCACAGCGCGACGACCCCCGCGCGGGCCTGCTGCCAGGCGTCCGTTGCCATGGCCTGCAGCAGTGACGTTGCCGCGACGGTGACGATCTCCTCCATGGCGGCCCCCCTCCGCTTCCGAGGGTAGGAGCCGCCGGGCGCACCGGGAAGCGGTTTCGCTCAGGTTCCCCGCACCGCCCGCGCCGGCGGCGCCGCGGCTGCGGTCACAACTCCAGGGCGGCCGCGTCCAGCGCCGTGGTGAGGCGGTGCAGACGGATCTGGAGTTCCCGCATCTCGGCGAGGTCGAACCCGGTGGCGGCGGCGATGCGGCGCGGCACCTCCACCGCGCGGGCGCGCAGCTGCGTACCGGCCTCGGTCAGGACGGCGCGGACGGAGCGCTCGTCCTCCGTGCTGCGCTCGCGGCTGATGAGGCCGGCGGCCTCCAGCCGCTTGAGCAGGGGGGAGAGGGTTCCCGAGTCCAGCCGCAGGCGGTTGCCGAGCTCCTTGACGGGCGTGGTGCCCCCCTCCCAGAGCACCAGCATCACCAGGTACTGGGGATAGGTCAGGCCGAGGTCCTTGAGGATCACCCGGTAGACGCCCCCGAAGGCCCGGCTCGCCGCGTTCAGGGCGAAGCAGATCTGCCCGTCCAGGCGGAGGAAGTCCTCGTCGCGGAGGGTTTCGGTGGGCAGCTCGCTCATGCCGGCCAGTGTACCCGGGCGTGACGAGCGAGTCATTGAGTTGTGCACAACTTAATTGTGTGCTCTAGTTATGGACGTCGGGGCGGTCACCGCCCGGCACACCGGAACCACCACCGCGAGAGGAACCCCGATGGACGCGCTGTACACCGCTGTCGCCACCGCCAACGGCCGCGAGGGCCGCACGGTCAGCTCCGACGGTCAGATCGACCTCGCGCTCGCCATGCCCCCGGCGCTCGGCGGCAACGGCCAGGGCACCAACCCCGAGCAGCTCTTCGCCGCGGGCTACGCGGCCTGCTTCGCCAGCGCCCTCGGCCTGGTCGGCCGCCAGGCGAAGGTCGACACCGGCGAGGTGTCCGTCACCGCCGAGACCTCCATCGGCAAGGACGGCAACGGGTTCGGCCTCGCCGTCACCCTCCGCGTCGAGCTCCCCGAGGCCCTCGCCGGCGAGACCGGCGCCATGCTGGTCAAGCAGGCCCACGAGGTCTGCCCCTACTCCAAGGCGACCCGCGGCAACATCCCGGTCGAGCTCGTCATCGAGTAACGGACGTGACCGGTGACGGCCGGTCCGGACCCCCGCGCCGGGGCTCCGGACCGGCCGTCACCCGTTGCCCCACCGGTCGGCTCAGGCCCCCCGACCCCGGCCCCCGCGGAACGCCCGCCGTGGCCGCGGCCGCCGTCAACGCGGCCGCCGTCACCGTCACCCGGGCGTCACCGCCGTGACCCGATCGGGGGCACCGCCCCCGCCCGGTTTTGGCCACGGTGCGCCTCGGGTAGACCGTGCCCACCATGGGCGGCTCCGGCCCGGACCGGCCGGCCGGCGCGCACGCCACCTGGGGGAGGGAACACCGATGAGGGTGGAGGCCGCGGCGGCCGTCGGCGCGTACGTACAGCGGGAACGGGACAGGCTCGTCTCGCGCGAACCGCTCGTGCGCCGGGACCGGCCGGGGGCGGTGAAGGTGATGCGGACCGCCTCCCGCCGGCTGCGCAGCGTCTGGCACACCGTCGAACAACCCGAAACACCGGCGGCGCCGACCGCGGCGCCGGCCACCGGGACGCCCGCCGGCACCGCACCCGAGGCGCAGCCCGGCGGCCTGGCGGAGGAGTTCACCTGGCTGGGCGAACAGCTCGGCCGCGTCCGACACTTCGACGAGACGGCCCACCGCATCGCGGCCCACGCCCCCATGGCCGGCCGCCCCGCCCGCTGGACGCTGCTGCGCCTGGAGGAGTCGCGCGGCCCGGCCCGCCGCGACCTGCTCGCCGTGCTCGACGGGCCCCGCTACCGGTCCCTCGTCGCCGCACTCGACGCCCGGGCCGACGCCCCGGTCCCGCAGGGCGCCGCCGGGGGCCTCGGCGAGTGGTTCTGCGCGGCCTGGCCGTCGTTGGTCGAGGACTTCGCCACCGCCGCGGCCGTCGCGGACCCCGAGGTCAGGGCGGACGAGCTGCACGAGGTGCGCAAGGCCGCCAAACCCGTGCTCGACACCGGCCGCAGCGTGGCCCGCGCCTACCCGGGGCTGCTCCGGAGCCCGCTGCGCGTCCTCGGCGCGCTCCACGACGCCCTCGGTGAGCACCAGGACAGCACCGTCTGCCGGCGCACCGTCGCCCCCTGGCTGGACGCGGCACCGGTCGGCGAAGTCCGCGACGCCCTGCGGGAACTGACGGTGCACGAGCACGCCGCGGCCGCCGCCGTCGAGGCCCGCCTGGCCGTCCTGCACCGCGAGCTCGCGGCGCTGAGCCCCGGCCGCTGACCCGCGGTCACCGGGCCCGGACCGCGCGCGGAACGGAGGAGGCGGCGCGTCGGTGGGGCGCCGCGGGGCGGGAACACGGCCGGGGGCCGCCTGTGCGGGCACCTTCCGGGGACGACACAATGGCCGGTGTTGTTCTCTTTGGACCAGTACGGAGGAGCCGGCACATGCCGAACGAACGAGCAGGGCAGCAGGCGGGCCCGGACGACCTGATCGATGTCGCCCGGCTCGTCACCGCGTACTACGCCCTGCACCCCGACCCGGCGGACCCCGCCCAGCGCGTCGCCTTCGGCACGTCCGGTCACCGCGGCTCCTCCCTCGCCACCGCGTTCAACGAGGACCACATCGCCGCGACCGGCCAGGCCATCTGCGAGTACCGGGCGCAGCAGGGCGTCGACGGGCCGCTGTTCCTCGGCGCGGACACCCACGCCCTGTCCGAACCCGCCCGGGTGACGGCCCTGGAGGTGTTCGCCGCCAACGGGGTCACCGTCCTCGTCGACAGCGCCGACGGCTATACGCCCACCCCGGCCGTCTCGCACGCCATCCTCACCCACAACCGGGGCCGCACCTCGGGCCTGGCCGACGGCGTCGTCGTCACCCCCTCGCACAACCCGCCCGCGGACGGCGGGTTCAAGTACAACCCGCCGTCCGGCGGTCCCGCCGGCTCCGACGCCACCGGCTGGATCCAGGACCGCGCCAACGAGATCATCACCGGCGGCCTCAAGGAGGTCCGCCGGCTGCCGTACACCCGCGCCCGCGCCGCGGCGACCACCGGCACGTACGACTACCTCGGCGCCTACGTGCGCGACCTGCCCTCCGTCCTCGACCTGGACGCCGTACGCGCCGCGGGCGTCCGCATCGGCGCCGACCCGCTCGGCGGCGCCTCCGTCGCGTACTGGCAGCGCATCGCCGAGGAACACCGCCTCGACCTCACCGTCGTCAACCCGCACACCGACCCCACCTGGCGGTTCATGACGCTGGACTGGGACGGCAAGATCCGCATGGACTGCTCCTCCCCGTACGCGATGGCCTCCCTGATCGAGGGCCGGGACCGGTTCCAGATCGCCACCGGCAACGACGCCGACGCCGACCGGCACGGCATCGTCACCCCCGACGGCGGCCTGATGAACCCCAACCACTACCTGGCCACCGCCATCGACTACCTCTACCGGCACCGCGAGCAGTGGCCGCAGCGGGCCGCCGTCGGCAAGACGCTCGTCTCCTCCGGGATGATCGACCGGGTCGCCGCCGACCTGGGCCGCGAACTCGTGGAAGTGCCCGTCGGCTTCAAGTGGTTCGTCGACGGACTGTCCGCCGGCACCCTCGGTTTCGGCGGCGAGGAATCCGCCGGGGCGTCCTTCCTGCGCCGCGACGGGTCCGTGTGGACCACCGACAAGGACGGCATCATCCTCGCCCTCCTCGCCTCGGAGATGCTGGCCGTCACCGGGCAGACCCCCAGCCAGCGGTACGCCCACCTCACCGAGCGCTTCGGCGAGCCCGCGTACGCCCGTATCGACGCCCCCGCCGACCGGCAGCAGAAGGCCGTCCTCGGCCGCCTGTCGCCCGAGCAGGTCACGGCCGACACCCTGGCGGGGGAGCCGGTCACCGCCGTCCTCACGCACGCGCCCGGCAACGGCGCAGCCATCGGCGGCATCAAGGTGGCGACCGAGCACGCCTGGTTCGCGGCCCGCCCCTCCGGCACCGAGGACGTCTACAAGATCTACGCCGAGTCCTTCCTCGGCGCCGACCACCTCGCCCGCGTCCAGCAGGAGGCCAAGGCGGTCGTCTCCGCCGCCCTGACCGGCTGAGGCGCCGGCCGGGCGGCTCCACAGCCGCCCGAACGGCCGAAAACCGACCGCCACCCCGGCCCTCTCGCCTAGGGTGGCGGACCGGTCGGTATCCGAGCCGGGCGCGGAGGGAGCAGCCATGCGGGGTGGCAGGGTCGCGGTGGTCGGCGGGAGCATCGCGGGCTGCGCGTTCGCCTCGGCGGCGGTGCGCGCCGGCGCCGACGAGGTCGTCGTCCTAGAACGCACCCGGGGCCGCCTCGCGGACCGCGGCGTCGGGCTGTGCGTCCACGACGATCGGGCCGCCGAACTGGCCGCGACCGGCGCACTGCCCGCCGGGATCGCCGCGCACCCGCTGGCCCGCCGCCGGTGGCTGGTCCGCGACGACGCGGCCGGCCCGGCCGGGCGGGTGTTCTGGGAGCAGCCGTTCCCGTTCCACTCCTACCACTGGGGCCTGCTGTGGCGCGGGCTGCGCGAGGCCACCCCGCCGTCGGTGCGCTACCGGCAGGGCGCGGCCGTCGCCGGCGTCGCCGACGCGCCCGATGCCGCCGGCGGGCAGGCCCAGGTCCGGCTGGCGGACGGCTCCGCCGAGCCGTACGACCTGGTGGTCGGGGCCGACGGCTACCGGTCGGTGGTGCGCGAGGCCGTCTGCCCGGACCACCTGCCGCAGTACGCCGGGTACGTCTGCTGGCGCGGCAACCTGGACGCGGCCCGCCTCCCCGCGGCGACCGGCACCGACACCGACACCTGGCCCTCCGACGCGGTCTCCACCGTGTGCTTCCCCGGCGGCAGCTGCGTCGTCTACCGCATCCCCGGCCCGGACGGGCTCCGCGTCAACTGGGTCCTGTACGCCACGCCCCCGCAAGCCGGCCGCCTCCCGTACGACGACCCCACCAGCTTCCCGCCCGGCCGGGTCACGGAGCAGCTCACCGCGCACCTCCACGAGGTCCTGGACCGGCATTTCCCGCCGTACTGGGCCCGGGTCCTGGGGCTGACCGAGCCCGCGGACATCCACGTCCAGCCCCTCTACGACCTCGCCGCCGACCGCATCACCGCCGGGCGGCTGCTGCTCGCGGGGGACGCGGCGAGCGTGGTGCGGCCCCACAACACCAGCGGCGCCGCCAAGGCCCTCCAGGACGCCTCCGCGTTCGAGGCGGCCTGGCGTGCCGCCGGGTCCTGGGCCGGGCTGGTGTCCGCGTACGGCGCCTCCCGCGGGGCGGCGGGCCGGGATCTGGTGGCCCTCGCCCGCCGGCTGGGGCGCGCCCAGGTGGAGCGGACCCCCGCCTGGGCGCAGATGGACGGACCCGCCGCCCACACCTGGTGGCAGGCCCAGCTGGCGGGCGCCCCGGACATCGGCGGCCGCGCCCTGACCCCCTGACGGCGGCGCCGAAGCTTTTCGGGACTCCGCCCCGGCCCCCGCGCCTCGCGCCGGCGGGGCTGGATGGGCGGCGTCGGAGTTTCGGGGCTCCGCCCCGGCCCCCGCGCTTCGAACGCCGGCGGGGCTGGATTCGGGGCGCCGGAATGGCCGGGCAGCGGCACGATCCGGCCCGTGGGGTGGTTGAGCGCCCGGATCGGGGTTCGGGGCGGAGCAGCGCATTCCAGCCCCGCCGGCGTGTGAGGCGGAAGGGTCCGGGGCGGAGCCCCGGTTTCGGGAACGGGCGGGGCGGGGAGAAAAGCCGCCCGCAGGGCCGGGCAGACGGCTCCGCTGTCCACGACACCACACCTCGGCCTACGCTGGAGTCGGCGGCCGCCTGCGGTGAGCGGCCCGGGCGGTCGCCCCGGCGGCTGCGGGCACGTACCCCTCCTTGTTCCCCGCGCCCGCGGCGCCGGACGCCACGGCACCGGCCCCCGGACGGACGGTGTCGGGCGGGCCCGGAGTCGGCCCGCGGCGGCCGTAGGGGCCGAGGTGGCACAGTGGATGCCATGTGCGGACGCTACGCCTCATCCCGCGCCCCCGAGGACCTCGCCGGCCTGTTCGAGGCCGCCTGGGACCCCCGGGAGACGCTCGCGCCCAGCTGGAACGTCGCCCCCACCGACCCGGTCTGGGCCGTCCTCGAACGCCCCGACCGCGACCACGGCCCCGACCACGGCCCCGACCGCGACGCCGCCCGCGGCAGCGACGACAGCGACACTCCGGTGCGCCGGCTGCGCCCCCTGCGCTGGGGCCTGGTCCCCTCCTGGGCGAAGGACGCGTCCGGCGGCGCCCGGATGATCAACGCCCGGATGGAGACGGTCCACGAGAAGCCGGCCTACCGCCGCGCCTTCACCCGCCGCCGCTGCCTGCTGCCCGCCGACGGCTTCTACGAATGGCAGGCCGTGCCCGCCACCGCCGCCGCGAAGGCGTACAAGCAGCCGTATTTCATCACCCCCGAGGACGCCTCGGTGATGGCCATGGCCGGACTGTACGAGTTCTGGCGGGACCCGGCCGTCGCCGACGGGGACGACCCGGACGCCTGGCTCGTCACCGCCACGATCATCACCACCGAGGCCGTCGACGCCGCCGGCCGGATCCACCCCCGCATGCCGCTCGCGCTGGACCCCGGCGACTACGAGGCCTGGCTGGACCCCGCCCATCAGGACGTCGACGCACTGCGCGCCCTGCTCCACACCCCGGCGGACGGCCGGCTGGAGGTCCGCCCGGTCTCCACCGCGGTCAACAGCGTCCGCAACGACGGACCCGACCTCCTCCGACCGGCCCCGGCCCCTGCGCCCTGACCCGCCGCCTCACGGTTCCCGTACGACCAGCGCCCGCGGCGCTCGGGCCGGCGGAGCGGGCAGCCGGAGCGGGCGCCGGCCCGGTGTCAGGGAGCCCAGCACCCGCGGCCCGCCGGCCCCGGTGCAGCGGGGGGCGTTCCCCGGCAGCCCGTGCAGCGTGAGGTAGCCGAGGACGGCGAACGCGTACGCCTCCTTCGCCGCCGCGGGCAGGCCCAGGTCCTCCGAGCCCCGCACGGCCGTGCCGCCCGCCAGCTCCTCGCGGAGCATGCCCATCAGCACCGGGTTGCGGACCCCGCCCCCCGACACGAAGACCTCGGTGGTCCGCAGCGGGCGCAGCGCACCCGCCACCGTGCGGGCGGTCAGCCGCGTCAGCGTCGCCACGAGGTCCTGCGGCGAGGGCGCCGGCCCCGTGCACCCGGCCAGCACGGTCCGCAGGTAGTCCGCGTGGAACAGTTCCTTCCCGGTGGTCCGGGGCGGCGGCAGCCGGTAGTAGGGCTCCGCGAGCAGCCGCTCCAGCAGCGGCCGGTGGACCCGTCCCGCGGCGGCGAGCGCACCGTCCTCGTCGTAGGCGAGCCGCCCGCCGGTCAGGTCCCGGACCGCGGCGTCGACCAGCGCGTTCCCGGGCCCGGTGTCGAACGCCACGGGTTCGCCGCCGGCCGGCAGCGCCGTCACGTTGGCGATGCCCCCGATGTTCAGGGCGGCCGGCACCCCCGGTCGGCCCCGCAGCAGCATCAGGTCGACCAGGCTCACCAGCGGCGCGCCCTGCCCGCCCGCCGCCACGTCCCGAGGCCGGAACCCGGAGACGACCGGGCAGCCGCCGGCCTCGGCGATCCAGGCCGGCTCGCCCAGTTGGAGGGTGCCGTGCACCCGGCCGGCCTCGGCCCAGTGGAACACCGTCTGCCCGTGCGAGGCGACCAGCTCGGCCCGTCCCGCGCAGAGTTCGCGGTCGGCGCGGGCCGCCGCGGCGGCGAAGGCCTGCCCGACCCACGTGTCCAGGCGACAGACGTCGGCCAGGGTGGTGGGGGCGGGCGGCAGGGCGGCGGCGAGGGCGCCGCGCACCTCGTCCGGGTACGGGTCGCTGACCATGCCCAGCGGGGTCAGGTACAACGTGCTGCCGTCGCCGTCGCCGTCGCCGTCGCCGTCGCAGTCGGTCAGGGCCAGGTCGGCGGCCGCGGCGTCGATCGCGTCGTACGAGGTCCCCGACATCAGTCCGATCACCCTCATCGCAGCGGCTCCAGGTGGTCGTCGCCGCCCAGGGTCAGCAGCGCGACGGTGCTCACGGCGCAGGCCCCTGCCGCGTAGAAGGCGGGCACGTCCGGACTGCCGGTCCGGGCGGTCAGCGCGGTGATGACGAGGCCCGCGCACCCGGAGAACACGGCGTTGGCCAGGGCGTAGGCCACGCCCAGGCCGGTGCAGCGGATCCGGCGCGGGAACATCTCGGCGAGCATGGCCGGCCCCGGCCCGGCGAGCAGGCCGACCAGCACCCCGGCGAGCAGCACCGCGCCCGCCTTGGCGCCCGTCGCCGCGGCGGGGGACTGGAGCAGGCGCAGCAGCGGGAAGGAGAGCAGGACCACCGACAGGGCCCCGAAGACCATCACCGGGCGGCGGCCGATCCGGTCGCTGAGGGCACCTGCGGGGAGGATGGCCGCCGCGAAACCGAGGTTGGCGAGGGCGGTGGCGAGGAGGGCGTCCCGTACGGAGGCGCCGAGGACGGTCTGCAGATGGGACGGCAGGACGACGAGGAAGGTGTAGCCGGCCGCCGACCAGCCCATGACCCGGCCGATGCCGAGGACGACGGCGTACACCACCGGGGCCGGGCCGGGAGCCCCGGCGGACGGGAGCCAGCCGGCCCGGTCCGGTCCGGCGCCGGCCACCGGGGCGACCGGGACGGGGGCCGGCGGCTCCTCCACCCCGGTGCGCAGCCACAGCGCCACCGCCCCCAGCGGCAGGGCCAGCAGGAACGGGATCCGCCACCCCCATGCGTACAGGGCCGCGGTCGGCAGTACGGTCGCGAGGAGGGCGGCCGTGGCGGCCCCGGCCAGCAGGCCGAGCGCGACGGTGAAGGACTGGAAGGCGCCGTGCAGGCCGCGGCGGCCCGGCGGCGCGTGTTCCGTCATCAGGGAGACGGCACCGCCGAACTCGCCGCCCGCGGAGAGCCCTTGCAGCACGCGCAGGACCGTCAGCAGGACGGGGGCGGCCACGCCGATCGCGTCCCGGGTGGGCAGCAGCCCGATGGCGGTGGTGGCCAGGGTCATGACGGTGACGGACGCGACGAGGGCGGGTCGGCGGCCGGCCCGGTCGCCGAGCCGCCCGAACAGCAGGGCGCCGACCGGCCGGAAGAAGAACGCGAGCGCGAAGGAGGCGTACGTCGCGAGGAGCGCCCCGGCTCCGCCGGCCGGGCCGCGGGCGGCGAAGAAGTTGTCCGCGATGACCGTGACCAGGCAGCCGTAGACGCCGAACTCGTACCACTCGACGAGGTTGCCGACACAGCCGGCGAGCAGGGCCCGCCGGGACCGGGCGGTACGGGCGTCGGCGATGGCCGGACGCAGTTCGAGAGGGCTCACCCGTGCTGCGTGCCCCCTCGGCGCCCGCCCGACGCCTGCGCAGGACACGGTTCAGCAGAACGGCGGCGGACAGGCGGGTGACCGGGAGGGGGCGCAGCGGGCGGGGCCGGGACCGGGCGGGTCAGCCGGCCGACTGCCAGACCGTGGTGATGTTGCAGAACTCGCGGATGCCGTGCCCGGACAGCTCCCGGCCGTAGCCCGAGCGCTTGACGCCGCCGAACGGCAGGGCGGGGTGCGAGGCGGTCATGCCGTTGACGTAGATGCCGCCCGCCTGGAGGTCACGGACGAACCGGGCGACGTCCTCGTCGCTGCGGGTCCACACGTTCGAGCTGAGCCCGAACGGGGTGTGGTTGGCGCGCGCCACCGCCTCGTCGAGGTCCGCGACCCGGTAGAGCGTGGCGACGGGCCCGAAGGTCTCCTCCAGGTCGATGCGCATGTCCGGGGTGATGCCCGCGAGCACGGTGGGCTCGTAGTACCAGCCCTGCTCCAGCGCCGGCGGCCGGCGTCCGCCGCACAGGACCTCCGCGCCGCCGCGCACCGCGTCGTCGACGAGCTCCTCCAGGTCGGCCCGGCCCTTCTCGGTGGCGAGCGGGCCGACGTCGGTGGTCTCCAGCATCGGGTCGCCGACGGCCAGCGCCGCCATGCCGGCGGTGAAGCGCTCCGCGAACTCGTCGTAGACGTCGGCGTGCACGATGAACCGTTTGGCGGCGATGCAGGACTGCCCGTTGTTCTGCACCCGCGCGGTGATCGCCGTCCGTACGGCCCGTGCGATGTCGGCCGACGGCATCACCACGTACGGGTCGCTGCCGCCCAGCTCCATGACCGTCTTCTTGACCTCGTCGCCCGCCGTGGCGGCGACCGCGCGGCCGGCCGGCTCGCTGCCGGTCAGGGTGGCCGCGGCGACCCGGCGGTCGCGCAGCACCCCCTCGACGGCGCCGGAGCCGATCAGCAGGGTCTGGAAGCAGCCGTGCGGGTAGCCGGCCCGCTCGAAGAGGTCGCCGAGGTAGATGGCCGTCTGGGGGACGTTCGAGGCGTGCTTGAGCAGGCCGACGTTGCCCGCCATCAGCGCGGGCGCGGCGAACCGCACCACCTGCCAGAGGGGGAAGTTCCACGGCATGACGGCGAGGACCACCCCGAGCGGCCGGTAGTGGGTGCGCACCGTCGAGGCGCCGCTGTCGCGGACGTCGGCGTCCACCGGCACCTCGTCGGCGAGCAGGCCCTCGGCGCGCTCGGCGTACCAGCGCATGGCCTTCACGCACTTCGCGGCCTCGGCGCGGGCCGCCGCCAGCGGCTTGCCCATCTCGGTGGTCATCGTCCGCGCGATGTCCTCGTTGTCCCCCTCCAACAGGTCGGCGGCGCGCAGCAGCAGCGCCGCCCGCTCGGCGAAGCCGGTCCTGCGGTACGACTCGAAGGCGCGCGCGGCATCGGCGAGGCACCGCTCGATGCCGTCGGGCCCCAGCGTGTCGAAGGTGCGTACCGTCTCGCCCGTCGCGGGGTTCACCGTGGCAATCGGCATCCTGGCTCCTCGTCCGTGTCGCCCTCGGCCCCGGCCCTCCGTGTCGGCCGGCGACCGCCTCCTCGACCCTGCCCCCTGGGGCACACCCGCGCAACGCGGCGCGCGTGGGGGGCGGGTGCGGGGCCGCATACGGGCGAGCGCGCTCGCCGACGGCGCCCCACCGCCTACCCGGCCGCCGCATACCCGGGGCCGCGCGGCCGGCGGCCTCACACCCGGGCGGACGCGCCCCGGGCCGGGGCGGACGCACCCCGGGCGCTCCGGGCCGCGGTGGACGCGCTGCGCACCGCGGCGGCCAGGTCACGCGTCCGGGAGTCCTCCGGGAGCCGCCAGACACGGGGCGCGTCCTGCGCATCCGGCCCGGCCGCCGGTTCGAGCCGCCGGCGGCGTCGCAGCAGGACCGCGTCCAGGGACAGGGAAGGGGCCCCGGCGAGCACCAGCGGGATCCACGCCATCAGGTAGGCCAGGTCGTTGCCGTAGTAGTACGGGCTCGCCGCCCAGCTGACGGTCAGCCACAGGCTCAGCGAGATCAGGCCCCCGCCGAGCGCCGCGATCCGGGTCAGCAGACCGGCGAGCACCCCCAGCCCGACGACCAGTTCCCCGACGGCCATGGCGAAGCCGAAGCCGACGGGGTCGCCCAGCGCCAGGTCGACCAGTCCGGGCACGGCCGCGGCATCCCGCACGGACTGCATCTGCTGACCTATCGAGCCGTCGCCGGCGGCCGACAGGAAGGCCGGGTCGGCCAGCTTGTCCAGGCCGGCGTAGACGAAGGTGAAGCCGAGGAAGAGCCGCAGCGGCAGCAGGGCGTGCCGGGCGGCGTGCGCGCGCACGACGGAAATGAGCGTGCGCGACGGGGCGTTCGTCGGGGTGTTCGCCGGTGCGTTCGCCGAGGTGCTCGTCGGGGTGCTCGTCGGGGTGCTCGTCGAGGTGTCCATACGCACCACACGGCCCGGGGGCCGCCACGGTTCGACCACATCCGATGCGAAGAAGCGTGAACCGGCCACGGCGGATGGGCGTGTTCCTGTTGAGGTCGGGGAGACATACGATGCCCCGGTCCGCTTCCGGGACGAGAAGGAGACACGGTATGGGCAACACCACACGCCGGCGCACGGTCCTCGCGGCGGGCGCCGCCGGCCTGGCGGGCGCAGCGCTGAGCGGCTGCGGCGCCGACGGCGGCTCCGAGGCCTCCGGCGCGCAGGACGCCCCGGCCCCGGCCGGCTCCGAGGCGGGCGCCCCCGCACCGGCCGGCTCGGCCCCGGCCCCGGCGGGCGGCGGGAAGGCCCTGGCGCGCACCGCCGACATACCGGTCGGCGGCGGCAAGGTGTTCAAGGACCAGAAGGTCGTGGTGACCCAGCCGACCGCGGGCCAGTTCAAGGCCTTCTCGGCGACCTGCACGCACGCGGGCTGCTCGGTGGCGTCGGTGACGGACGGGAACATCGTCTGCCCCTGCCACCAGAGCCTGTTCAAGGTGTCCGACGGCTCGCCGGCGGGCGGCCCCGCGACCCGCCCGCTGGCGCCCGCCAAGATCACCGTGGCCGGCGACAGCATCACCCTCGCCTGACGGAGGCGGATGCTGCGGCCGCGCGCGAGGGCGACGGCCGCGGGGTGGCGGTGGCCGGGGCCGTACCGCCGCCACCCACCAGGCGTGTCAGGAGGCGCCGGTGTTGCCGAGGGCGGAGACGGCGGCGACCACCCGGTCCCAGAACCGGTCCGCCTCCAGGGCGGTCGCCACCTGCGCGTTCACCGGCCGGCCCGTACGGGCGTGCAGGTCGACGACGGTCGCGCCGCGCGTGAACCGGCCGGCCAGCTCCACCACGACGTTGGCGCCCACGCAGTGCACGATCCCCGGGTCGATCACCCTGGCCACGGCCACCGGATCGTGCAACGGCGGATCCGGGAACCCGTACAGCTCGCGGTAGGTGGAAGCGAAGAAGGTCAGCAGTCCGGCACAGACCCGGCCCAGCTCGGTCCCCAGGTCCTCGAAGCGGGCCACCACCTCGGGCGTGGCCAGCGCCTGGTGGGTGACGTTGAGCCCGCACATGGTCAGCGGGACGCCGCTGCGCAGGACGATGTCGGCGGCCTCCGGGTCGGTCTGGACGTTGAACTCGGCGGCCGGGGTCCGGTTGCCGCGTTCCGTGGAGCCGCCCATGAGGACGATCTCGCGGATCCGGGCGGCGTCCTGCGGGTAACGGGTCAGCAGCAGCGCGATGTTGGTCAGCGGGGCGGTCGGGACCAGGGTCACCGGCTCCGGATGCTCGTTGAGGATCCGGTGCATCAGGTCCACGGCGTGTTCGGGCACCACGTCCACCGCCGGTTCGGGGAAGGCGGGGCCGTCCATGCCGGACACGCCGTGCACGTCGTCCGCCACCGCCAGCGGCTGGACCAGCGGCCGGTCGCAGCCCGCCGCGATGGGCACTCCGGTGATGCCGGCGACCGTGCAGACCCGCCGCGCGTTCAGGGTGGTCTTGGCGAGCGTCTGGTTGCCCGCCACGGTGGTGATGGCGAGCAGTTCCACGGCCGGGTCGCCCGCCGCCAGCATGATCGCGAGGGCGTCGTCGTGCCCGGGGTCGCAGTCGATGATGATCGGTACGGGCGGTGCGGCAGACGCGGACGGTTGGGGCATCGAGTCTCCTCGGATCGCTGATCCCGGCGTGATCAGTGTGCCCCTGCGGTGCGGAGGGGGCCAGCGGGCCCGAGGGGTGCCGCGGCCTGCCGCCGCATCAAACCGGCCACCCCGACGGGCACTTCGTCGCCGCTGCTGCGGGCGGCACGGGAGGCGCACCGGGGCGCCGCGTCAGGACGGTACGAGCGTCCACGCGTGCGGCGGTCCTTCGGCGCCCTCCCGGACGCGCAGGCCCGTGCCGATCCGGGCCAGGAGCTCCCGCAGCCAGCGGGAGTCCTCGGGCGAGGCGGGGCACAGGCGCAGCAGCCGGGCCTGGAACGCCGTGATCCCGAGGCTGGTGAGCCGGCCGGTGTCCGGATCCAGGGAGGCCAGGTAGAGCAGGCGCAGGTCGTCGCGGTACTGCTCGTAGCCGCTGATGCCCTCGTAGTCGTCGATGAAGTCGCCGCAGCCGTACAGGACCAGCCGTCCGTGATAGAGCTCCAGCGGGCGGGGGTGGTGCGAGGAGTGGCCGTGCACGAGGTCGACGCCGCCGTCGACGAGGGCGCGGGCGAAGGCGGTGTGGTCGCGGGGCAGCGGGTAGCCCCAGTTGGAACCCCAGTGGACCGAGGCCACGACGAGGTCCCCGGGACGCTTCTCCTGCCGTACCCGCTCGGTCAGTTCGCGCGCCGCCGCCGCGCCGGGCCCGGCCACGTACGCGACCCCGGGCCCGCTCCGGGTCGCGGCCCAGTCCGCCGGGATGCCGCTGGAGGGCATCCCGAACGAGAAGACCAGCAGGCGGCGGCCGCCGCCGAGCGGGACGGCGGCCGGCGCGGCGGCCTCCGCGGCGTCATGGCCCGCGCCGGCCGTCCGCAGCCCGGCGCGGGACAGCGTACGGAGCGTCTCGCGCAGCCCGCGGCGGCCGAAGTCGAGGACGTGGTTGTTGGCCAGCACGCACACGTCGGGGCGGGCGGCCGCCAGGCAGGGCAGGTTGTCGGGGTGCATCCGGTAGTGGACCGCCTTGCCGGGCGCGAAGTCGTCGCTCCGGGTGACGGAGGTCTCCAGGTTGATCACCCGGGCGGCCGGCGCGGCCGCGTCGAGCACCCCGAGGGCGTCGCCCCACGGCCAGTCGAAGCCGACCGGCAGCGGCGGCAGCGGCCCGTTCACCGCCTCCGCCAGCCCCACGTAGTCGCGGGCGTCCTTGACGTACCCCTCCCGCAGCTCCGGATCACCGCGGCCGGGCAGGACCTGGTCGACGCCGCGACCGAGCATGACGTCGCCGCACAGGAACACCGTGACCGCATCGGCACCCACATCCCCAGGCTAGGACCACCGCCGCGACCGGTGCAGGCCGTGCCCCCGGCCGTGGCAGGCGCAGCCCTGCTCCAGCCCCCCGCCGGCGCGCCGCGCGTCACGTCCTGGCCGCTGTCCAGGGTGTACGTCCGCCAGTCCGGCAGACCGCTCAGCCGCTGGTACGGCTCCGCGAACGGCGACGGCGTGGGCCACTGCGTGGCGTGGACGTACGACTTCGCGGCGAAACGGTCCGCGCAGCCCTCCAGCCGGATCGCCGGGCCCTTCACCCGGTCCGCGGCGCCGGTGACGACCATGCCCGTCCGTAGCTGTGCCCGACCAGGACGACATCGGTCACGTCCTCTTCGGCCAGGAGGTTCACCACGTCCTCGATGTGGGTGCCCGGGTCCACCGAAGCGGTCAGCAGGTGCCTGCGGCTACCGAGGCCGGTCAGGGTCGGCGGATGGGCCCGGTGTCCGGCGCGGCGCAGCTCGCGGGCGGGGGTCCGAAGGTCCAGGCGCCGTGCCAGGCACGGGGGACGAGCACATACGTCGTCCTCGCCGACCTGAAGAGGACGGGGACAGACCGAAGCCAGGGGGCGGAGGGCGAGGGGCCCGGTCAGGCGTGGGCGCGGTGGGCCGCCGCGGTCAGGAGGATCCTGCCGCTGGTGCGGCCGGACCGGGAGAGCTCGTGCGCCCTGCCCGCCTCCGCGAGCGGCAGCACCTCCGCGACGTGCGGGCGCAGGGCGCCCCGCTCGACGAGGCCTGCGAGCGCCCGCATGCCCGCCCGGTCGGCCTCCACCGCCATGAACACGGCGCGGACGCCGAGCCGGCGCGCATCCTCGGCGAGGGCCGCCTCGTCCGGGGAGGCGAGGGAGACCACGATGCCGTCGGGGCGCAGGGTGCGCAGCGAACACGGACCGTGCGCGCCGCCGATGGTGTCCACGCCGACGTCGACGTCCGAGACGGTCTCCGCGAAGTCCGTCGTGCGGTAGTCGACGGCTTCGCCGGCGCCGAGGGAGCGGACGAAGCCTGCGTGGCCGTGCTCGCGGTGCCGGTCACGTACGCCCCGCGCGCCTTGGCGATCCGCACGGCGAGGTGGCCGACCCCGCCGGCCGCGGCGTGGACGAGGACCCGCTGCCCGGGCCGTACGTCGGCGGTGTCCACCGGGGCCTGCCATGCGGTCAGTCCCGGCCAGGGGGACGGCGGCGGCAACATGGTCGAGGGCTGCCGGCTCGTGCGCGGGGTGCCGGGCGGGGGAGGTGGCGTACTCGGCGTACGTGCCCGCGGGGCGGGATGCCCGGGCATGCCGAACACCTCGTCGCCGGGGCGGAAGAGCGTGGCGCCGATCCCGACGGCTTCGACGGTGCCCGACAGGTCCCAGCCGAGCGGGACGGGCGGCACCTCGGTGCCGGCGGGGCCGCCGGAGGCGCGGTGCCACACGTCGGTGGGGTTGACCGCCGTGCCCGGGATCCGTACGAGCACCTCGGCGGGGCCGGGTTCGGGCCGGTCGGCGGTGGTGAGGCGGAGGGCATCGGGACCGCCGAACCCGGTCCGGGTGACGGCCGATCCCGTTCGAGATGACCATCCGGTACGCATCTTCGGCACGGCCGAAAGCCCCGCCGGCACACCCCCGCACGAGGTCCTGACCTGCAGCCTCGACGGCCGTCCGGTCCGCACCGGCGCCGACTTCGCCATCACCGTGGAGCGCGGCGCGTGGAGCACGGCGCCGAGGCGGTCGCCACCGCCGACACCCTCGTCGTCCCGCCGTTCGTCTGCGGCCCCGGCGCGGACGGCAGCGACCCCGCGGAGCGCGACTGGCTGCCGCCCGAACTCGACGCCGCCCTCGACCGGTTGCCGGCCGGCACGCCACCACCCACCGGACGAGACCGAGCACTTCCGGCGGGCCTTCCCCCGGGTGGCGGTGGACGCCGACGTCCTGGTTCGTGGTCGGCGGCCGGGTCGTCACAGCCGCCGGCGTCGCCGCGGGCGTGGACCTCTGCCCGCACCTGTTGCGCCGCGACCACGGCAGCGTCGTCGCCGACCGGACCTTGTCGCGCCGGTTCCGCGACGAGGTCGGGATGCCCCCGGCCAGTGGCTCGTCCGGCGCGTCCCTGCGCCGCCACATGGCGCTGGAGATCGGTACGGCACCGCGCCAAGGCATCGGCCGGCGCCGGGAGCTGACACCGTCCCCGGCCGTCTCGTCCCCGGCCTTCCCGTCCCCGGCCTTCCCGTCCCGGGCCCGCCCCGCGCCGCCCCCGGCAGGCCGTGCCCCGGCGGCGCCGCGGGGGCACCCTGGAGGTATGGGCCGGGCCAACGAAGAGGTGGAGGCACTGCTCCGGGAGTACGCCGACCTGATCGCGATCAGCGGGGCGGACGCCTTCAAGGCGCGCGCGTACGAGAAGGCCGCCCGCGCCATCGGCGGCCACCCGGCCGACATCTCCGGCCTCGACACCAAGGGCCTCATGGAGATCCCGAACGTCGGCCGGTCCATCGCCGAGAAGGTCGAGGCCTACCTGCGCACCGGGCACATCCCCGAGGTCGACGCCTCCCGGGCCGCCATCCCGCCCGGCGTGCGCGAACTGACCCGCATCCCCGGGCTCGGCCCCCGCAAGGCCCTGGTGCTGCACCAGGAGCTCGGGATCTCGTCCGTCGCGGAACTGGAGGCCGCCCTGCACGAGGAGCGGCTGCGCGACCTGAAGGGCTTCGGGGAGCGGACCGAGGAGAGCATCCTCCACGGCATCTCCCTGCTCCGGCAGGCCGGCGACCGCATCCTGCTGGACGCGGCGACGGAGATCGCCGAGGAGATCGTCGCCGAGCTGTCCCGCATCCCGGGCTGCGTACGGTGCACGTTCGCGGGCTCGTTGCGGCGGATGCGGGAGACGGTCGGCGACCTCGACGTCCTCGTCGCGGCCGACCGCTCCGAGCCGTTCATGACCGCCCTCAGGGGCCTTCCCGTCACCGCAGAGGTCATCGCGCACGGCGCGAAGAAGTCCTCCGTCCGGACGGCCGCCGGCCTCCAGGTCGACCTCCGCGTCCTGCCGCCCGCCTCCTGGGGTGCGGGGCTCCAGTACTTCACCGGCTCCAAGGCGCACAACATCCGCACCCGCGAGCTGGCCGTACGGCACGGGCTCAAGCTGTCCGAGTACGGGCTCTTCGACGCCGAGAGCGGCGAGAACCTCGCCTCCGAGACGGAGGAGGAGATCTACGCCCGGCTCGGCCTGCCCTGGATCCCGCCGACGCTCCGCGAGGACCGCGGGGAGATCGCGGCGGGGCTCGCGGGAGAACTGCCCGAACTGGTGACCGAGGCCGACATCAAGGGCGACCTGCACACCCACACCGACCTCACCGACGGCCTCGCCACCCTGGAGGACATGGTCGCCGCCGGCGCGGCGTGCGGGTACGCGTACTACGCCGTCACCGACCACGCGCCGGACCTCGCCATGCAGCGGATGACGAAGGAGAAGGCCCTCGAACAGCGGGAGCGGGTCCGCGCACTGGACCGCACCGTGCGCCGGATGCGGCTGCTGCACGGCACGGAGCTCAACATCGGCCCGGACGGCGGCCTGGACTGGCCCGACGAGTTCCTCGCCGGCTTCGACCTGTGCGTGGCCTCCGTCCACTCCCACTTCGGGCAGAGCCGGCAGGCCATGACCCGGCGCCTCATCCGCGCCTGCGAGAACCCGTACGTGGCCGTCATCGGGCACCCCACCACCCGGCGGATCGGCAAGCGGCCCGGCGTGGACGCCGACTTCGACGCGGTCTTCGAAGCCTGCGCCCGCACCGGAACAGCCCTGGAGATCAACGCCCATCCGGAGCGGCTCGACCTGTGCGACGAGGACGTCCTGCGGGCGAAGCGCCACGGGGTGAAGTTCGCCGTGGACTCGGACGCGCACGCCACCGTGCACCTGCCCTACCTGCGGTACGGGGTGGGCACCGCCCAGCGCGGCTGGCTGACGAAGGACGACGTCGTCAACGCCTGGCCGTGGGCGCGTCTCCAGCGGTTCCTGCGCGCGAAACGCGGCTAGCGCTGTGACCGGGGCGCTCGCCGCCCCCCTTCCCGGCCCGGGGCCGCGGCCGGTCGGCGTCGGCCGGGGCGGTCCACGCCGTGCGCGGGACCCTGTCGGCCGCGGGCAGCAGCACCACCGCCAGCGCCGCGCAGCCCGCCGCCAGCGCGAAGGCCGGCGGATAACCCCGGTCCGCGATCAGGGCACCGGCCAGCGGCGGGACGAGGACGATCGCGGTGTGCTGCCCCATCCCGTGCACGCCCAGGGCGCGGCCCGCCCAGTCGGGGCCGGCGTACTCGGCGACCGCGGTGTTGTGCAGCCCGTTCGTGCTCACGGTCAGCGCCGAGGCCAGCAGCAGGGCGGCCGTGCCGACGGGGGAGTCCAGGGCCGCCCCGGCGGTGAGCAGGGCCAGGTCCGCGGCGGTGGCCGCGCCCAGCCACCGCATCGGCCGGATCCGGCTGCCCACGGCGTCCGACCACCAGCCGGCCAGCAGGCGCACCGCGGCACCGGCCAGGTTGACCGCGGCCAGGACGGCCCCGGCGGCCGCCGCGGACCAGCCGCGCGCCCCGGTCAGGAACAGCAGCGCGAAGCCCGTCACCACGAACTGCGGCACGCACAGTGCGGCCGCGACACCGTGCAGCCTCCACAGGTGGCCGCCCTCCCGGTACGGGGCGGGGGCGCGGGCGCCCGTCGGCTGCCCGGGCCGCGGCGGGTCGACCGCGAACAGGGCGGTCGCCGCGCCGGTCGCCCCGCACAGCACGGCGGACAGTCCGAGGGCGGCGGCGAGACCGCCGTGCTGGGCCAGCGGCGGCATGGCGGCGGCCGCCAGCGCGGTGCCCAGCGGCTGCGAGGCCTGCCGCACCCCCATCGCCACACCGCGGCGGTCCGGCGGGAACCAGCCGATGACCAGTCGCCCGGAGGCCGAGTTGACGGACGACCCGAAGGCCCCGGCCAGGACCAGCAGGACGCCCAGCGTCAGCGTGCCCTCCGCGAAGGCCGCACCGGCCATCGCCGCGGCCGCGGCCAGCAGCCCGGCCCCCAGCGCCAGCCGCTCCCCGTACCGGTCGGCGACCACGCCCCAGCCGACCAGCCCGAGCAGGATCCCGGCGATCGGACACGAGACCAGCACCCCCGCCCCGGCCAGCGACACTCCGAGGTCCTCCCGGAACGCGGGGATCAGGTAGGCGAGGCCGTAGAGCGCCGTCGTACTGGCGGTCTGGCCGCCGGTGCCCAGGGCGAGCATGAGCCAACTGCGCGAAATCCGCTGCGTGTTCACATGGGCACTCTAATGAGTCAACCGCTATGTGAGACGAACCGTTTTGCATGTCGAGACGGCCGGATGGATTGTCGGGCTGGTTGGAACGGGGCGGCCGGGGCGGGCGTAGTGGGGGCGGCCGCCGTGACGAAACGGTCATGGAGCGGTCATCCCCCGCGCATGCGCGACACGCAGGCTGGGCCCGAACCGGGGTCGGCCCGGCCCGCCCCGGTGCGGACGCGGCGGGCGAGGAGAAGGAGAACGGCATGGCAAGGGGCGTACGAAGGGCGGCGGCCACCGCGGCGGTGGCGCTCGCCGCCGGATCCCTGTCCGCGTGGATCTCCGTCGCGGGCGACGGCGACGGGCTGCACGTGACGGCCGCGAGCCGCTTCGCGTCCGGCTACGTGCCGTACGCGGCCGTCGTCGTCCTGGTCGCGGCCACCGCCCCCACCGCCGTGCACGCCGTGCTCCGCGCCGTGGCCTCCCAGCTGCTGATGATCTGGGGCTACTACACCTGGGGCCCGATGATCACCTTCGACCGCACCCCGACCCAGGCCACGCACTACGCCCTCCAGTGGGCCCTGGTCGCGGTGACCGCCGTGCCCGCGGCCGCCCTCGCGGCCTTCGCCCTGGCCCGCGGTGCCCGCCGACTCGCCGCCGCACCGGCCCGCAGCCGACGGGCCACCCCGTACGCCGCCGCCGACGGGCGCGGGACGGGATGAAGCGCGGCCCGGTTTACCCGTACCGGGGTCGGGCAGGCGCTGGCGACCACCGGCCGACCAGGAGGCCGCACCCATGAGCCACGCCCCGACGCCCTACCCGGAGGCCGCAGCCGGTGTGCCCACGGGCACCGACCCGGACACCGGCCCCGGCACCGGTCGTGATGCCGACCTGCCGCAGGACCACACCCAGGCCATCCTGGAGGTGACCAAACGGGTCGCCACCCTGCTCAAGTCCACGGGCAGGCCCTTCGCCCTCGCCGGCAGCGTGGCCGCGTTCGCCCACGGCGCCCCGGCCCGCTTCCAGCACGACACCGACTTCTGCCTGCGCCGCGAGGACGCCCCGGAGGTCATGGAAGCCCTCGCGGAGGGCGGCGTCCGGCTCCGCGAATCCTCCGAGGACTGGCTGGTCAAGGGCCGGTCCGACGGCGAGGACATCGACCTGATCTTCGAGCTGGCCCGCCGGCCCGTCAGCAGCGAGCTGCTCGACCGCGCCGAGGTCCGCTCCGTGGACTCGGTGTACATGCCGGTCCTCGCCCCCACCGACCTCATGGACAGCCTGCTCGCCGCCCTCACCGAGCACTACTGCGACTTCGGCGCCCTGCTGCCCACCGCCCGCGTCCTGCGCGAGCGCATCGACTGGGACCGGCTCGACCGCGCCCACCGGGCCGACCCGCTGCCCGACGCGTTCCTGTACCTCCTCGAACGACTCGACATCATCGGCCCGCGCGAACACGGCCGGCAGCGGCCGCCCCGGAAGGAGCCGCAGCCATGACCGTCCCCCGCCCCGGGCCCGCTGCGCCCGCACCGGGCGCCGACGCCGTCACGTACCGCGTCGAGCACCTGCGCGACCGGCTCGCCCACGACGACGTCGCCGAACTCGGCGTCCAGATCGACCTGAACGGCGGGACCCCCGTCCTGTCGGGCACCGTCACCACCCGCGCGTGCCGGGCCACGGTGCTGCGCATCGCCGCCGAGGAACTGGCCGGGCTGCCCTGGCGGCACGACGTGCGCGTCGTCAGCGTGCAGCCGCCCTCGCGGGCGCAGGAGGAAGACCTGCCATGACCCGTGTCGCAGCCGTCGGGGACATCCACCTGGCTCCCGGGAGCGAGGGCCTGCTGCGGCCCGCCTTCGAGACCCTCGGCGGCTGCGCCGACCTGCTGCTCCTCGCGGGCGACCTCACCCGGCACGGCACCCCCGAGGAGGCCGCGGTGGTGGCCGGGGAGGTACGGGGGCTGCCCGTGCCCGTGGTCGCGGTGCTCGGCAACCACGACTACCAGAGCGACCGCCAGGACGAGGTCGCGGACGTGCTCCGCGAGGCCGGGGTGGCGGTCCTGGAAGGCACCTCCGTACGCACCGGCACCGGCGTCGGCGTGGCCGGCACCAAGGGCTTCTGCGGGGGCTTCGCCGGGCGCTGCGCCGGGGACTTCGGCGAACCCGAGATGAAGGCCCTCGTCCGGACCACCCGCGAGTCGGCCGAGGGGCTGCGCCGCGCCCTGGACGGCCTGGCCGAGGACGGCTGCGCCGTGCGGATCGCCCTCACCCACTTCGCCCCCGTCCCGGACACGCTGGCCGGGGAGCCGCTGGAGATCTACCCGTTCCTCGGCAGCTACCTGCTGGCCGAGGCGATCGACGCCGCGGGCGCGGACCTGGCCGTACACGGCCACGCCCACCACGGCACGGAACACGGGATGACGGCGGGCGGGGTCCTGGTCCGCAACGTCGCCATGCCGGTCATAGGCCGCGCCTTCGCCGTCTACCACCTCGATCATGCGCGGGCGGGGAGCACGGGCAGCCTGGCGGAGACGGGGCAACGGCCCTGACGCGAGCCGCGAGGCCGCGCCCCGCATCCCGCGCCCCGCATCCCGCGCCCCGCATCCCGCGCCCCGCATCCCGCGGGTCGCGCCCAGCAGCCCGTACCCCTGACCGGCACGGGCCCGCGATCCGGGGGACCGGCCTTCGCGGAGATCATCCGGTCGTTAGGGTGGGCGGGTGGCAGAGGCGAACGGGGCATTGATAGGCGGCCGGTACCAACTCCTCGACCTCATCGGCCAGGGCGGCATGGGCCGGGTCTGGCGGGGGCGGGACGAGACGCTCGGACGGGAGGTCGCGGTCAAGCAGGTCCTCCTGCCGCAGGGCATCGGCGACGAGCAACGGGCGGTGCTGCTGCGGCGCGTGATGCGCGAGGCGCGGGCCGCCGCGCGACTCAACCACCCGGGGATCATCACCGTCCACGACGTGGTCGAGCACGAAGGCGCGCCCGCCATCGTCATGGAGTACGTGACCGGAACCTCCCTCGCCGCCGCGGTGGCGGGGGAGGGCGGGCTGCCGGTGCGCCGCGTCGCGGAGATCGGCGCCCTGATGCTGAGGGCCCTCGTGCGGGCGCACGCCTCGGGCACCATCCACCGCGATCTCAAGCCCGACAACGTCCTGTTGTCGGACGACCGGGTCGTGATCACCGACTTCGGCATCGCCCACGTCTCCGACGCCACCATGACGCTCACCCACACCGGCACCGTCATCGGGACGCCCGCCTACATGGCCCCCGAGCAGCTCGAGGGCGAGCCCCCGACGCCCGCCACGGACCTGTGGTCCCTGGGCGCGACGCTGTACAGCGCGGTGGAGGGCCGGCCGCCGTTCTCCGCCGAGACCTTCTCCGCGCTGTGCGTCGCGATCGTCATGCAGGACCCGCCCGTACCGGAGCGGGCGGGCGTGCTGGCGCCCGTCCTGGCGGGCCTGCTGACGAAGGATCCGGCCCGCCGGAGCACGGCGGAGGAGGCCCTGGCCGCGCTGGAGGCGGTGGCCCGCGGTGAGGGGTCGGCGGCGGTGCGACCCGCGCCGACCACGAGGGAAGACGCGCCGCCGGCCCGGGGCGGCGGCGCAACCGGAAGCCGGGAGGGCCTCCCCGGCGCGGGGGTGGAGTCCCCCGCGCCGGCGGCCGCCGCGACGGCCACCGGTCCCCGGCCGAGCCCGGCCTGGCCCCGACTCCTGCGCGGCGGCGCCTGCTTCGCCGCCGTCTGGGTGAACTCGTACCTGTGGTACGCCGCCCTCGGCTGGCACGCCCGCTGGGCGGTGGGCCCCATGCTCACCACGGCGTTGGTGCTGGCCGCCGTGAACGGGGGCCTGGAGCCCCGGCGGCGGCCGCTCGTGGCGTGGCTGGTGTTCGCCGGGGCCAACCTCGCCGTGTCCTTCGTCGCGGCGACCGCCATCTGGCCCGCCCTGCACTGGGGCTGGGCCCCCGTACTCCTGAACGCCCTCCTCGTGGCCACCGCCTCCTGGTCCCTGTGGCGCCGGTTCCCGGCCGCCTCCCGCGGCCCCCACCACCCGCCGACCCCGGCCCCGACCCGAGGCTAGTGCTGGGGCCGCAGAGGTTCGCCGGCTCGCGGCGTCCGGTGCGGTGCATCGCAAGGCGGAGGCCGCGGCTCGTACCGCACGTTCGTGTGCGGTCCGACAACGCGGCGAGGTGCCGTGCCCGGGGGCACCTCCCAGTGGTAGCTGCGGGAGCGCCGCGAGGCGGTGAACCTCTCGGGCCACAGCCCTAGGGGGCAAGGGGCCTCTGGGTGGGGGGCTGGGGCTTCGCGGCGGTCAGGCGGGACACGGCGTCGACCACCGCCGCGCGGTGGCCCGGGCCCGTCGGTGCGGCGGCGGTGGTGTACCAGGCCTGGGCCAGGGCCAGGACCAGGGTGAGGACGTCGGCCGGGTCGTGGGACGGGTCGACGTGGCCCCCCTGCTGCGCCGCGGCGAGGGCGGCGTGCTTGCGGGCGTACGCCTCGGTCTCCAGAGGGGTGGCCTCGGGTCGCTCCAGCCGCTTCCACATCACCAGCCGCATCAGCCGCGGGTCCGCGGTGAGGTGGTCGAAGATGGCGCCGGCGTAGCCGGGCAGGTTCTCGGCGTCGAAGGGGACGGACTCGGCGCCCTGCTCCAGGGCCTGCTGGAGGACCTGGTCGAACAGCTGCTCCTTGTTCCCGTAGTAGACGTAGATCATCCGCTTGTTCGCGCCGGCCGTGTCGGCGATCCGGTCCACCCGGGCCCCGGCGATACCGTACTCGGCGAACTCGTCGAAGGCCGCCGCGAGGATACGGGCCTTCGTTGCGCTGGAATCACGTGCCATACGGCCCAGGCTAGCAAGTAACTATCTAGTTATTGACAAGCGGGGGCGGGTTCGTGCACGGTGTAGATAACCGGTTAGTTACTTGAGCGAGAGCGGAGAGACAGCATGGAAACGCGTGCACTCGGTACCCAGGGCCTGCAGGTCGGCGCCGAAGGCCTCGGCTGCATGGGCATGAGCGCCTTCTACGGGGCCACCGACGAGCCCGAATCGTTGGCCACCATCCACCGCGCCCTGGAGCTCGGGGTCACCCTGCTCGACACCGCAGAGGGCTACGGCCCCTTCCGCAACGAGCAGCTGATCGCCAAGGCCCTGTCGGACCGCCCCCGCGACCAGGTCGTCATCGCGACGAAGACCGGCCTCGAGTTCGACGACGACGGCAACCGCTTCGGCCACAACGGCAGCCGCGAGTACATCCACCGCGCCGCCGACCGCTCGCTGCGCCACCTCGGCACGGACCACATCGACCTGTACTACCTGCACCGCGTCGACCCGAACGTGCCGATCGAGGAGAGCGTCGGCGCGATGGCCGAGCTCGTCACCGCCGGCAAGGTCCGCTACCTCGGCGTCAGCGAGGCCTCGGCGGCCACGATCCGGCGCGCCCACGCCGTCCACCCGCTCAGCGCCGTCCAGACCGAGTACTCCCTCTTCGAGCGCGGCCTGGAGACCAACGGGGTGCGGGACGTCCTCGACGAGCTGGGCATCGGCCTGGTCGCCTACTCCCCGCTGGGCCGCGGCTTCCTCTCGGGCGCGATCAAGAGCCCGGACGACTTCGCGGAGGACGACTTCCGCCGGACCGACCCGCGCTTCCAGGGCGACAACTTCGCCCGCAACCTCGACGTCGTCGAAGCCGTGCGCCGCCTGGCCGACGCCAAGTCCGTCACCCCCTCCCAGCTGGCCCTGGCCTGGGTGCTGCGCCAGGGCGCGGTGCCCATCCCCGGCACGAAGCGGCGGCGCTACCTGGAGGAGAACATCGCCGCCACCGACATCGTGATCACGGACGAGGACATCGCCGCGATCGAGGCCGTGGCCCCCCGCGGTGTCGCCTCCGGCGACCGCTACGCACCGGAGTTCATGCGGACCATCGACGTCTGACCCCGACCCTGACTCCTCCCGGAGGGGCCGCGCGGCCCCTCCGGCGTCCGGGCCGGGGCGCCTCGCCGGACGCCGCGATCACCTCTCCGCCTTCGGGGCCGTGGCCGGGGAGTAGAGGAAGGAGAAGCGCTCCATCACGTTCTGCCGCCGGGTGTTGTGGAATGCCGCGATCCGCCAGACCCCGTCGGAGTCGCGGACCAGCGTGTACGTCTGCACCTTGGACAGTTCGTCGAGGGCCGGCCTGCTGCCGCTGTAGTCGTCCCCGCGGCCGGTCAGGACGACGACGTCCTTGGTGAGGAAGCGCATGTCGAGGTAGCTCGCCGCGAGCTCGGTGCCCTTGGTGAAGTCCCGGAACAGGGCGCGGTGGCCCTCGGTGATGTCGGCACGGCCCTCGTAGTGGCTGCCGACGTACGTCGTGTAGGTGGCGTCCTCGGTGAACAGGCGGCCGTAGGCGTCCGCGTCGCCGCGGCCCCAGGCGTCGGTGAGGGCGTCGAGCGTGGCGCACACGGCCTCGCCGTCCGCGCGGTCGGCCCCGGTCGGGACGACGTCGGAGCAGTGGGGCGCGCCCGTGCGGTGGACGGCGGAGGTGGCGTCGAGCCAGAAGTACCCGGCGGAGGCTCCGACGGCGGCGACGGCGGCGGTGACGAGGGCGACGCGGCGAACGGTCCTGCGGTCCATGGTGGTGCCTCCCCGTGCGGTGGTTGACTAGACTGGTGCAGCAACTGCACACGCTCAGTATCTGCATGCATGCAGATAAATGGCAAGGGGATCACGGGGAATGGGAGAAGCGATGCCGGAACAGGGCGATGACCGCAGGGCGGTCTTCCGGGACTACGTCGACGCCGTGGGGCTGCACGGCATGGCAGGAGCGGATGCGGCCGGCCTGCAGGCCTCCGAGTGGTACGCACTCAGCAGGATCACCCTCGCCGGCGGGCTGACCTCGGGAGAACTCGCCGCCGGGACCGGACTGACCACGGGCGCCACCACACGGCTGATCGACCGCCTCGAACGCGCCGGCTACGTACGGCGGACCGCGGATCCGGCCGATCGCCGCAAGGTGGTCGTCGAGGCCGTACCGGACGCCCTGGCCGGCGTCGAGGCGGCCGTGGGGCCCGCGCGGCGGCGGATCGGCGAGGTGCTCGCCGGCTACACGCCCGAGCAGCAGGAACTGCTCTTCGACTACTTCCGGCGGGCGGCGCCGGCGTTCCGCGCGGCGACGGAGGAGATCCGGACGGCCACGCACGAACGGAAGTCCCGGAAGGGCTGAGCCCCGCGGCGCCGAGGCGCTCTGTCGGGGCGGCCCGCCGGCGGCCATGCTGGACCGGTGGACGAAGGCGGGGGAGTCGCGGAGGGAGCACGCATGGGCAGCCTCGGGAGCACCAACCCCCGGACCGGCGCCGGCGCCGGCGCCGGCGACGGGGCCGGCGATGGGGGGCACATCCGTCCCGGAAGCACGGTGGAGGTGCACCCCCTCGCCGGACACACCGGAGCCGAGATCACCGGCGTCGACCTGGCGGAGCCGCTGGACGACACGACCGTGGCGGAGGTCCGGGCGGCCCTGCTGCGCTGGAAGGTGGTCTTCTTCCGCGGCCGGCACCTCGACCACCGGGCCCACGTGGACCTGGCCCGCCGGTTCGGCACCCCGGTGGTGCCCGGCAGGCGCGGCAGCGCCTCACCGCCCGGGTTCCCGGAGATCGAGACCACCGCCGACCGGCTGGAACTCGGCGGGCGGTACGGCATGGACCGCGCCGAATGGCTGGACCGGCGGCGCCACACGCTGCTGCGCGGCTGGCACTGCGACCACGGCGCCCGGATCGACCCGCCCGCCGCGACCATCCTGCGCGCCGAGGCCGTGCCCCCGTACGGCGGCGACACCACCTGGTCCAACCTGGCCGCCGCGTACGCGGGACTGTCCGCACCGCTGCGGCAGTTCCTCGACGGGCTCCGCGCCGAGCACCGGCTCGGGGTCGGCTACCGGATGCGGACCGGCGAGGACGCCTACGTACGCCACCTGATGGAACACCAGGTCGCCTCCCACCACCCCCTGGTGCGGGTCCACCCGGAGTCGCGCGAGCGGCTGCTGTACGTCAACGGCTACTACGTGGAGCACATCCTCGGCCTGTCCCGGGCCGAGAGCGCGCCCCTGCTGGAAATGCTCCTGGAGCAGGCCGTCCGGCCCGAGTACACGGTCCGGTTCCGGTGGGAACCGGGTGACGTGGCCTTCTGGGACAACCGGGCCACCATCCACCTGGCCCCCGGCGACACCGCGCACCCGGACCAGCCGCGGATCATGCACCGGGTGATGCTGGCGGGCGAGATCCCGGTCGGCGTGGACGGCAGGCCGTCGGAAGCGGTGGCGGGAGAGGGGCCCGGCCACTGGTGGCCACGTTCGTGACCGCCGTCCGTGACCGCCGTTCGTGACCGCCGTTCGTGTTCGGTCGCGCATAAATGCCGTGCCCCGGACCCGCATCGTTCCCTACACTCGCAACGCGCGCCACCGCCGCGACCCGGCGAACCGCCGGACGGGCGGCAACGCAGCGCGCATGCCGTCGAGTTGGAGAAGGGGAACAGGTCATGTGCCGTCAGCGCACCGTCGCCGCCTTCGTTCCCCGTTCCCGGTACGACGTGATCCCGGTGTCCCGGGCCGTGCGGTGCCCGCTGCGCGGCCGGCACCGCACCGTCTGACCGTGACGCACGCACGGATCCGCCGGGTCGACTGAACCGATCCGGCGGACTCCGCCGTGCTCCGCCCGCTTCCCGCTCCGCCACGCCCCGCCCCGCCGCTTTCCGAGCCGTACGCCCCTGTCGCCACCGCATCTCGCGGTGGCGTGCACGGCCGCGCCCGGAGGTGAGACGAACCAGGGCGAACCGGGACGATCCAAGAAGCGCCGAGAAGCGCCGAGAAGCACGGGGAAGTTCCGAGAAGTTCCGAGACGAGTGCGTCCGGCAATCGCGCAGCCCGTTCACCACCCCGCTCCACCACCCGAAAGGCCAGGGCCATGCGCGCCAGCCGACACTCCCTCACCACCGTCCGCAACCTCGGCATCCTCGCCCACGTCGACGCCGGCAAGACCACCGTGACCGAGCGCATCCTGTTCGCCGCCGGCGCCGTCCACAAGCGCGGCGAGGTCCACGACGGCACCACCGTCACCGACTCCGACGCCCAGGAGCGGGACCGCGGCATCACCATCTTCGCCGCGGCCGTCAACTGCGCCTGGGACGGCCACCGGATCAACCTGATCGACACCCCCGGCCACGTGGACTTCGCCGACGAGGTCGAGCGGTCCCTGCGCGTCCTGGACGGCGCGGTCGCCGTGTTCGACGCCGTCGCCGGCGTCGAACCGCAGAGCGAGTCGGTGTGGCGGCAGGCGGACCGGTACGGCGTCCCGCGGATCGCGTTCGTCAACAAGCTGGACCGGGCGGGCGCCGACCTCGACACGGCCGTCGCCTCGTTGCGCGACCGGCTCGGGGCCGTACCGCTCGTCGCCCAGCTGCCGATCGGCCGCGAGGACGGCTTCACCGGCCTCGTCGACCTGGTCCACATGCGGGCCCTGACCTGGCCCGCGGGCTGCGACACGTACGAGACCGCGGACGTCCGCGACGCGGACGCGGTGGGCGACGTCGACCTGCGCGCGGAAGCGGAACGGCGGCGCCGCCTGCTGGAGGAGACGACCGCCGAACTGCACCCCGCCGCCCTGGAGGAGTTCTGCACCACCGGTGCGCTGTCCGACGAGACCCTCGCGCTCGCGCTGCGCGAGATCACCCTCGACGGTTCCGGCACGGTCGTGCTGTGCGGCTCCGCCTACCGCAACCGGGGCGTGGAGCCGCTCCTCGACGCCGTCGTCGCCTACCTCCCCTCGCCCGCCGACCTGCCCCCCGTACGGGGCCTCGGGCCGGACGGCGGCGAGCAGGAGCGGCGGCCCGACCCCGCCGGACCGGTCGCCGCGCTCGCCTTCAAGGTGGCGGTGACCGCGACCGGCCGCCTCACCTACCTGCGCGTCTACTCCGGCACCCTGAGGAAGGGGGACACCGTGCTCGACACCGGCACCGGCCGGACCGAACGCGTCGCCCGCATCCTGCGGGTGCAGGCCGACCGGCACTCCGAGCTGGACGAGGCCCTGGCCGGCGACATCGTCGCCGCGGTGGGCCTGAAGACGGCCCGCGCCGGCACCACGCTGTGCACCCCGCAGGCACCGCTGCTGCTGGAACCGCCGACGGTCGCGGACCCGGTGGTGTCGGTCGCGGTCGAGGCGCGCCGCAGCACCGACACCGGACGGCTGGCGACCGCGCTGGCCCGGCTGGTCGAGGAGGACCCCTCGCTGGTGGTGCGCAGCGACCCCGAGACCGGACAGACCGTGCTGTCGGGCATGGGCGAACTCCACCTGGAGGTCGCGGTGGAGAAGATCCGCCGCGACCACGGGCTGGAGCTCGCCGTGGGCCGGCCGCAGGTGTCGTACCGGGAGACGGTCGTGCGCGGGGTGTCCGGCCTGGTCCACCGGCACGTCAAACAGGACGGCGGGGCCGGCCAGTTCGCCCACGTCGTCATCGACGTCGAGCCGCTGGACGGGGCGGAGACGGCCGAGCTGCAGGAGACGGCCTTCGCGTTCGCGTCGGCCGTCGTGGGCGGGCGCGTCCCGCAGGAGTTCGTACGTGCCGTGGAGGCGGGCTGCCGGGACGCCCTCGCCGACGGGCCGCTCGGCGGCCATCCGGTGACCGGACTGCGCGTCACGCTCACCGACGGGGCGACCCACTCCAAGGACTCCTCGGAGCTGGCGTTCCGCACGGCGGGCAGGGCCGCGCTGCGGGCCGCCCTCCGGGCGAGCGCCATGGCCCTGCTGGAGCCGGTCGCGGAGGTCGTGGTCACCGTCCCCGACGACGCGGTCGGCGCCGTGCTCGGAGACCTCGCCGCCCGCCGCGGCCGGGTGACCGGCTCGGCCGGCCGGTCCGGCACGACTGCGGTCACGGCCGTGGTGCCGCTGGCCGAGCTGTTCGGGTACGCGTCACGCCTCCGCGGCCGCACCCAGGGCCGCGGCACCTTCACGACCCGCCCGGCGGGCCTGTCCCCCGTCCCGGACTCGGTGGCGGGGACGGTCCTGACCCGGTGACGCGGTGGCCCGGACCCGATGACCGGTGACCCGGTCGCGGGGGGGGGGGGGGGGGGGGGGGGGGGGGGGGGGGGGGGGGGGGGGGGGGGGGGGGGGGGGGGGGGGGGGGGGGGGGGGGGGGGGGGGGGGG